>NZ_JBHTTU010000055.1:24195-45292 GCF_042794375.1 Kitasatospora sp. NPDC056531 | reverse complement strand
GTCAGGTGAGGTCCTTGCGGGTTTTGGCCTCGACGGCGGCGACGGCGAGCGCCTGGCGGGTGGTGGGGTCGAACTGGGCGTGCACCATGGGAGGGTTCCTTCCGTGGGGTGACGCTTCGCGGATCGTGTGCGAAGCGTACGGGTTCATAGGGCCCCGGGCCGCGCCGACAGCGGCGGTCCGGGGAGTCGGGGTCAGGCCGCGAACGCGGCGGCGTGGTCGGCGGCGGCGCGGCCCGCGACGGTCAGGTCCTCGACGCGGCCGGTGGCGATGTCGAAGACCCAGCCGCGCAACGTGACCTTCCGCTCGGCCAGGGCGCGGGCGACGGACGGGTGGGTGGCCAGGTTCGCCAGTTGGGCGAGCACGTTCTGCCGCACCAGGGCCGGCACGTCCCCGCGGGTGGCGGTACGGGCCACCGAGGCGTCGGCGAGCCGCAGCCAGTCGGCGACCGCCGGGGCCCCGCTCAGGTCGTGGCCGTCGGCGAGGGCCGTCATCGCGCCGCAGCCGGAGTGCCCGCAGACGACGATGTCCCGCACCCCCAGTGCGGCGACGGCGTACTCGATGCTCGCCGCGACCCCGTCGGCCCCGGGGGTGTAGGCGGGCACCAGGTTGCCGGCGGTTCGGATGACGAACAGCTCGCCCGGCTCCGACCCGGTGATCAGCTCCGGCACCACCCGGGCGTCGGAGCAGCCGATGAACAGTGTGTGCGGGGTGTGGTGGGCGGCCAGGCGGGCGAAGAGCTCCTCCTTGGCCGGAAAGACGTCCCGCTGGAAACGCTCGATGCCGTTGGCGAAGTCACGCATGGGGTCACTCCCTTTCGTGGCGGCCGGGCCGGTGGGGCCTGGCGAGATCCACTGTGCATGACCTGCTTCTATAGTGTCCAAGACCTAGCAGCCATGGCATCCATTGATGCCATCTATAGTGGCCTCCATGGCTCCGGAACTGCGTCATCTGCGCTACCTGCTCACCGTGGCCGACCACGGCAACTTCACCCGCGCCGCCGAGGAGCTGCACATCTCCCAGCCGACGCTGTCCCAACAGATCAAGCAGCTCGAACGGATCCTGGGCACGCAGCTGCTGGACCGCACCGGACGCACCGTGCGCCTCACCGACGCCGGCCAGGCCTACGCTCACCACGCCCGCGGCGCGCTGCGGGACCTCGCCGCCGCCGAACGCGCGGTCCACGACGTGCAGGACCTCTCGCGCGGACAGCTGCGCTTGGCGGTCACCCCCACCTTCACGGCCTACCTGGTCGGCCCGCTCACCGCCGAACTCCACACCCGCCACCCCGGCATCACCCTGACCGTACGGGAGACCAGCCAGGACCGCATCGAAGCCGGCCTGCTGACCGACGAGTTCGACCTCGGCATCGCCTTCCAGGGCCCCCACCTGCCCGGCGTCACCGCCACCGCGCTGTTCACCGAGACCCTCACCCTCGTCACCGGCACCCACCACCCCGCCGCCGGCCAGACCGGCCCGCTACCGGTGCGGGACCTCACCGACGTCCAACTCGCGCTACTCAGCGGCGACTTCGCCACCCGCGGCCACATCGACGACTATTTCGCACTCCACCGCGTCAGCCCGCGCATCGCCGTCGAGGCCAACTCCGTCCAGGCCCTCACCGAGGTCGTCCAGCGCACCCCGCTCGCCACCGTCCTGCCCGACGCCGTCACCCACGACCACCCCCGGCTCGCCCGCATCCCGCTCGACCCGGCCCTCCCCACCCGCACCGTCACCCTCCTGCGACGCACCGACGCCTACCGGAGCGCCGCCACCCGCGCCTTCACCGACCTCATCCACGACCTCGTGCGCACCCGCGGGTACCCGCCGGCCTCGTCAACGTGACCCGGCCCTGAAGGGACCGGGCTTGGCTGCTGCGGCCCCGAGAAGGCGCTGGAGGGCCGTCACCTGCGGGTGGCGGCATTCCGGCTTTCTCAACTGTTCCCGGGCCCGCCGAGTGTCCAGCCGCTGACTGCGGCCATGGGGCCGCGCTGTCCTCGTTGCAACGCGCCGCGATTGCCCCACATTTTCCTAATTTGACAGATCGTTGCTTTTATGCTACCAGGTGACCGCCAACGGTGCCGTCTGGTGCCGTGTCGTCCCCGCGCTCCGAAGGGGAGGGCCGCGGGTCCGCTACGAGGAGAGGTGCCTCCACGATGACCGGTGACGCTCGCAAAAGCGTTGATCCCTGCGGGGACACGGCGCGCAGACGCAGATCACGGCTCCTTGCTCGTCCATTGAGGCTCCCTCATCGGGGCGCGTGGCATGTGGGGTGGGTGCGGCGGTGTGCGCGCTGCTGACCGGTGCGGGGGCACTGCCGGCCACCGCCGCGCCGGCGGCCGCCCCCCGCGTTGGTGGTGTGCGGGCAGCGGTGAGCCACACCTTCGACTTCACCGGCCACCAAGAGACTTACAACGTCCCGGCCGGGGCACTGGTGAAGATCACCGCGGACGGCGCCGGCGGCGGCGACCCGCATATCTGCTCGATCTTCTACGGTCAGCCCGGGGGAACCGGGGGGCGGGTGGTCACCACGCTGGTCACCACCGCAGCGACCACCTACACCGTCAACGTCGGGGGCACCGGCGGCCACGGCTGCGGCAGTTTCGCCGCAGGCGGGTACAACGGCGGCGGCTCGGGCGGACCCAGCGTGCCCGGCCGTGAGCACAGTGGCGGGGGTGGAGGTGGGGCATCCAGCGTCAGCGCGAACGGCGCGATGCTGGCCGTCGCGGGCGGTGGCGGCGGTGCCGGCGACGGCTCGGGACTCGCCTCCGGGGGACGCGGCGGAGACGGGGGACTGAACGCAGGCGAAGGCGACCAAGGCCACACCTTCTCCATCTTCCTCACCAACCCGGGGGGAGGTGGAAAGGGCGGCAGTACCCCCGCCCAGTCCCCCGGCACGGGAGGTGCGGGCGGCGACCTCACCCGACTTGACCGGCGCTGCGTCGCCGGAACCGGCGGGACGGGAAGCAGCTTCTCCGGTGCCACGACAGGCTTCGGCGGTGACGGGGGCCGCGGCTCACCGAATCTTTCTCCCGAGCTCTGTATCGGCGGCAGGGGCGGTGGTGGCGGCGGCGACACCACCATCCACACCGCCACCGACCCCACCACCATCCAGCACGGCGAACACGGCGAACACGGCGAACACGGCGACAACGAGCACCGCCTCATCGGCCAGAACGCTGACAGAGACACGGGATCCTGGCCCCGCCGTCCGCGGAGGGCCTGATGCGATGTGGCCGGCCCGATCAGGACGGACATGGTAGCGGGCGGGCCGGAAGCCGATGCCTCACAGGAAGTCGGCGGTGGTGGCAACCACGGGCACGCCCGGCACCGGAATGCCGACGCGCCGAGCGCACCTTCGGGGCCTTCCGGACAACTGGGCGCCCGAGCGGGTGACATCGAGGTGTCGAAGGCCGAGGCCGACGTGCCGGCAGGCCAAGTTGGCCTGGTCCGTTTACTCCATGAGGCGGTTTGCGACAGTGTTCGGGAGGTGTGGTGACGCAGAGGATGTCGGTTCCGCGACTGGGTGGCGGGGCAAGGAGGCGGGCGCGTACCGCGGCGGTCGGGTTGCTGGCGGTGTTGTCGAGTATCGCGGTGGTCGCCCCGGCGTTGGGGGCACCGCGCGTGGGCGGTGCCCTGGTCCCGCAGACGCCCCTGCCGGGGGAATGCATCCCCCAGTTCGCAACCCCGCTGCCGGTCTTCGGCCCGGCGGGGTCGACGCCGCGGGTCGATGCGGCGACCCACAGGGATCTCACCGTCGCCATGACGGAGACCGATCAGGAGGTGCTTCCGCAGGGCCGGCAGGACACCTGTGGCCTGGGGGTGACGTTCGGAAAGACCCGGGTGTGGGCTTATGAGACCTCGGACACGACCAGCAAGCAGGTCCTGGGTCCCGCGCACTGGCCGGCGGTGACGATCGAAACCGAGAGGCACACGCCGACGCGGGTCACCTACGAGAACCGGCTGCCGAGTTTCAACCCGTCAAATCCGTACGGTCCCGGGCTGGTACAGGGCCTGATGAAGGTCGATCAGACCGTTCACTGGGCCAATCCCTTGAAGACACCGGGCGCCGGAATGCCCATGAACTGCAGCGAGCCGCAGAATGCGGACAATCCGGTGTGCCAGGCCTACACCGGGCCGCAGCCCGCCACCGTGCACCTGCACGGCGCCGAGATCAGTGCCTGCTACGACGGTGGTCCGGACACGTGGTTCACGCCGAACGGCTTGAGGGGGTCGCAGTACTGTTCGGACGACAAACCCGCTCCGGGCGAGGCCGTCTACACCTATCAGAACTCCCAGGAACCCGGGACGCTGTGGTTCCACGACCACGTCCTCGGGGCGACCCGCAACAACGTCTACGGCGGACTGGCGGGCTTCTACTTCCTCAAGGACCCGAAAGAGGAGCCCAAGGGCCTCCCGAGCGGTCCCTACGAGATCGAGATGGCTCTGCAGGACCGTGTCTTCGACACCAACGGTCAACTGCTCGTCATCCCGCCGTCCAATCCGGACTACCACCCCTTCTGGGGCGTACGTGAGTTCGGAGACGTCGCGACCGTGAACGGAGCAGCCTGGCCGTACCTCCAGGTGGAGCCGAGGCGCTACCGCTTCCGCCTCCTCAACGGCGCCAACGGGCGGCGCTTCGCCCTGCACTTCGGGGGCGCTCCCGTGTACCAGATCGGCGCCGACGACGCCTACCTGGACCATCCCGTGCCGGTCAACGGCACGGCGTGCGCGGGAGGCGAATCCACGACCGAGTGCAGCGACCTGGACTTCATGCCCGGCGAGCGCGCCGACGTCATCGTGGACTTCACGAAACTGGCCGGAAAAACGATCACCGTGACCAACACGGGAACGCTCGACACGCCCCTGCCGCACATCATGCAGATCCAGGTGACCAAGCCCCTGACGGGCCGCGACGAGAGCTGCGATCCCGCTCGCTCCGTCCCGGAGGAGTGCGTCTGCGCCCGCCCGGTACCCATGGTCCACCTGACCGGCCCGGACGGCAGGCCGCGCGTCAAGGTCGACAAGGTCAGGCAGTTCGTGCTCAACGAGCTCAGCACCGCGAGCACGCAGCCAAGAGGCGGGAACATCGAGGAGTACCTCAACAACACCCTCTACGACGGGCGCGAGTCCCCCAGCATCGAGCGGGAGTTCCCGAAGGACGGCATCAGTGAGCTGCCCCAGGTGGGATCGACCGAGCTGTGGCAGTTCATCAACGCCGAGGACGTGCCGACCGCCTACCACCCGATCCACACGCACCTGGTGCAGTTCCAGATCGTCAGCCGCCAGAACATCGACTACGAGAAGTACATGAAGGCCTGGGACGGGTCCTTCCCGAGTGCCTGCAAGCCCTCCGACGTCGACTTCTGCCCGGGCTACGGTCCGCCACTGTCGTACCGGAAGCCGAACGCCGACGGGGCGGTCGGAGGGAACCCGGCGGTCAGCCCGTTCCTCACGGGGGATCCGATGCCGCCGGACCCGGGTGAATCAGGGTGGAAGGACACGGTCAAGTCGTTCCCCCATCAGGTGACCACGGTCATCGTGCGTTTCGCTCCGACCAGCGTGCCCGTCCACCGCTCCAGGCCCGGGCTCAACCTGTTCCCGTTCGATCCGACGGTCGGCCAGTACGTCTGGCACTGCCACGTCCTCGGTCACGAGGACAACGAGATGATGCGACCGTATCGAGTGGTCAGCGGTCGGAAACATGGTTGGGAAGATGAGAAGGCCGACGAGAGGAAGAAGGGGTAGGACAGGGAACACGGCGCGGGGCCTTCCCCGAGGCCGGAGATTTCGTGACTGCCCGTCAGCGGTGCTGGCGGGCAGTTTCCCTTGTCGGGAGCGGTTTCGGGCAGTTGTCGTACGAAGTCATGCCGGGCCCGGAGGCCAGGAGGGCCACCGCGCCCCGAAAAAGAACAGTCTGGGCGACCGGTCCGCTCCTGTCAGTCCGTATGGTTCCGGGTTCCGCGCCGCGCGGTGCGTGGCTACCGTCCCAACCGCTCGACACCCGGCGGTCCGGACGGCCGCCGCCACGCGCCCACAGGAGGTCACGTTGACCGCGCACCACCCCACCCGCAGGAGCATCCTCAAGTCCGCCGGCGGGCTCGGCGCCGCGCTGGCGCTGGGCACCGCGGGCTCGTTGGCGTCGGCGAAGCCCGCGGCGGCCGCCGACAACGGCTTCGGCCTGACCATCCTGGACCGCAACGAGAGCGACCCGCGGATGTGGTACTACCGCTTCCAGACCTCCGCGATCGGCTGGAACCCCGCCGTGAACGTGCTGCTGCCGGACGACTACCAGACGAGCGGCCGCACCTACCCGGTGCTGTACCTGTTCCACGGCGGCGGCACCGACCAGGACTTCATCACCTTCGACCGGATGGGCGTCCGCGACTGGACCATCGGCAAGCCGATCATCGTGGTGATGCCGGACGGCGGCCACGCCGGCTGGTACTCCAACCCGGTCAGCTCCAACGTGGGCCCGCGCAACTGGGAGGAGTTCCACATCAACCAGCTGCTGCCGTGGGTCGAGGCCAACTTCCGTACGTTCGCGGAGTACGACGGCCGCGCGGTGTCCGGCTTCTCGATGGGCGGTTTCGGCGCGCTGAAGTACGCCGCCAAGTACTACGGCCACTTCGCCTCGGTCAGCGCCCACTCCGGCCCGGCCAGCCTGCGCCGGGACGGCGGCCTGGTGGCGCACTGGGCCAACGCCTCCTCAGCCGCGCTGGACCTGGCGGGTGGCACGATCTACGGCGCGCCGTTCTGGGACCAGGCGCGGGTGAGCGCCGACAACCCGGTGGAGCGGATCGAGAGCTACCGCAACAAGCGGGTCTTCCTGGTCGCCGGCACCAGCCCCAGCCCGGTCGACTGGTTCAGCAGCGTCAACGAGCCCCAAGTCCTCGCCGGGCAGCACGAGTTCCGCGCCCTGCTCGACCAGGCCGGCATCCCGCACGACTCGCACGAGGTGGACGGCGGCCACATCATCCGGCCCGACATGATGCGGCTCGACCTCGACGGCATCATCGACCGCCTGCGCAAGGCGTGAGGAGCGCTCCGGTGTTCCCCTCCTTCTCCCGCCGCGCCTCCCGCCTGGCCCTGGCCGCGGTCGCCCTGCTGCTGCCGGTCACCGTGCCGACCGCCCCGGCCGCCGCCACCGCCCCCGCCGCGGCCGCCGGGTTCGCGGCGTCCTGCCCGGCCGCCGGCTACATCTCCCAGGGCTACACCCCGGAGCACAACGGCATCGACATCGCCAACGACTACGGCACCCCGATCTACGCGGTCGGCGACGGCCAGGTGCTGGCCTCCGGCCCGGCGCAGGGCTACGGCCAGTGGATCCGCATCCTGCACTCCGACGGGACCATCACCGAGTACGGGCACATGCGCGAGCGGGACGTGGCCACCGGCGACCACGTGACGGCCGGTCAACAGATCGCGCTGATGGGCAGCGAGGGCACCTCCAGCGGCCCGCACCTGCACCTGCGGGTCTGGGCCGACTCGAACGCGACCGTACGCACCGACCCGATCCCCTACCTGGCGGACCGCGGCATCACCATGCCCTGCACGCCGGGGACCGGCCCCCGTCCCGCCCCGCCGGTGTACCCGGCGCAGTCCGGTCGGGTGGTGTCCGCGCGTTCGGCGGACGGTCGTCTGGAGGTGTTCGCGGCCGGCGCGAACGGTATCTCGCACGCCTGGCAGACGGCCGTGAGCGGAGCCTGGTCCGACTGGGAGTCCCTGGGCGGCCCGGGCGGTGCGCAACTGGCCATCGGCCCCGACCCCGACGGCCGCCTGGAGATGTTCGCCATCAACGGCAACACCCTCCAACACCGCTACCAGCTCCAGCCCTCCGGCGCCTGGTCCAACTGGGAGACCTTCGGCGGCGGCGGCCACAACATCGCCGTCGGCGCCAACCAGGACGGCCGCCTCGAACTCTTCGCCTCCGGCCCGGTCGGCATCTTCCACAAGTACCAGACCGCACCCAACAGCGGCTGGTCCAACTGGGAAACCGCCGGCGGCGGCCCCGCCAACAGCGAGATCGGACTCGGCAAAGCCCCCGACGGCCGACTCGAAGTCTTCGCCCTCAACGGCACCACCTTCCAACACCAGTGGCAGACCGCCGTCAACGGCGCCTGGTCCACCTGGGAGACCTTCGGCGGCGGCGGCCACGACCTCACCGTCGACCACAACCAGGACGGCCGCCTCGAAGTCTTCGCCTCCGGCCCCGCCGGCATCTACCACAAGTACCAGACCAACCCCACCAGTTGGTCCGACTGGGAGGCCACCGGCGGACCCGCCGACTCCCAGCTCACCAGCCAGCCGACCGCGGACGGCCGCGTCGAGGTGTTCGCCATCAACGGCAGCACCGCGCAGCACAGTTGGCAGAGCAATCTGAACGCGCCGTACAGCCAGTGGGACACCTTCGGCGGCGCCGGCACCGAGATCGTCGCCACGGCCAACGCCGACGGCCGGATCGAGGTGTTCGGCACCAGCAGCGCCGGCGTCTACCACAAGTGGCAGACCGGCTTCTCCACCTGGTCCGACTGGGCCTGGCTCAACACCACCGCCGGACCCGCCGTCAGCTGACCAAACCGAACCAGCTGACTAGACGTCAGCAAACCTCGCCGGCAAGTCCCCTGGAGCACAGCCATGTACCCGATCAGCAGGCGTGACCTGCTGCGGGCGGCCGGAGCGGGAGCACTCGTGCTCCCGCTCGCAGGCCGTACCGCCAGCGTGGCGTCCGCCGCCACCACCGGTGCCAGCGCCCCCCACCTGTGGGTGAGCGCCGCCGGCCCGTTCGGCCAGGTCTACGACCCCTCCACCACACACCGCCGCTACCTCAACGACCACACGTTGATCCAGGCCGGCGGGCGCTGGCACCTGTTCAGCATCATCGGCGACAGTGCGCCGCCCGGGCAGGCCCCCGACAGTTCGGCCGAGGTCTCGCTCGCGCACGCCTCGGCGCCCGACCCGTCCGGGCCGTGGACCGGTCACCCGGACGCGCTGACCGTCGACACCTCCTACTTCGGGGAGGAGCACCTGTGGGCCCCGCACGTCGTCGAGTCGGACGGCGTGCACTGGATGTTCTACGCGGCGGGCGGGCGCGCCGGGGCGGCGATCAACGCCGCCACCTCCACCGACCTGTTCACCTGGACCAGGCTGCCGTCCGGGCCGCTGTTCCGCGGGAACGCCGCCCGCGACCCGATGGTGCTGCGGATCGGCGCCGAGTGGGTGATGTACTACACCGAGCTGTCCACCACCGACGGCCGGCACCAGGTCTGCTACCGGCGCTCCACCGACCTGCTGACCTGGGGCGATCCCGGCATCGCCTTCGCCGACGCGGCCACCGCCGCGGACGGCGTCTCGGTCACCGAGTCGCCCTTCGTGGTGGCCCGGGACGGCTGGTACTACCTGTTCATCGGACCGCGGAACGGCTACGAGGGCACCGACGTCCTCGCCTCCCAGGACCCGTTCCGTTTCACCCTCGACGGCTACGCCGGCCATGTGCCGGGCCACGCGGTGGAAGTGGTCACCGACGGGCAGCAGTGGTGGGCGAGCGCCGCCGGCTGGTTCCGGCACGGCCTGTACCTGGCCCCGCTGAGCTGGCAGTCCGCCCCGCCGCCCTGGCAGAGCCCGGACAACCCGGTCGCCGCCCTGGACGTGCGCGGCCGACTGAACGTGTTCGCCCTCGACGCGGCCGACCGGTCGATGCTGCGCCGGGTCCAGCTCGACCCGGACACTGACAGCTGGTCGGACTGGGAGCTGTTCGGCGGCCCGGCCGGCGCGGTGCCCGTGCTGGGCCGCGACACCGACGGCCGACTGGAGGTGTTCTCGCTCGCCCCCGGCGGTGCCAACCTGCACCACCGGTGCCAGCGGACGGACGGCACCTGGTCGGACTGGGAGGTGTTCGGGGGCCCGGCCGGCGCCGCCCCCGCCGTCGCCCGCGACGCCGACGGCCGGCTGGAGGTCTTCGCGCTCAGCCCGGGCGGCACCCTGATCGCCCGCCGCCGCCAGTGGTCGCCCGGTTCGCTCGCCTGGGACGCCTGGGACGCGGGCTTCAGCGGCCCGGTGGGCGCGCCGCCGGTCGTCGCCGCCAATGCCGACGGCCGACTGGAGGTGTTCGTGCTCGCCCCCGGCGGCGCGGCGCTGCTGCACCGCTGGCAGACCTCGCCCGGCGGCGCCTGGTCCGCCTGGGAGCGCTTCGGCACCCCCGCCGGTGCCGCACCGCGGGTGGCCCGCGACGGCACCGGACGGCTGTACGTCACCGCGATCGCCCCGTCCGGCACGGCGGCCTTCCAGCGCCGTCAGTCGGTGCCCAGCGGAGGCTGGGACAGCTGGCAGCCGCTGCTGGGCTGGTCCACGGCCGCGCCGCTGCCGATCCCCGGCGCGGACGGCCGGCTGGAGGCGCTCGCCCTCGCCCCCGGCGGCGACCGGCTCGCCCACCGCTGGCAGTCGGCGCCCGCCGGGGCCTGGGCGCCGGACGGCGTGCTCGGCGAGGACTTCGGCGAACCGGGTCCGGCGCTCGCCGCGCCGCCGTCGGCCGCGGCCGACCCCACCGGACGGCTGCACGTCTTCGCGGTGGCCGAGGACGGCCGGCTGCGCACCCGCGTTCAGGAGCGGCCCGGCGGCGGCTGGCGGCCGTGGGCCGCCTTCGGCGACCGCCCGGTGGCGCCACTGCCCTCGGGGGTGCCGATGCCCTGAGAGCCCGTCCGCCCGCTCCCCCGTTCCCCCGTCACGTGGCGTGCACCACCGTACGGTTTATTGTCATGCCCAAAGAGGTAACGTTCGTCCGTCAGGGGGAACGGTCGGCATGCGAAACGGGACAGCGGTGCGCGGGACGGGGGAACGGTGAGCGGCATTCTCGTCCACCTGCCGGAGGGGAACGGCGACGACGCGGTGACCTTGCGGCTCGGTCCGGGAGAGCGGGCGCGCTTCGGCCGCGGCTCCGTCGGCACGCCGGTGGAGCTGCGCCTCGGCGACGAGACGGTCTCCCGGTTGGCCGGCGAGATCCACGCGACCGACGACCACTGGCAGTTGAGCAACCTCAGCAACACCCACGCCTACCTGGTGGAGAACCCGGAGGGCGCCGGCGAGTACCTGCGGGTGCCGCCGCGGCGGATCGGCGCGCCGATCCCCTTCGAGTTCTCCCGGGTGGTGCTGCCCTCGCGGCGTGAAACCCCGCTGTCCTTCCAGGTGTTCGCGCCCGACCACGTCTACCTGGACCCGCACGCCCGCGGCGGCTCCTGGGAGAGCCGCACCATGACGGCGTACTCGCTGGACGAGACCGCCACCTACTTCCTGGTCCTGGTCGCGCTCTGCGAACCGTGGCTGCGCGACCACTCCCCCGCCGCCGTACCCACCACCCCCCAGGTGGTTGCACGGCTCCGCACCCACCCCGCCTGCGCCCGGCTCACCGCCCGCGCGGTCAGCTCGCACCTCGACTACCTGGCCGATGAGAAGCTCCGCATCGACCTGCCCGACGGCGCGGGCCGCGCAGACCGGCGCAACGGCAAGCGCGAGGCCGTCGTCGGACTCGCCCTGAAGTTCGGCATCGTTCGCGAGGAGCACCTCGCGCTCCTGCCGCGCCCCGAAGCGGCCGAGCCCGGCCGGTAAGGAGGGGCCTCGATGGTGCACGACCTGGCCTTTGGCGGGGACGGCGACGACCTGCTGCCGCCCGGCCACCGGGTCGGCGGGTGGACCGTCACCGGGCTCATCGGTGAAGGCGGCTGGGCGACCGTCTATGCCGCCCGCCGGGCGGAGGACACGGGCGACTCGGGCGGCTCGGACAGTTCGGACGGTCCGGATGGTTCGGACGACACGGCCAGTGGGGACGACACGGTCGCCCTCAAGGTACTGCCGACCGCCGGACTCGCCCCCCGCCAGGCCCGCCAGGTCGCCGAAGCCGCCCGCCGCGAAGCCGAGTTGGCCCGCACCGCCCCGCACCCCCGGCTGGTCCGCCTGCTCGACACCCTCGTCCTGGCCGCCCCCGACCACCCCGCGCTCGACGGCGCGATCGTCCTGGTCATGGAACGCGCCCGGTGCACCCTGCGCGACCTGCTCGCCACCGGCGTCGACGAGGCCCGGGGCGGCCGGATCGTCGCCGGCATCTGCGAGGGCCTGGCCCATCTGCACCGCTCCGGCTGGGTCCACACCGATCTGAAACCCGAGAACGTCCTCATCGGCCGGGACGGCGAGGTCCGACTCTCCGACTTCGGCCTCGCCATCGAACTCACCGGCACCCACGGCCACTCCGCCCCCATGGGCACCCCCGACTACCTCCCGCCGGAGCGCTGGAAGGCGCCGCTCGGCGAACACGGCGTCAAGATCCGCACCACCGCCGACATCTGGGCGCTCGGCGTGGTGATCCACGAGGTGTTCGCCGCCGGCGTCCCGCCCTTCCCCGGCGCCACCCCCACCGCCCGCAGCGCCGCCGCCCAGCAGTACGCGGAAGGTCGCGCCGCGCTGCGCCTGGCCCCAGCCGTCCCCCCGTTCTGGCGCGCGCTCGCCGCCGACTGCCTCGCCCCCACCCACGCCGCCCGCGCCCCGCACACCGCCGAGAGCCTGCTCGCCCGCATCGGCGCCCACCAGTCCGGGCGCCGGCCCCGCCGCCCCCGCCGCCCACGACCGCGCACCGCGCTGCTCGCCCTCGCCACCTGTGCCACGGCCGCCGCCACCGCCGCCGCGCTCTGGCCACACCCCGACCCGCCCGCGCACTCCGCCCGCATCAGGGTCTTCAACGCCGAACGCGACTGCCAGGACCGCACCGACCGCGACCCCGAGTGCAGCCTCGGCCTCGCCGTCGACCCCCAGCGCCCCTACACCGCCGGGAACGTCATCCCCACCCGCGTCTGGAACGACGACACCCTGGACGCCGACTGCCAACTCCCCACCGGCCTGCCCATCATCAACGAGGAGGACGTCAGCTCGACCATCTGGTACCGCGTCCACCTGCCCGGCCCCACCACCGCCTGGCTCCCCGCCGTCCGCACCAAGGACCGCCCCGGCCTCGCCCGCTGCCCCTGACCACCACGGGGACCTGCGCAGCTCAACCGGGTGGTGATCACCCGCGTGCGCCGGTCCGGCGCGAACCGTCGCGCGCGCTCCTCCGGATCGTTCCGGATTCCTCGCCCGACGCTCCCCTTACTACCGTGTCGACGGCCTCCGCCAGACCGGCCGGCCCAGAGTCCAGGGAGCAGCGATGCCGACGACCGCCACCACCAGCCGGCCGAGCGCCGCCGCGCTCGGGCAGCACGAGCGCGAGGTGCTCCACGCGGTCGGCTGCGGCCTGAGAGACGACGAGATCGCCGCCGCCCTCGCCGTCCCCGAGGACGCCGTGGCCGGACACCTCGCGCGGATCCTCGTGAAACTCGGGCTGCGCGACCGGGCCGCCGCGATCGTCCACGCCTTCGACTGCGGACTGGTCGCCCCCGGCTGCGGCCCCCGCACGCAGGTGGTGAGCCCGGTGCCGCGCAGCGCCGCCGGCCGAGCGGCCACACCGAAGGTGCGGATCTCCGTGCTCGGACCGCTGCGGGCATGGCAGGACGGGCGGCCGTTGGACCTGGGGCACCTGCGCCAGCAGGCCGTACTGGCAGCGCTGGCGCTGCGCGCGGGACGGACCGTCAGCCAGCCGGAACTGCTCGACGGGGTGTGGGGGTCGGAGCCGCCGGTAACGAACGTGGTGCCCGTCCACATCTACCGGCTGCGCAAGACCCTGCGCATCGGGGACAGCCCGGACTCGGTGATCGAGCACGACCGGTGTGGCTACCGTCTGGTCTCCGGCGCGGCCGAAGTGGACCTGACGCGCATGGAGAGCCTGGTCACCGACGCCGGGACGGCCCATCGGGCGGGCGAACCGGCCGAGGCGGTCCGCCTCTGTTCCCAGGCGCTGGAGCTGTTTCGCGGGGAGCTCCTGGCCGGCCTGCCCGGCCCGCTCGCCGAGCTGGAGCGGCTGCGGCTCGCCGAGCGCAGGATCACCGTCGCACAGCGGAAGGTGGAGTGGCAGCTGGGGCTGGGCCGGTGCTCCGAGGCGATCGCCGAGCTGATCGCCTTGTCCGCGGAACACCCCCTGAACGAGCCGCTGGCCGCGCTGCTGATGCGTGCGCTGTACCGCAGTGGCCGACAGGCCGACGCACTGGCCGTGTTCGACCGTGCCCGCCGCCGGCTGGCCGACGACCTGGGGGTTTCGCCGAGTCGGATGCTGCGGCTGACGTGCCAGATGATCCTGCGCGGGGACGAGGCCGGCCTCGGCCTCACCGGAGCCGCGCGCTGACCGGCCCGACGAACGCCGCGGGCTCCACCGGGGCGGTGCCCGGTGGAGCCCTGGCGGTCGCGCACGGTCAGGAGGCGAGGGCCCGTTCCAGACGGGGGATCAGGTCCCGGAGGTCCTGTTCCCAACAGCCGCCGTTGTGGCCGCCGTTGCACTGGGTGCCCCAGGCGGAGCCGTCGCCGTAGTCGACGTAGTAGTAGGGCATGCCCAGGGCGTCCATGTGGTCCTTGACGTGCTTGGACGCGCCTTCGAGCCAGAACTCCAGATCGGTGGGCACGCCGCGTCCGTTGCCCACGTAGATGGAGACCCCGACGCCGGCGAGCTTGTCCATGTGCTGGGACGGGTCGGCCGCGTTCCACCGCCAGTCCGCGTTGAACACCGGGTAGGGCGTGCCGAACAGGGCGTCACTGTCCACGCCCGGCTTGTAGGGGTCGTTCGCGGGGTCGCAGAATCCGGACGCCGAGCCGCAGATCACGCCCTGGCCGTCGATGAGGGAGGCGACGACGGCCAGTCGCAGGTCCATGGAGTCGGCCGACAGGTCGATGTCTCCGGACAGGGACGCGGTCTGGCTGAACAGGTCAGGGCGGTCCTGGGCGTAATGGAGGGCCCCGAACCCGCCCATGGAGACGCCCGCGACGGCCCTGGCCTTCTTGGTGGCGATGGTGCGCAGGTTCGCGTCGATGAACGGGATCACCTGCTTGAGGTGGAAGTTCTCCCAGTTCTGGGCGCCGAGCTGGGTGTTCTGGTTGAGCCAGTTGGCGTACCAGCCCCGGGCGCCGCCGTCCGGGATGACGGTGATCATCGCGTTGGAGGCGGTCAGCGCCGGGTAGTTCTGCTGGACGGGGTCGTCGGGCGAGCCGTGCAGGAAGTACAGCACCGGGTAGCGCCTGGTGGGGTCGTCGTAGTAGCCGCTCGGCAGGATGATCTTGATGTGGTGCTTGCCGGTGACCTCGGGTGTGGTCACGGTGAGGTAGAAGTTGGTGGCTCCGCCCACGGCCGGGTCGACCTGGGTCAGGCCGAAGCCGTCCGCCATCCTCGGCGGCGCCCCGGTGCCGGCGGCCTGGGCCGGACCGGCCGTCGTGGCCGTCGCCACGATCCCGACGACGGCGGCCAGCAGGGCAACCACCGTTCGCCAGCGGCGCGATGTCCTCTTCATGGTGTTCCCCCTCGTGAGCGTCGTCGTGTGCGGCGCGGCCTCAGTCAAGGACCTTGACCTCCAGGACCGGTGAGGCGGCGATCTGGTCCTCGGTGTAACGTTCCGTCACCCACTGGCCGGCCGAGAACAACTTGGTCTGGTCGGCGTAGTGCGGCGAGTTGGGGTTGGCGGACTGGGAGTAGGCCAGCACCGAGGAGGTCTGCGGCGGGCCGTCGGCGGTGAACCGCGTCTCCTGGATGAAGCTGGAGCCGAAGGTGATGTCGAACTTGCCGTCGACCAGGCCGGGCGTGACCACGTTCAGCACGCCCAGGTCGTGGAGCGAGCCGTGGATCGGGATCTGCTCGCCGTTGCGGGTGACCTTCTGGACGTCCGACAGCCGCGCGTTCAGCGGGATGCCCGCGTTGCGCAGCGCGAGGACGGCCCGGGCGAGCGAGTTGCGGACGTTGTCGTTCCCGGCGTCCAGCGAGTTGGGCGTGTGCACCGGGTCCTTGGGGTCGAAGGGGACCCGCCACGGCAGCTTCTCGATCGCCTGCCCGCCGGTCAGGTTGAACCAGAAGTTCTCGAACAGCCAGGAACCCCGGCTGTCCGAGGTGTACTTGTGGTTCCAGGCGGCCAGGATCGGACACGCCTCACTGATGTTGACCAGGTTGCCGTCCACCAGGACGAGCCCGAACGGCGCGCCCTGGCAGGCGCTCACCGTGGCGTTGAGGGCCAGGTCGGCCGCCCTGCTGTTGTCGGCGAACAGCAGCTGCTGCATGTTCTCCGGTGTGAAGCCCCGGCCCGGCAGGCCGTCGGTGCCGTTGATCCGGTTCTGCGCGGTCAGGATCAGCTCCTGGGTGCGCAGCGAGCGGGGCGCCGCGCTGTCGCCCATCACCCGGGGGAAGGACAGTGGCTGCTCGGGGTTGGCCAGCCAGGCGCTGTCGTTGGCGTTGCCCACGAAGTCGGAGCGGATCAGGCGCGGCTGTTTGTGCGGGTCCAGCAGTCCCGGCGCGACCGCGTTCGGGTCGTTCGGCCAGTCGCACTCGCTGCGCTTGCCGTCGAAGATGGAGATCGGCGGCACGTTGGGCAGCCGCAGCTGCTGGTTGAACAGCACCTGGCCGGTCAGGGTGAGGCAGGACTGCGCGTGGGCGTCGGTGATGTTCGGGGTGGCCTGGATGTCCGCGTACAGCGCGTTGCCCTTGCGGTCGGAGGCGACGGTGTTGAAGAAGGGCACGCCCTCGGTGGTCTCCAGGGTGTTCACCACCTCGTTGACGTCCTTGGCCTGGTCGAGGTGGAACCAGGTGTTCAACGCCCGCAGGTTGTCCATGTTCACGTCGCGTACCGCGTGCGCGCTCACCACCCAGGGCAGTGGGACGCCCTGCATCGACGTGGTGATCGGGCCGTAGCGGGTGGACCACAGCGTCCTGGTGACCCTGCCGACGGAGCCGTCCGGGTTCAGCACGTCCACACCGACCTGCTGAGAGGTCATCGGCTGCCAGGCGCCGTCCACCAGGTAGTTGGTCGGGTGCAACGGGTCCACCTGCACGTCGAACAGTCCGAACGGGGCCACCGTGGCGACGGTGTGGCTCCAGGCGACGTCGTCGTTGTGCCCGATGTTCACGGCGGGAAGGCCGAGCAGGCTGGCCCCGGAGACGTTGAAGCGCCCCGGGATGGTCAGTTGGGCCTGCCACATCCGGTTCTTGCCCTGCCAGGGGAAGTGCGGGTTGGCCAGCAGCATGCCGGTGCCCCCGGACACCCCCTGGGAGCCGACCGCCAGGGCGTTGCTGCCCATGCTGCCCTGTTGCCGGGCGGCGGCCATCGCCTCGCGGATCCGGTTGCCGGTCTCCTCGGGAGAGAGCTGCGGCACCGCGGCGGCCGGCTGGGCGGCAACTGATGCCCCCGGGGGCGCGGCGTTCACCTCACCGTCCAGCAGCGGATCGGCGGCGCCCATGATGATCTCGGCGTGCGCGTGCCGGTAGACGTCCAGTTCGGTGATCGGCCGCACCCAGGCCGCGCCGCGGCAGGCCGGGTCGGAGATGTTGTTGACGCCGGTCTCGGCCAGGTACCGGTTGTAGCCCTGGACGTAGCCGCGGATGGCCTCCTTGACCTCCGGCTCCGGCCCCTTGGGCGCGGGCTGGTCGATCAGTCCCTCCACCACCCTGTTGTCGTTGATCCGCTGGAAGTACAGGTCGCTGTTGAGGTTGGTGGTGCTGTTCTGGTTCTGGCCGGGGCTCGCCTTGCCGCCCGGGCCCAGGTAGCGGGACCGCTGGGCGTTGACCATCAGGTAGGTGTCGGCCAGGGTGCAGATGTTGTCCTTGGCCGCGGCGTATCCGTAGCCCTCCCCCAGCCCCTCCAGGGTGGGGGCGGTGATGTGCGGGATCCCGTATTCGGTGTAGCGGATCGTCGGTTTGTCCGGTACTGCCACGGCGGCCGCCGGTCCGCCGGCCGGTGTTCCGGTGGCCGCCGTCGTGCCGATCAACGCCGCCGCGGCCATGACCGCCACCGGCAGCCTCGCTTTGAGTCCCCTCCGCGCCATCGGGCCGTCCTTTCCAGCAGTCCGAGGGTTTTTGTCCGTGCGCGGTCACGCTAGGGAGGGTCGATGACATCCCGATGACGGGGCGGCACCCCCGCGACCGCCCCGGGCCGCACAGCAGCCGCACAGCAGATCACCACCTGTCGGTGCCCGGACGTACCCCGGGCACTGACAGGTGGTGAGGGAGTCGGCTCCGGACCCGGCCGACGAGTGCTCCGCGACTACCAGCTCGCCGGGTACCAGGCGCCGTTATACCACTGCTCGTTGGCGCTGTCGTTGTGGTGGTCCATGTTGAAGTCTTCGGGGTAGTTCTTGACGTGGTTGTTCGGGTAGGTCCAGATGCCGGCGGACTCGTCGCAGACGTAGTCCCAGTGGCAGATCGTCTTGACGGGCACGTTGCCGAAGAACTTGTCCGCGCCGGCGAGCGGAGCGCCGATGATGCCGCCGAACGGCACGGCTCCGCCGTTGGCCCCGGGAGGACCCTGGCGCTTGGGGTCCGCGATGAGGATGGCGTTGACGTTGCCGAAGGTCTGCCAGTTCTCGGTGACCCAGGTGTGCACCACCCCGGCTCCCAGGGAGTACCCGGCCATCTTGACGTGCTGGTCCGGGCAGGCGGCGCGCTGGTCGCGGACCAGGCGGTTCAGCTCGTTGACGCCCGCCCGCGCGCTCGCGCCGTTGGGGATCTGGGTGGGGTACCCGACGTGCTGCTGGATGTTGCCGGAGAACCCGTCGTTGTTCCAGGAGCTCCCGGTGCCCCCGACGACGATCGTGTAGGTGCCCTCGCACGGGGCGGCCACTCGTGCGGTGGCCCCCTGTGCCGTGGCCCCCTGTGCCACCGTCAGTCCGACCGTCAGCAGGAGTCCGGCCGACGCGGCCGCGATCCTTCGTACTCGCATTGCGATCCTTCCCACGCAGTCGGCCTACGCGTCCGCACTCCGACGCGGTACGCGCTCGGCCGAGGTCACCGGACGACAGTGGCAGCGGCCGATGACATCCCGATGAAGTCCACCGTCCGACCACCGGACCCGCCCGCACCCCCGGCGCGGGCGGACCCCGGTGGCCGGTCAGGCGAGGGTCTCGCAGAGGTTCTCCACCCGGTGCTGGACCAGCACCTCGACCTGGTGGTCCGGGTGCACCAGCAGTACCGCGCCGCCGCTGAACAGGTAGGCGCCGGCCGCGAGGTACGGGTTGCCGGGGTGGACCCGGGCGGAGATGTGCGAGGACCTCGGGACGTCCCACAGCGTGCTGCCGTCCGGCCCGCGGTACTCGGTGGCCCGGCCGCTCTGGTCGCGGTCGACGTGGGCGCCGGTGTCCACGTTGGTGTAGCGCAGGATCAGCGGACCGCGCCAGAGCACCCTCTCGGGTGAGCCGTCGGGGTAGCGGGTGACGGTCTTGGTCTCCTCCTGGTCGAGCAGGTCGGTGATGTACAGGTGGAACGGGCAGACCGTCCCGGCGGGCGCGTCGGTGTCCTGGCCGTGGTACGGCTGCCAGCCGCCGCCGTCGCCGGTCTGCACGGCCTGCGCGGCCTGCGCGGCCTGCGCGGCCTGCGCGGCCGGGGCGACCGGCAGGAGGACGGCCGCCGCCACAGCCGCGGCGAGGGCGGCCGGTCGGGTGAGGTACGCGGGCATGCGCATGGAAGCCTCCTGGGAGCCGGGTCGGGACCGAACAACCGCTCGGCAGCCCACTGCCGCCGCGGCCGTGCACTGGGTATCGTCGGACTGCGGCGGCACCGGCGCGATGCTTTCGGCCTGAGCCGAAAGCCCGGGCGCGCGCGTGGGGGGCGGGGCATGGTACTGCGGATCCACTTCACGGCCGAGGACCTGCTCGGCACCCGGTTCGCGGACGGGCCGGCGCCGCTGATGGAACTCGAACTGGCCGTCGCCATGCTGCAACGGCGCGATGTGGGCCCGGCGTTCGCCCGCCGGCACCGCTTGCTCGGTGCCACGGCCGCGCGGTCCGTCGCGCCGCTGAGCGAGCTGGTCCCGGCGAGCGGCGCGGGGCCGTTCTTCCTCGATCCGCTCAGCATCGACCTGGCGCAGGGGCTGGAGTCGGTGCGCTCCTCCACCAACACGCTGGTGCGCAGGGAGCTCGATCGCGTCTGCCGCAACGGGCTGCCCGTCACCCCACTGATGCGGGGCCTGGCGAGCGAGGACCGGCAGGCCTGGCAGTACCTGGAGGGCAGCCTGCGCGCCGCCCACGCCGCGCTGATCGAAACGGTCTGGCCGCGGCTGCGCGCCGGCTTCGACACCGACGTCGCCTGGCGCGGGCAGGTGCAGCGCGAGCAGGGGCTGCGCGGCATGCTGGCCGGCCTCCATCCGGGCAGCCGATGGCGCGGCAGCACGCTGGAGATCGCGGTCGCCAAGCAGCGGGAGTACCGCCTGGAGGGCGGTGGCGTTCTGCTGCTGCCGTCCGCGCAGTGGACCGGCGAGCCGCTGTGCGGCCCGCTGCCGGACGGATCGCTGCTGCTGGTGTACCCGGCGCTCACCCCGCTTCCCTACCTCGTCGAGGAGGCGCCCGCACCGGGAGCGGACCCGGACGAGCCGGTGGCAGCCCTGCTCGGCCGGACCCGGTCCGCGGTCCTGCGGCTGACACTGCGCGAGCCGACCACCAGCCAGCTCGCCCGGGAACTGGGCATCTCGGTGGCCAGCGCCTCCGAGCACGCCCGGGCACTGCGGCGGGCCGGGCTGGTCAGCACGGCGCGGGCCGGCCGGGCGGTGCGGCACAGCTGCACGCTGCTCGGCCATCGGCTGCTCTCCGCGGCGCAGGCTCCGGCACCGCAGCTCGCCCCGTCCACGCAGGGTCGGCGGTGAGCCGACGGGTCGACACACCGGGCTGCGGGTGGCCCTGCGGTGAAATCCCCGCTGGCGGCGGAGGGTTGATACCCCCAAACCTCGAAAGAGACGTTCTCACGGTCGGGCCCGAATGATAATGCACATGTCGAGTGCGCCCGGCATCCGGACCGGGTTCGGATGCGTCGGGGCCGGGTTCACGGGTAGCCGGAAGGGAACGGGTGTGTCGTTTCTCAGGGACGGGCACGGGCGGGAGGTCAGTCGGCGCGGGTTCATCGGGGCGGCGGCCCTGGTGGGCGCCGGTGCGGCGTTCGGACCGGTCGCGGCGGCCGCGGACGCCGAGCGGACGGACGCGCAAGGTGAACGGCGGCCGAGAGAGATGTGCTCT
>NZ_JBHTTU010000055.1:17957-24185 GCF_042794375.1 Kitasatospora sp. NPDC056531 | reverse complement strand
GCCCGGCGGTCGAGGGCGCTGGAGTTCACGGCGGCCACCAATGCCGGCGTCGCCCTTTCACCTGACGGTGAGCGGATGGTCGTCGAGATCCAGGGCGTGCTGTGGGGGTTGCCGCGCCACGGTGGGTCGGCGACCGCGTTGACCGCTCCCGGGCTGGAGCCGACGCGGCCGGTGTGGTCGCCGGACGGGTCGGCCGTCGCCTTCTGCGCGTACCAGGGCGGGGGGTTCCACCTGTGGGCCATGGCGCCGGACGGATCGAACCTGCGGCAGCTGACGTCGGGGCCGTGGGACGACCGGGGGGTGTCCTGGTCGCCGGACGGGCAGTACCTCGCGTTCTCCTCCGAGCGGGCGGGTGACGCGGTGTCCGGTGGTTCGTACGACGTGTGGACGGTGGAGGTCGCCACCGGCCGGTTGACGCGCCTGACCGATCAGGCGGGGGTCGAGGACTACGACCCGTCGTGGCACCCGGACGGCGCCCGGGTCCTCTTCGTCCGGGCGGACGGATCCGGCGGGCGGACCATCGCCTCCGTACCGGCCTCGGGCGGGCCGGTGAGCGTCGAACGCACGGTGGCCGGCGGCACGGTGAGCTGCCCCGTGGCCTCCCGGGACGGCCGGCTGGCCTACGTGTGGATCGGCGACACCTCCGCCGCCACCTCCTACCAGGCGGCGAGCTCCTCGCTGGTCGTCGACGGCGAGGTGGTCTCCGGCGACGAGGACGTCTCACCGCTGCCGCCCGCCTGGACCCCCGATGGCGGGATCGTCTACTTCGCCGACGGCCGGATCACCGACCGCTCCCCCACCTTGAGCACCGCGAAGGAAGTCCCGTTCACCGCGCGGCTGGAGGTGCCGCGGCCCGAATACCGGCGCAAGGTGCGCGACTTCGGCTCCACGGCCGAGCGGGACGTGCGCGGTGTCCACCTGCCCGCGCTCTCACCGGACGGGCGGTCCGTCGTCTTCTGCGCGCTCAACGCGCTGTGGCTGATGCCGATCGGAGGGCAGCCGCGCAAGCTTTTCCAGGCGGCCCCCGCCCACTACGTGCAGATGCCGTCGTGGAGCCGGGACGGGCGCAGCATCCTGTACGTGTACGACGGGGACGGGAACGGCGACGGACTGGGCGCCGTACACCGCCTGATGCTGGAGGACGGGGCCGACACGATCCTCGCCACGGGAGGCCGGTTCAACCCGGCGCTCTCGCCCGACGGCACGCGGCTGGCCTGCCAGGACGTGCTGGGCAATCTCCTCGTCGTCGACCTCGCCACCGGGACGGTGAGCCGACTCGCCTCGCCCATCGGCGGCAACGGCCTGCCGGGGAGGCCCAGTTGGTCCCCGGACGGCCGCTACCTCGCACTGTGCGACCGCAACCGGCTCAACCACCGCTTCCGCGAGGGCTACAACGTCATCCGCGTGATCGACACTCGGGACGGTTCCTCACGGTCCTTCCTGCCCCTGCCGGACACCTCGGTCGCCGACCGCTGCGACAGCGGTCCGGTCTGGTCGCCCGACGGCAGGTGGCTGGCGCTCGTGGTGGAGTCCGCGCTGTGGCTGCCGGTCGAGCCGGACGGCACGCCCGCGGGCGAGGCGCGCCGGATCACCGACGAGGCGGCCGACCACCCGTCCTGGTCGGGCGACTCCGCCCGGCTGCTCCACCTCTCGAACGGGCAGCTGCGGTTGACCGACCGCGACGGCGCCGACCGGCGCACCGTCCCCCTCCCGCTGCGCACGACCCGCGCCCTGCCGCCGCGCTCCGACGTCACCCGCATCCACGCCGCCCGGCTGTGGGACGGCACGGGCGAGAACGTCCGCGAGGACGTCGACATCGTCGTCTCCGGCAACCGCATCGCCGCCGTCGAACCGCACCGCGCGGGCGCACGGCGCTCGGGCGCGCGGCTGGTCGACGCCACCGGCTGCACGGTCCTGCCGGGCCTGTGGGACTCCCACACCCACCCCTACCAGAACACCTACGGCGGTCGGCAGTCCCGCCTGATGCTCGCCTACGGGATCACCGGCACCGCCTCCATGGGCGGCTTCGCCTACGAGCAGGCGCGCATCCGCGAGTCCGTCGACGCCGGGGTCATGGACGGACCCCGGTTCCTGACCACCGGCGAGCTGCTCGACGGCAGCCGGGTCGCCTACAGCATGGGCCGGGCCCACCGCACCGCCGACGGCGTGCGGCGCAGCCTGGAACGCGCGGAGGCGCTGGACTACGACTTCGTCAAGACCTACGTCCGGGCCCCCGGTTGGATCATGGCCGAGGCGGCGCGAACGGCGCACGAGCGCCTCGGGGTGCCGGCCGGCAGCCACCTGCTGACCCCCGGGGTACAGGTGGGACAGGACCTGACGACCCACCTGTCGGCCACCCAGCGGCAGGAGTACGGCCGGGCGGTCTCGCCCACCGGGCGCGCCTACCAGGACGTCCACGAGATCTACCGCGGCGGCGACTTCGCGATCATCATCACCCCGTTCTCGGCGGCCTACCTGCTCGGTGACGATCCGGCCCTCGCGCAGGACCCCCGGGTGACCACGCTGATGCCGCCGTGGGACGCCGCCGGCGTGCAGCGCCAGGCGGCGACGGCGCCCACGGAGGCGCAGCGCCGGGCCGTGCGGATGGAGACGGACGTCTATCGGAGGATCCTCGCGGACGGCGGATCGCTGGCCCTGGGCACCGACTGCCCGATCACGCCCGTCGGCCTCCAACTGCACCTCGGCCTGCGCGCCCTGCACCAGTACGCGGGCCTGTCACCGGCGCAGGCGCTGCGCACGGCCACGGTCGCACCGGCGCGTCTGTTCGGGGCGGAGGACGACCTCGGGACGGTGGAGCCCGGGAAGCTGGCGGACCTGACGGTGGTCGACGGGGACCCGTTCCGCGACTTCACGGACCTGGTACGGACGTCGTGGGTGATGCGGGACGGTGTCGTGTACCGGCGTGCGGACCTGGTGGGCGGCGCCGGGCGGGCCCAGGTGGCGGCGCGGTCGGCGGGCCGGGACGAGGACTGGCTGGCGGTCGGCGAGGCCCTGCGGCGCGACGGCTGCTGCGCGCCTTGATGAGCCGCGTCCGCAGTCGGTGACAGGGGGGTGTGACGGAACGCCCGCCGTCGACGCTGAACAGGTACGACCACCGCCCCCGCCGGTCCGCCACCGACCGGCGGGGGCATCCGTCGCCGCCCCGTGAACCGACAGGACCTGGACCCGATACCGTGCCCGTCAAGCCGTACGACCCGTGGCCGACCGCCGAGCAACAGCCGCACCCCTCGGTGACCGCGGCGCACCTCCCCGGCTCCCTCGCCGACGAACCGGCCGCCCACGAACCAGCCGCCGGGGAACCGGCCGGCCTCCCCGCCATCGCGGCCGATCCCGCCGACCAGCTCCCGTGGGCCGGCGACGCGGCAGGCCCGCCCACCGTCGAACTGTCCCCCGTCGCTCCCGCCGTGGACCCGCAGCCGGAACCCTCGCCCGCCCCGGTGTTCGTGGACGCCTCCGGCCGCCGGCAGCGCCGGATCCGTCGCCTCGGGGTGGTGCTGGCCGTACCGGCGGGCGGGTACCTGGCCCTGCTGGTGAGCACGCTGCTCGGCGGTCCCACCGTGAACGCACCGTTCCTCCCGTTGCCCCAGGCACCGGCGCCGAGCGCGCCCGCCTCGGCGGCCACACCGTCCGATGCGCCGTCCGCCGATCCGGAAGCCGCGGCCGAGCCCAGCGCACCCGCGACCGCGGACCCCGCCCACCAGCGCACCGTCGTCCCGGTCAGCGTCCAGCACCCCTCGGCCACCGGCGTCGCGGTGCCGACCGGCCCCGGGCACGGCCCCGGCACCCCCAACGCCCCCACGGCCATCAGCGCGCCGGCTCCGGCCACCACCCCCGCGGCAGCGCCGAGCACCGCGCCCGCCGCCACGCCCACACCCGGGCACGGCCGCCCCACCGCCCCGCCGGGGAACCCGACCGGCAAGCCCGTCAAGCCCTGACACCCGACCGACCACCGCACCGTCCGCACACCGAAAGCAGCACCGTGAGCGCAACCCGCCGGCGAAGAGCCCCCGCCCCCACCCGCACCCGCAGAGGCCGGCGCGGCGTCGTCCGCCAGCGCCCGCTGCGCACCCACTGGCTCCTGCTGACCGCCCTGCTGCTCACGCTCTCCGGCGCCCTGGTGCTCCAGGGGTACACCCAGCACAGCTTCGACGACCGTCCGGACCAGGCCGCCACGCCCACGGCCGCGGACGCCGTGCCGGCGGCCGTCCGCGACGGCGGTCCGGTGATCGACGCCGCCGGACCGCAGCCGCGCAGTGCCGCCCCCGGGCCCGGCACCATCGCCCTCACCTTCGACGACGGCCCCGACCCGACCTGGACGCCCCGGATCCTCGACGTCCTGCGCCAGGAGGGCGTGCACGCGACGTTCTTCGTGGTCGGCACCCAGGCCGCCGCCCACCCGGACCTGGTGAAGCGGATCATCGCCGAGGGGCACCAGATCGGCGTGCACACCTTCACCCACACCGACCTCGGCCCGGCACCCTCCTGGCGCCGCTCACTGGAACTGCGCGAAACCCAACTCGCCCTGGCCGGGACGGCCGGGGTGACCAGCTCCCTGCTACGGCCGCCGTACTCCTCCAGCGCGGACGCCCTGGACGACCGCGAGTGGGACGCCGTCCGACAAGCCGGGCAGGCCGGCTACCTGACCGTGCTCACCACCCAGGACAGCGAGGACTGGCAGCGGCCGGGCACCGCACAGATCCTCAAGACGCTCGACGACCGCCCGGGCGGCCCGGGGCAGGTCGTGCTCATGCACGACGCGGGCGGGGACCGCTCGCAGACCGTGGCGGCGCTGAAGGCCCTGCTGCCCGAACTGAAGTCGCGCGGCCTCCACTTCGCCACCGTCAGCCAGGCGGTGGGCCTGGCCGACCCGGTCCATCCGGCCGGGACCGCCGACCACCTCCAGGGGCTCGCGCTGATCTGGATCCTGCGGGGCGGCGACTGGGTGCTCACCGTGCTCGGCTGGCTGCTGTGGGCGGCGGGCGCGATCAGCGTGCTACGCGCCGTCGCCGTACTGACGGCCGCGCGACGGCACAAGCGGCTGCGCCGCCGCTCCTGGGGGCCGCCGGTCACCGAGCCGGTCAGCGTGATCGTGCCCGCGTACAACGAGTCCGCCGGGATCGAGGCGGCGCTGCGCTCACTGCTCGCCTCCGACCATCCGGTGGAGGTGATCGTGGTCGACGACGGCTCGACCGACGGCACCGCCGATCTGGTCGAATCGCTGGACCTCCCGTACACCCGGGTGATCCGGCAGGAGAACGCCGGCAAGCCCACCGCGCTCAACACCGGCATCGCGGCCGCCCGGGCGGAGCTGCTGGTGATGGTGGACGGCGACACCGTGTTCGAGCCCGACGCCGTCCGGCAGCTCGTGCAGCCGTTCGCCGATCCTGCGGTCGGAGCGGTCTCCGGAAACGCCAAGGTGATCAACCGCGGTGGCCTGCTCGGACGTTGGCAGCACATCGAGTACGTGGTCGGTTTCAACCTGGACCGCCGCCTGTTCGACCTCGCCGAGTGCATGCCCACCGTGCCGGGCGCGGTCGGCGCCTTCCGCCGCTCCGCGCTGCTCGCGGTCGGGGGCGTGGGCGAGGAGACGCTCGCCGAGGACACCGACCTCACCATGGCCCTGTGCCGGGCCGGCTGGCGGGTGGTCTACGAGGAGCGGGCCAAGGCCTGGACCGAGGCCCCCGCCTCGCTGGGCGCCCTGTGGCGTCAGCGCTACCGCTGGTGCTACGGCACCCTGCAGGCGATGTGGAAGCACCGCGGCGCCCTCGTCCAGGGCGGCCAGGCCGGCAAGCTGGGGCGGCGCGGGCTGCTCTACCTGCTGATGTTCCAGGTGCTCCTGCCCCTGCTCGCCCCCGTCGTCGACGTCTTCGCCGTCTACGGAGTGGTCTTCCTCGACCCGGTGCGCATCATCGGACTGTGGGCGGCGTTCCTGCTGGTCCAGATGCTGATGGGCGTCTACGCGTTCCGTCTGGACAAGGAACGTCTCGGACCGCTGTGGAGCCTGCCGCTCCAGCAGTTCGTCTACCGGCAGTTGATGTACCTGGTGGTGATCCAGTCGGTCTTCACCGCCCTCGCGGGATCCCGCCTCCGCTGGCAGCGGATGCAGCGCTACGGCACGCTCCAGGTGCCGACGGGCGGCTGAAACCAGGGTGCGGGGGGGGGGGGCCCGGCAGAGGGCCCGAGGGTCCGCTTTCGCACCCCATCTCG
>NZ_JBHTTU010000055.1:0-17947 GCF_042794375.1 Kitasatospora sp. NPDC056531 | reverse complement strand
GTACCCCCCCTCCCCCCCCCCCCCGCACCCGGATTTCAGCTCGCCGCCCCCGGTCACGCCGGGTCGTCGAGATCGCGCCGTTCGGAATCGGCGTCACGCTCGTCGAACCGGGCAGCGCTCGCACCGAGTTCGCCGGCTCCAGCGCCGCTCAGGCCGCGCCGATGACGATCTACGACGAGACGCCGGTTATCCCGTACGCGGAGTCGCCGATGAGGACAGGGTTGTGGGCCTTCTGAGTGGCTGTATCGACGACGTACAACTCGGCCTGCTCACCGAGGCTTGAGCTCGTGGAGAGCGCGTGTCGCCCGTCCGGTGTGAAGGCCACGTCGGCCGCAGCGCAGCCGATGAGGATCGGGGGCCCGGGGACCTGGGTGTTGGTCGCGGTGTCCAGGACGAGCGCCAGGCAGGTGCCTTCGGGAAGCACGTAGGCGCGGCGACCGTCAGGGCTGATCGCGACGCCGACGAGGGCGCCTGTCTCCAGGCGGTCGGAGCTGCCCGTCACCGAGTCCGTCGCGGTGTCGATGATCGTCAGCTGGTCTGCCAGGGCCCGTGCCACGTAGGCGCGACGCCCGTCGGGTGTGATCGCCACTTCGGACGGGAATTCGGACACGGCGATGGTTCCGGTGACGACGTTGCTGTCGGTATCGATCACGCTGACCAGGCCGAGTCCGGCGTGCGTCACGTAGGCGCGGCGTCCGTCCGGAGTGATCGCCAGCCCCTGCGGGTCGCGTTCCACGGTGATGGTGGCGGCGGTCGAGCCGGAGGCCACGTCGACCACGCTCACGGTTCCTGAGCCGCTGTTGGCCACGTAGAGGCGACCACCGTCCGGGGCGATCGCCACCCCTGTGGGGCCCAGGCCGACGGATACGGTGCTCAGCACGGGTATTGATGGAGTCACTGACCCCTCACTCCGATTCGTTCTCCGGTCACGCCGACGGCCGGACGTGCGAAGAAGCCGGTCCCGCGCCCACCAGGATGACCACCCCGACCTGTTGCGGTCGGCGACGCCCGGGTACACCTTCGGGCTGCAGGAGGTTCCGGTCCCGTCGTTGACGTCGACCACCACGAGGCCGGGGCCGGACAGCGGGCCGACGGCGGACCGGAAGTCGGAGATGATCACTTCGCCGCTTGCCATCATTCCGTGCCCGGCTCTTCCCCGCCCGTCGGGCGCACTCGAACGGCTGCGGGCCCAACCGCAGGGAGCAGTGACACCCCGCACGTCGCCGGGCACCCGTTGTGGCCCGGCGCCGTCCCGGCCGGCGAGGGACCTGGCGATGAGTACCCCGGGAGGAGTGGGGCCGGAATACGGGCGAGTCGAAGGCCGGCCCCCGCCACACGCGGGGGCCGGCCTTCGTCGTGCTCAGTGCGCCGCGCGCACCGCCGAGACCAGTCCGCCGGGGCCCTCGTCCTGCAGCGGCGGGGTGAGCACCGGACGCCCGTAGGCCTCGGCACGCTCACGCAGGGTGAAGGTCTCCGCCTCCCAGCCGAGGCCGCCCAGCCAGCCGACCGGGTCCTCCGGCATCTCCCAGACCCACATCGACGCCGCCGATCCCGGGGCGGCGTCCCCGCGGAAGCGTTCGACCACACCGCGCGAGCCGAGTGTCAGGCCCATCCTGCTGCCTGCGGCGGACAGCGCGCCGATCCGTTCGAGCAGCGACTCCACCGCGTCCTCGGGCAGATAGATCAGCAGTCCCTCGGCGATCCACACCGTCGGCTGCGCCGGATCGTGCCCGGCCGCGGCCAGGGCGCCGGGCCAGTCCTCGCGCAGGTCGACCGGGACGGTGATCCGCTCGCAGCGCGGAACGGCCCGTTCCTGACGCAGCACCGAGGCCTTGAAGCCCAGCGGTTCGGCCGTGTCGACCTCGAACAGCCGGGTCCCCGCAGGCCAGTCCAGCCGAAAGGCCCTGCTGTCCATCCCGGCTCCGAGCAGTACGACCTGCCGGACGCCGGACGCGACCGCCTGCTCCAGCAGGTCGTCCAGGAACTTCGTCCGGATGACGATCGAGAAGGCCACGCCGAGCCAGCGGCGCCGCGACGCCTCGTCCGCGCGCGGGGGCGGTGGCGCCTCGGGGCCTCTCCCGCCGGCCGTGGCGAAGGCCAGCGCCAGCGGATCCCGGAACAACGGCTGCTCCCGTGCCGTCTCCATCGCCCTCACCCGGGCCACGCCCACGGCTGTGGCCCACACCCCGGACGGCTCGACCCGTCCCGCCGCATCAGTCATGCGTTCAGCCTAGGACGCGTCGATAGTTGATCTTGTGGCAGGTCGAGGTGAGTTCGTTCGCCCGCTGGGAGGCGGACGGGACCTGGGCGAAGCCGGTGGAGCACGTCCGGGTTCGCGCCGACGCGGTGGGCCAGGGCGAGGAGCTACCGGCGCGGCGCGTTCGCGGACCGCCGCCGCTCGACCGCGCGGGCCAGGTCTGTGCCGATCTCCGCCAGGAAGACCGCCGCCGTGCCGAGCCGCTCCCCAGCGGGTGTGGCCGTTCCGAGCAGGCCCGCGCCGTCGCGGGTGAACTCGGCCAGCAGGGCGTTGCGTTGGGCGCTGGCCAGCATCGAGCGGTACCAGACGTCGTCGTCGATCAGGTAACTCTCGCGGCGGCCGTGCTCGTCCCGGACGCGGCGGATCAGCTCCTGACCCTCCAGGTACCCGACCGCCTTGGAGACCGAGGCGGGGCTCACGCCGAGCCGCTGCACCAGTTCGCCGGCGGTCAGGCTGCCGCTGTCGGTGACGTAGAGGCAGCTGAGCACCCGGGCCACCATGCGCGGTAGGCCGAGGTGCACCAGCAGGTCGGCGAACCGGCCGGTGAACTCGGCGATCGCGGCCGGATCGCGCCCGTCCGTCACGCCGGCGCCCTCGGGCAGCCGGGCCGCGCCCGGCCGGCGGCGGGCGCGGCGGGCGGTGGCGCGCTGGGCGCTCTCCGCGCGGTAGCGGGCGGGGCCGCCGTTGCGGGCGATCTCCCGGGTCACCGTGGAGGTGGGGCGGGCGATCCGACGGGCGATCGCCGCGTAGTCGAGCCCTTCGGCGAGCCCGGAGGCGATCGCCTGACGGTCCTGCTGGCTCAGCCTGGCGCCTGGCACGGGCGGTTCCCTTCATGGTTGCAATCGCCTTGCAACCGCCTTGCATTCATCGACATCGTCATTGCAATGATTGTACGTCAGTGACCTGCTGTTTCAGCGCGCTTGATGCCTTGATGTGTTGATGGAACACCGAAGATCGCCATAGCTTCTCCACCAACGACGAAAGCGCGAACCGACCAGGGGGACCCCACTCATGAAGACCACCGCCCGTGCCGCCCTCACCACCGCCGTACTGACTGCGGCCCTGCTGTCCGCCACCCCGGCGGCGTTCGCCGCGGACCGCGACCGCACCGGCCACCAGGGGCTGCAGGAGGCGCTGGACCAGGGGATCACCGGCGCCCACCTGCCGGGCGTGCGGGTCGAGGTCAGGGACGGCGGCTCGACCTGGTTCGGGCAGGCCGGCACGGCCGACCTGAGCACCGGTCAGCAGTTCGAGCCGCAGGACCGGTTCCGGATCGGCAGCACCACCAAGACCTTCGTCGCCACCGTGCTGCTCCAGCTGGAGGTCGAGCACCGGCTGAGCCTGGACGACAGCGTCGAGCAGTGGCTGCCCGGACTGGTGGACGGCAACGGCTACGACGGCTCGAAGATCACCATTCGTCAACTGCTGAACCACACCAGCGGGATCGCCAACTTCGCGACGGCGGTGCAGGACGATTTCAGCGGGCAGCCCTTCCTGCGGCACCGGTTCGACAGCTTCACGCCGCGCCAGCTGGTCGAGCTGGGCATCAGCGGAAAGCCGCAGTTCGCCCCCGGCACCGGCTGGCAGTACTCCGACACCAACTACGTGCTGGCCGGCATGATCATCGAACAGGCCACCGGGCACAGCCTCGGGCAGGCGATCACCGACCGCCTGGTGAAGCCGCTGCACCTGAAGAGCACCTACGAGCCGGCCGCGGACGACACCGGCATCCACGGCCCGCACGGGCGCTTCTACTCCAAGCTCGGCCCGATGTACGCCCCCGCACTCCCCGTCTACGACGTCACCGAGCTCAACCCCACCTGGGGCTGGGGCTCCGGCGACCTGATCTCCACCACGGGCGACCTGAACACCTTCTTCCAGCAGCTGCTGAAGGGCCGTCTGCTGCCGCCCGCCCAGATGAACGAGATGCTCACCATGCAGGACCCCGGCATCAACTGGATTCCGGGCACCAAGTACGGCCTCGGCATCGCCTCGGTCACCCTGTCCTGCGGCCAGGTCTGGGGCATGGGCGGCGCGATCGACGGCTCCTGGTCGTACACCTTCGGCACGCGGGACGGCCGCCACCTGCTCTCCACCGAGGTCAACGGCGACTGGGCCGACAACGCGCCGTCGGGCCTGGGGCCGATCTCGGTGTTCGACAACGAGCTGGAGGCGGAGTTCTGCGGCGGTAGCACGGCGCACTGAGTACGGAGTCCGCCCGGCCGTCGAGGGGCCGGCCGGACTGGATGCCCGGCCCGACCGGGCCGCTCCCGGCGCTACGGCCCTGAGGTGCACTTAGGCTGAGCGGATGATGAGCGGAGTCACGATCGGGCAGGCGGCGGCATTCGTCGGCGTCACGGTGAAGACGGTGCGGCACTACCACCAGCACGGGCTGGTCGACGAACCACGACGCGACGGCTCCGGCTACCGGCGGTACGGGTCGGACGAGCTGCTGCGGCTGGTGCAGGTCCGGACGCTGGCCGCCGCCGGGGTGCCGCTCGCCGAGATCGGGCCCCTGCTCGACGCCGACGCCGAGCAGTTCGCCGCCGCCCTGGCCGACGTCGAACGGCGGCTGGCCGACCGGATCGCGGAGCTGGCCGCCCGCCGCGACATGCTGCACCGGCTCGCCGAAGGCGACCGGGCCCTGCTGCCCGACCGCGCCTGCGCGGTGCTGGAGCGGATGCCCGACCTCGGCCTGAGCCCCGACTACGTGGCGGCGCAACGCGAGGCCCTGGTGCTGGTCCGGGCGCTGGTGCCGGAGGGCTTCGACGACTTCCTGGCCCAGCTCGAACACCGGATCGACGACCCCGTGTTCATCGACCTGACCAGGCGCGGCCAAGAGGCCGAGGCCTGGGAACCGGACGACCCGAGGATCGAGGAGCTAGCGACCGCCATGGCCGACCACTACCTCGCCAACCCCGCGCTGCTGGGGAGTCCCGCCAGCCTGCAGGCCTGGAGGAAGGCCGCCGCCCAGTACCGGCTGATCAACGACCACCGCGAGGAGCAGGCGCCGGTCTCAGCCCGGCTGACCGCGCTCACCGAGAACAAGCTCCGCTCCGCCGGCGTGGCCGGCCCACGCCGCTGACGGACGGACGGGAGGCCTCCCCCTCATCCCGACCGTACCCGCCAACGCCAACGGGCTTACGGTCCGTCACCTGGACGTCGACCCCGACGCCTTCGTGAACCGCATGGTCCACGAAGGCGTCGGGCGCTGACACCGCCCGCCTGCTCGCCGGCCTGCTCGTGGCCATCCGCGACGGCCGGGGCGCAGGCGTCTCCGACGGCGTGGCGCAGGCGCCCGGACGACCGCCCCGGTCGTTCGAGGACCACGTCGTCGAGGCGGCCGCCGCAGGCCGCTGGAGCTGACCGGACGGGCCACCCGTCAGCACTCCGGCGTGACTTCGCGCAGCCGGCCTCGCCTCGGCGCAGCCGGTGCAGGAGCTCCCGATCCGCCACGCCGCGCACCGTGGCGCGGGTTCCACTCCGGGGCCGGCTGTTCAGGCCGTCGGCAGCGGCTGCGGGGCGGCCGGGCCGGTGTAGCGGGCGGACGGGCGGATGATCTTGGAGTCGGCGGCCTGTTCCAGGATGTTGGCGCTCCAGCCGATCGCGCGGGCCGCGGCGAAGGTAGGGGTGAACATCTCCCTGGGCAGACCGCACAGGTGCATCACCACGCCGGCGTAGAACTCCACGTTGGTGTGGAGTTCGCGGCCCGGCTTCAGCTCGGCCAGGATCGCCTCGACCCGGGCCTCCACCTGGACGGCGAGGTCGACCAGCTCGCCGCCGAAGGACTCTGCGACCCCGCGCAGCATCCGGGAGCGCGGGTCCTCGGTGCGGTAGACGGCGTGGCCGAAGCCCATGATGCGGTCGCCGGCCAGTACGTGCTCGCGGATCCAGCCGTCGATCCGTTCCGGGGTGCCGATCGCGTCCAGGGTGTCCAGCGCCCGGCTCGGCGCGCCGCCGTGCAGCGGCCCGGAGAGCGCGCCCAGCCCGCCGACCAGGCAGGCCACCAGGTCGGCCCCGGTGGAGGCGATCACCCGGGCGGTGAAGGTGGAGGCGTTGAAGCCGTGGTCCACCGTGGAGATCAGGTACTGCTCGACCGCGCGGGCCTTGGCCGGCTCGGGCTCCTCACCGGTCAGCATGTAGAGGTAGTTGGCCGCGTAGCCCAGGTCGTCGCGCGGTTCGATCGGCTGCTCGCCGTGCTGCAGCCGGTGCAGCGCGGTCAGGATGGTGGGCACCAGCGCGGTGGCGAACAGCGCGTCCTCGACCCGCTGGTCGGGCGCGGTGTCGTAGAGCGGCCGGATTCCGCGGTCCGCGGCGGCGGTCGAGAGCGCGGCGCCCAGGGCGGTGAGCGGGCCGCCGTGCGCGGTGCTCGCCGCCAGCGCGGGCAGCAGCGGGCGCAGCGCGTCGGGCAGTCGGCGCAGCGGTGCGGTGCGGGCCAGGAAGGCGGCGCGGCGGGCTGGGTCGGGCAGCTCGCCCAGCAGCATCAGGTGCCAGACGTCCTCCAGGGTGCGCTGCTCGGCGAGGTCGATCGCCGAGTACTGGCGGTAGTGGTAGAAGCCCTCCAGCCCGCGGACGTCGCTGAGTTCGGTCTCGGTGACCACGACGCCCTTGAGGCCGCGCGGGACCTCGATCTCGGTGGTGCTCGACATGGCGGTAGCCCTCTTCCTGGGTGTTCCGGGTGATGCCCTGTACTCTCCGAGCATTGATCCACATTGTCAATGTTGATTGAAATCAATATGGAATACTGTGGATCACCATCAAGACGCGGCACGAGAACCAGGACAGGACGGGACGAGGGCAGACCATGGCCGAACGCTTGACCACCCAGCAGGTCGCCGAGCAGCTCGGCGTCAAGGTGGAGACGGTGTACGCCTACGCCAGCCGGGGCCAGCTGAGCAGCGAGCGGGCCCCTGGCGGCAAGGGCAGCACCTTCGACGCCCGCGAGGTGGCCGAGCTGGCCGCCCGCGGCCGCCGCACCCCGATGCGCCCGAACGCCGCCGGCGAACCCCCGGCCGGCGAACCGTGGGCCAGTCGACCGGTCACGGTGCGGACCGGGCTGACCCTGATCGAGAACGGCAGGCTCTACTACCGCGGCCAGGACGCCGTCGAGCTCGCCGCCCGGCACGGCTTCGAGGCCGCGATCGGCTGGCTCTGGGGGCTGGGCAGCGACGCCCCGGTCACGCTGCGGGTGCCGCCCGCCACCGCCGAGGCGCTGGCCCGGGCCTCCGCCGCGCTGCCCGACGGGATCCGGCTGCCCGACCGGCTGCGGATCTCGGCCACCGTCGCCGCCGCGCTCGACCCGCTCCGCTTCGACCTGCGCGAGCAGACCGTGCAGGCGGCCGGGGCCGCACTGATCGCCGGGATGGTGGAGGCGCTGCCGCGCACCGCGCCCGACCCCGGGCCCGACGCCTCACTGGCGGCCCGGCTGTGGAGCCGGCTGGCCTCCGCCGCGCCCGCGCCCGAGGCGCTGGCCTGCCTGGACCGCGCCCTGGTGCTGCTGATGGACCACGAGCTGGCGGTGTCCGCGGTGGCGGCCCGGGTGGCGGCCTCGGCCCGGGCCCATCCGTACGCGGTGGTCTCCGCCGGGCTCGGCGCGACCGACGGCCCGCTGCACGGCGCGGCCAGCCCGCTGGCGCACCGGCTGCTCGGCGAGGTACTGGTCGGCGGCGCCGTGCCGGTGGTCTCCGACTACCTGCGCACCGGCCGGCCGATCCCGGGCCTCGGCCATCGGCTCTATCCGGAGGGCGATCCGCGGGCGGTGGCGCTGCTCGACGCGGTGGGCCGGCTCGACGGCGGTGCGGCCGTGGTGGCGGCGGTCGCCGAGGTGGAGGCGGCGGCGGGCCCGGCCGGACGGCCGGCGCTGCGGGCCAACATCGACCTGGCGCTGGCGGCGATGGCGCTGGCCGCCGGAATGCCGGCGGAGGCCGGCGAGGTGGTCTTCGCGGTGGCCCGCACCCCGGGCTGGCTGGCCCACGCGGTGGAGGAGTACCGCGAGGAACCACTGCGGATGCGGGCCCGGGGCAGCTACACCGGTCCTCGCCCGTCGGAAGGTCCGGAACGGCCGGAACATCCGGTCCCGAGCTCGTCGTAGCTCGGCATCCCGGCCGCCGCGCGTGCCAGCTGCAAGCTGACCCGCGAGGCGGCCGGGGAGTGCTTGCCGAATCGCCCCGGTCGGCATGTCGGCCAGCCGGCTACCGGACGGAGCCCGACTTGGTGGTGAGGAGCGCCGTGATCTCCTCGGCGAGGTGCGGGCCGAGCTCGCCCCAGCCGTCCTTGTAGCCGTAGACGCCGGCCAGGGTGCGGGCCTCGTAGTCGCCGTTCATGATCTCGATGTCGTTGGCCGTGATGAGTGCCGGGTGGGCGACGCCCACAGCCGCGGAGACCTTCATCAGCTCCTTGCGCAGGGTGCGCAGGTAGACGGCGGCCCGGGTGGCCTTAGAGGCCGGGTCCAGGCCGCGGGCCAGCCACGCGTTCTGGGTCGCGATGCCGGTGGGGCACTTGTCGGTGTGGCACTTCTGCGCCTGGATGCAGCCGATCGACAGCATCGCCTCACGGGCCACGTTGATCATGTCGGCACCGAGGGCGAAGGCGACCGCGGCGTTCTCGGGCAGGCCGAGCTTGCCGGAGCCGATGAAGGTCAGGTCGTCGGTCAGCCCCAGCTCGGCGAAGGTGCCGTAGACCCGGGAGAAGCCCATCCGGAACGGCAGCGACACCGAGTCGGCGAACATCCGCGGCGCCGCCCCGGTGCCGCCCTCGCCGCCGTCGATGGTCACGAAGTCGACCCCACGGTCACCACGCGCCATCAGGGTGGCCAGCTCCTGCCAGAAGCCCATCTCCCCCACCGCGCTCTTGACCCCGACCGGCACACCGGTCTCGGTGGCGAGCAACTCGACGAAGTCGAGCATCGAGTCGACGTCGCTGAACGCGGTGTGCCGCGACGGGGACGCGCAGTCCTCGCCGACCGGGATGCCGCGGATCCCGGCGATCTCCGGGGTCACCTTCGCGCCCGGCAGCATTCCGCCCAACCCGGGCTTGGCGCCCTGCGAGAGCTTGATCTCTATCGCCTTGACCGGGGCACCGGCGACGACGTCCTTGAGCTTGTCGAGGTTGAAGCTGCCGTCCTCGTTGCGGCAGCCGAAGTACGCCGTACCGAGCTGGAGGACGAGGTCACCGCCGTTGCGGTGGTACGGCGAGAGGCCGCCCTCGCCCGTGTTGTGCATCGTGCCCGCCAGCGCCGCCCCCTTGTTGAGCGCCGTGATGGCCGCACCGGAGAGCGATCCGAAGCTCATCGCCGAGATGTTCACCACGCTCGCCGGTCGGAACGCCTTGGCGCGCCCGCGCGGCCCGCCCAGCACCTTGGCCGAGGGCAGCGGAGCCTGCGGGTCGTGCGCGTCGGGCAGTGCGCCGGCGAAGGTGCGCTGCTTCAGGTAGGCGTGCCCCTGGACGTGCTCGACGTCGACTTCGGTGCCGAAGCCGAAGTAGTTGTTCTCCTCCTTCGCCGACGCGTAGATCCAGGTGCGCTGGTCGCGGCTGAAGGGGCGCTCCTCCTCGTTGGAGGTCACGATGTACTGGCGCAGCTCCGGCCCGATCGTCTCCAGCAGGTACCGGGCGTGCCCGAGCACCGGGAAGTTCCGGAGCAGAGCGTGCCTCTTCTGGATGAGGTCGCGGGCTGCCAGAAGTGCCACCGCAGTTGCGGCGGCCGCGCCGATCTTCCGGGCTTGCATGGACGTTCCTCCTCGATGCACGACTCCGTCGCCGTACGGTGGAGTCGTTGTGCCGTGTTGGGCGTTGGACGGCGGGCGCACGGCCGATCGGGCATCGGCGTCCGTCGAAGAATGCGAACCGATGTTAAGAGGCCGGGCGGACGGGCCTGCGGCCAGGGGTCCGGTCCGGCGTGCGGCTTCGCGCCGGCAGGGGTCGACGGACCCGAAGGGGGCCTGCGGGCGTACCCGGGAGGCGCTACGGCGACGGCAACGGGGCGGTGACGCCACCGACCTGCTCACCCGCCCCGAGGCCCACCCGACGATCTCCGCCGTCACCAGTGCGGCACACGCCGCGTGACGAGCCGGGCGGGAGCGCACCGGGCAGCACTGGCAGTGGCACCCCTCATCCGTCCCGTTGGGGAAGGAGGCTGGATCACCGGGCCCGTCCCGCCCTACGGTGGCGCGATGAGCGATCACTCCGAAGCGCCTGTCGCGCCCGTCGAGGCCCATGAACCCCCCTACTACATGGCCGTCTTCACCGCTGTGCGGACCCAGGACCAGAGCGGCTACAGCGAGACCGACGCACGCCTGGAGGACCTGGTGAAGGACGTCCCCGGGTACCTGGGGACGGACTACGCGCAGTCGCCCGGTGGGCTGGCCATCACCGTCGCGTACTTCCGCGACGCCGAGGCCCTCGCGCAGTGGCGGTGCAACGCCGAGCACCGCTCGGCGCAGAAGCGCGGACAAGCCGAGTGGTACCAGAGCTACACGCTGCATGTGGCGAAAGTGGAGCGCAGCCACGGGTTCACGCGGGCGCACGTCCCGCCGAGCCCGACGGCAGGCTGACCGACGTCACCTCAGCGGCGGTCCCGCCACGAGCTCGCCTCGAACGGGTCGGCCTGCCCTCGCAACCCGCTGGCGTTCAGCGGGGAAATCAGGAAGGCTCGGGCACATGGTCTCGGTATTGCAGAACGTGGCGATCGACTGTGCGGATGCCTACGAGCTGGCCCGGTTCTGGAGCAGGGTGACCGGCCGTCCGCTGCACCCGGAGGACAAACCGGGTGATCCGGAGGTCCAGGTGCTGGTGGCGGAGGGTCCGGTCCTGTACTTCAACCAGGTGCCCGAGGCCAAGACGATCAAGAACCGGCTCCATCTGTGCCTGCGCCCGGAGACCTCGCGTGAGCAGGAGGTGGTACGACTGCTGGACCTGGGCGCCACCCTTGTCACCGATCTCCGGAATCCCGACGGCTCCGGCTGGGCGGTCCTCGCCGACCCCGAAGGCAACGAGTTCTGCGTTCTGCGCAGCGAGTCCGAGCGAGCCGCCACGACCTCCTGACTCCTCCGCGACCGCCCTGACCGGTGGGACGTCAACGGCCTTGGAGGCCCTTGACGTTGTCGCCGAAGGTCCAGCCCTTCGAGCCGTCCCAGTTGACCGACCACGTCATGAGCCCCTTCAGCGAGCCGCCGAAGGCGTTCCACGACTGGCCGACCAGGCTCGGATCCAGGTAGCCACCACCCGCGCCGGGCTGGGCCGGCAGACCGGGCACCTGCTTGTCGTACGGCACCTTGACGGTGGTGCCCTGGATGGTCAGGCCGTTGTTCAGGCAGGTGGTCTGCGCGGTGAAGCCCTGCACGGTACCGGCCTGGTAGGAGTCGCCGGAGCAGCCGTACATGCTGCCGTTGTAGTACTGCATGTTCAGCCACCACAGTTGCCCGTTGTCGGCGTACTTCTTGATGATCGGCAGGTAGGCGCCCCAGATCGACCCGTAGGTGACGCTTCCGCCGGTGACGTACGCGGTCTCGGGGGCCATCGTCAGGCCGAAGCCCGCGGGCATCCGGGCCAGCACGCCGTCGATGATGCGCTCCAGGTTGGCCTGGGAGGCGGAAAGCGTGTTGATGTCGCCGCTTCCGGACAGGCCGGTCTCGATGTCGATGTCGATTCCGTCGAAGTTGTACTTCTCGAGGATCGGGACGACGGTCGCCACGAACCGGTCGGCAACGGCACTGGAGCTCAGGTCGATGCCCGCGGTGGCACCGCCGATCGACATCAGGATCGTCGAACCGGCCGCCTTGGCCTGGCACATCTCGGCGGGGGTCGAGACCTTGACGTTGGTGTCCATGCCGTCCTGCCACAGGACGGTGCCGTCCGAAAGGATCACCGGGAAGGCGGCGTTGACGACGTTGTAGCCGTGCGCGGCGATCCGGCTGTCCGTGATGGGGACCCAGCCCATGCCCGGGTGGACGCCGTTCACGGAGCCGTCCCAGTTCTCCCAGTACCCCTGCAGGACCTTGCCGGACGGCTTGGGCTTCGTGGGGCAGGTGTCGCCCGGTGGGGTGGTGGTCGGCGGCGCGGTCGTGGGCGGGGTGGTGGTCGGCGGGGCCGTGGTGGGCGGCGCGGTGGTGGGCGTCGCCGTGGCGGTCGGCGTGGGGCCGCTGCCGCCGGGGCCGGTGAGCGACACGTCGTCCGCGTAGTACGCGGGCTGCCCGTACCAGCCGTGCAGGTAGACGGTCACCGAGGTGGTGTTCGGCCCGGTGGTGAAGCCGACGCTGAGCTGGCTGTACGACGGGCTGTTCGGCGTCCAGGTGGACGCGGCGCCGGTGACGCCGGTACCGGTGGCGCCCAGGTAGACATAGCTGCCCTGGACGTAGGCGCTCAGCGTGTACGGGGAGTTGGGCTGCACGCTGACGGTCTGGGTGCACTGGGCGTCGTCCTGGCCGGTCGGTGCGGCCTGGAGCGCGGAGGCGCCGGAGTGGACCGGACCGCTGACGGCCGCGCCGGAGCCGCTGGAGCAGGTCCAGTCGGAGAGTCCGTCCTCGAAGCCGGGGTTCGCCACCAGGTTGGTGGTGGCGGCCCCGGCCGTCACGGAGCCGGCCACCGCGATGCCGGCACCGATGACGGCGACGGCGCCCACCCCGGCGAGAGCGCGCCGCAGGGCGGTCGGTCCGTGCTCGGCGCGGCCGGTCCGGTTCAGCTGCGATGCGCGTTCCACGGTCGCCCGGTACGGGCGTTCGCTCCCGGCCCGGTCGCTTTCGAGGCGGCGGCCGGGGTCCGGACAGGGGCGGAAATCACCCGACCGACGTGGCGTGCGCGACCTCCGACGGAACATGCTGTGCTCCCTTCCCGCCGAGCGCCATGGACATGACCGACACGTGGGGGCATGACGCCCGGCTCCGGGTGAGGTGGGGACATGGGGGGCTGTGCCGGACCGGATCGTAGGGAGCCACGGCAGGGCTGGTCAATAGGTCTGGACCAATAGTGAGGGATGCGCCTCGGTCGGGCGAGAGGGCTGATCCGGTAGCAGGCCGCGGATTCTTACCGATGGATGACGCGACGGCCGCCTTCGGTGGCTGCGCGGTCGGCGGCCGGTAGCGTCGGCGGGCATGAGGATTCTGGTCACCGGCGGTGCCGGGTTCATCGGTTCGACGGTCGTGCGGGCGCTGGTGGCGGCCGGTCACGAGGTGCGTGTCCTGGACGCGCTGCTGATCGCCGTGCACCCTTCGGGGGCGGCGCCGGTACTGCCGGCCGGGGTGGACTTCCGGCACGGGGACGTGCGGGACGCGGCGGCGGTCGGGCAGGCGCTGGCCGGGGTGGACGCGGTCTGCCACCAGGCCGCGATGGTGGGCCTGGGGCTGGACCTCGACGACGCGCCCGCCTACACGGGCTGCAACGACCTGGGCACCGCGGTCCTGCTCGCCGCGATGGCGCGATCCGGGGTACGGGACCTCGTGCTCGCCGGGTCGATGGTGGTCTACGGCGAGGGCCGGTACCGGTGCCCTGTGCACGGAGACGTCTCGCCCGGTCCGCGCCGCCCGGACGAGTTGGACGCCGGCCGGTTCGAGCCCCCGTGCCCGCGGTGCGGCGCACCACTGCACCCCGGGCTGGTGACGGAGGACGCGCCGACTGATCCGCGCAACGTGTACGCGGCCACCAAGCTGGCCCAGGAGCACCTGGCGGGCGCCTGGGCCCGAGCCTGCGGAGGCCGCGTACTGACGCTGCGCTACCACAACGTCTACGGGCCGGGGATGCCGCGCGACACACCGTACGCCGGGGTGGCCTCGCTGTTCCGCTCCGCCTTGGCCCGGGGCGAGGCGCCCCGGGTGTTCGAGGACGGCGGCCAGCGGCGGGACTTCGTCCACGTCGAGGACGTCGCCGCCGCCAACCTGGCCGCGCTCGAGGCGGTCGTCGGTCAGCCGCCGGGCGGCGCCCGGGCCTACAACGTCGGCAGCGGCGAGGTGCACACGATCGGGGAGATGGCCCGGGCGCTGGCCGCCGCTCACGGCGGTCCGGCCCCGGTGGTGACCGGCGAGTACCGGCTCGGCGACGTCCGGCACATCACCGCGGACTCCACCCGTCTGCGCGAGGAACTCGACTGGCGCGCCCGCGTCCCCTTCGCCGAGGGAATGGCGGAGTTCGCGGCGGCGCCCCTGCGCGCGTGACCTCAGGTTCGCGCGGCGGGGAGGACGATCTCGAAGCAGCAGCCCCCGGCGACGTTGCGGACCCGGGCGCGCCCGGCGTGCGCCTCGACGATGCCGCGGACGATGGCGAGCCCGAGCCCGGCACCGCTGCCCCCGCCCTCGCCGGGCCGACGCGGATTCCCCTGGTCGGCCGGCCGGGGCGTGCGGGCGGCACTGCCGCGCCACCCCGTTTCGAACACCCGGGACAGGTCCTGCTCCGGGATGCCGCCGCAGCCGTCGGTGACCGAGAGCACCACCTCGTCGGCCTCCCGGCGAGCGGAGACCGCGACCACGCCGTCCTCGGGGGTCGAACGGATCGCGTTGACCAGGAGGTTTCCGAGCACCCGGGTGATCTCGCCGCTGTCCACCTCGACGGGCTCGGCGGCGACCTGCCGACCCTCCAGGCGGACACCGCGCTTCCGGGCCAGGGGGTGGGCCCCGGCGAGCGCGTCGTCGACGAGGTCGTAGACGGACACCCGGGACAGCGACAGGGCCAACGCCCCCGCCTGGATGCGCGAGAGCTCGAAGAGGTCGTCCACCATCCCGGTCAGCCGCTCGACCTCGGTCCGCATCCGCTGCAGGTACCGCTGCGGGTGCTCCGCGACGCCGTCCTCCAGCGCCTCGGCCATGGCACGCAGCCCTGCCAGCGGGGTGCGCAGGTCGTGCGAGATCCAGGCGATCAGCTCCCGGCGGGAGGCGTCCAGGGCCTGCGCGCGGGCCCTGGACTCGGCCAGTCGGGCGCTGGTGGCGGCGAGCTCCTCGCTGAGCTGAGCGAGTTCCAGGCCGAGCGGGGGCTCCGGCGCGGTGAACCCGGTGTCGCTGCCCACGGTCCGGGCGGCCGCGGTCAGCGCCCTGCCCCCGGCCACGACCTGGCGGCCGAGCAGCGCGGCGGTCGCCAGCGACACCACCGAGGCCATCGCCAGCACCGTGATCACCACCCCGAGGTCGTGCCGGGACAGGAACATCGCCTGGGCGACGGCGAAGGTGCCGGAGGTGACCGCCAGCACGGTGACGGCGGCGACGCAGAACAGCGCGAGCGCGAGCGAGCGCCGGCGCAGCAGCCGGACGGCCGCCCAGCCGAGCAGACCGGCCCCGCCGGCGCCGAGCGCGGCGAACAGGGCGATCAGCAGCAGGTCCTTCACGCCGGGCCGCCCTCCGGGTCTGCTGCCGGGCCGCCCTCCGGCCCGGCCGCCGGGTCGTAGCGGTAGCCGACGCCCCAGACGGTGGTGATCAGTACCGGCGCGGCCGGGTCGTCCTCGATCTTCTCGCGCAGTCGGCGGATGTGGACGGTGACGGTGGACAGGTCGCCGAAGTCCCAGCCCCACACTCGTTCCATCAGCTCCTGGCGGGAGAACACCGTCTGCGGGTGCCGGAGGAGGAAGGCCAGGAGGTCGAACTCCCGCAGGGTGAGGAGCAGTTCACGCCCACCGCGGTGGACACGGCGGGCCTGCGGGTCGAGCGCGATGTCTCCGGAGACCACCGGCCCGCCGGCCGGGGCCGGGCGAGCGGCGGCCCGGGAGCGGCGCAGCACGGACTGGACCCGCAGGACGAGTTCCCGCGGGCTGAAGGGCTTGGTGACGTAGTCGTCCGCGCCCAGTTCCAGGCCGAGGATGCGGTCGGCCTCGTCGCCCTTGGCCGTGAGCATGACGACCGGTAGCCCGGCGCCGTCCTCGGAGGCGCGCAACCTGCGCAGGATCTCCAGGCCGTCGATGCCGGGCAGCATGAGGTCCAGGACCAGCAGGTCCGGGCGATGGGCTCGGGCCAGGGCAAGGCCCCCGTCGCCGTCGGCGGCGCGGTCGACCCGGTGGCCCGCCCGGGTGAGGTAGCCGGCGACGACCTCGGCAACGGTCGGGTCGTCGTCGATCACCAGAATGCGGCTGGGGCACGGCGGTCCTGGGGTGGCGGGGCTCTCGTTCACCCCGCCGAGGATACGAGTCCCGGCGGGCGCCGGGCGCCGCGCCAGGTCCGACGTCCGGGTTCCGTAAGATCCCCCGAACGGGCCACCGGCGCCCGGACGTCGTACTTCCGTAAGGGCGCGGTTCGGCTTCGACGGGCTCGACCGCGGTTAGCGTGGCCGACGTGATCCCTCCCCTTGTCGCTGATGTCGTCCTTCCCTGCCTCGACGAGGCCGAGGCCCTCCCCTGGGTGCTCGGACGCGTCCCCGCCGGTTGGCGGGCGATCGTCGTGGACAACGGCTCGCGGGACGGCTCCGCGGAACTGGCCCGCTCGCTGGGCGCGACCGTCGTCACGGAGAGCCGGCGCGGTTTCGGTGCCGCCTGCCATACCGGACTCATCGCCGCGACCGCCGAGCTGGTCTGCTTCATGGACTGCGACGGCTCGCTCGACCCGGCCCAACTGCCGCGGGTCGCCGCGCCGGTCGCGGCGGGCGCGGCGGACCTCGTGCTCGGCCGGCGCCACCCCGCGAGGGCCGGCGCGTGGCCGGCGCACGCCCGGCTCGCCAACGCCGTGCTGGCCCGCCGCCTGCGCGCCCGTACCGGCGCGCCGCTGCACGACCTGGGGCCGATGCGCGCCGCGCACCGGGAGCGGCTGCTCGCGCTCGGGCTGGGAGACCGCCGCTCCGGCTATCCGCTGGAGATGGTGCTCGCCGCCTCGGCGGCCGGGATGCGGATCGCCGAGACCGCCGTCGACTACCTGCCGCGCACCGGCCGCTCCAAGGTGACCGGGACGCTGCGCGGCACCCGGCAGGCCGTACGGGACATGCGGGCCGTCCTGGCCGCACCGCCGCCCACCCTGCTGGTCATCGCGAAGTCCCCGGTGCCCGGGCGGGTGAAGACCCGCCTCACCCCGCCCTGCACCCCCGAACAGGCGGCGACACTGGCGGGAGCCGCACTCGAGGACACCCTCACCACCCTGAACCGGATGCCCGCCGGGCGGCGGCTCCTGGTGCTGGACGGCGAACCGGGGCCGTGGCTGCCACCGGGATGGGAGGTCGTGCCGCAGTGCGCGGGCGGGCTCGACGAACGCCTGGCCGCCGCCTTCGCGCACGCCGCCCGGGTGGCCCCGCGGGCACCCGCCCTGCTGGTCGGCATGGACACCCCGCAGTTGGACGCGGCCGCGCTGGCCGAGCCGCTGTCCGCCGCCCACCGCCCGGACGTGGACGCCTGGTACGGGCCCGCGGCGGACGGCGGGTTCTGGGCCCTCGGGCTGGCGCGTCCCACCGGGCGACTGGCCCGGCGGCTACTGCTGGGCGTACCGATGTCCACGCCCGACACCGGACGTGCGCTGCTCGACCGCCTCGCGGCCGCCGGGCTGACGGTCCATCACCTCGACCTGGTCACCGACGTGGACACCATCCTCGACGCGCGCCGGGTCGCCGCCGAGGCGCCGCAGACCACGTTCGCCGCGTGCCTGCGCTCGATCGACGCCGCACCGGGGACGGCCGGATGACCGCCCCGGCTGCCGCGTGGGTGGACGATCCGTTCGCCGAGGCCGTCCGCGCCGGGCGCGGCCCGCTGTGGCTGCGCCAGGAGGACGGGGCGCGCATCCCCCTCGATGTCGAACGCTGGTGCGC
>NZ_JBHTTU010000054.1:0-46350 GCF_042794375.1 Kitasatospora sp. NPDC056531 | reverse complement strand
TCTCGCGGCGTCCCGGTCTGCCCAGCCCGTCCAGCTCGCGCCGACCCCGGCCGTCCCCGAGCCCGGCACCCAGCCCGGCCCGCGCAGCCGCCCCGCCCGGCCCTTCCCCGGCGGGCCCGCCGAGGCCGCGCGGGGCCTGGGCGCGCCGACCGACGGCAGTCTGCTGGACATGCTCAAGGTCGCCAACGCGATCCTGGACACCGCGGGCCGGGTGGTGCTGTGGAGCCCGGCGGCCGAGGAACTGCTCGGCTGGCCGGGCGAGCTGCTGGTCGGCCGCCGGATCGACGAACTGATCCCGGACCAGGAGCAGGTCGCCCGGATCCGGGCCGCGATCCGGGACACCCTGCACCACGGCCGCTGGGCGGGCAGCGTCGAACTGCGCGACCGGGACGGCCTGCCGGTCACCGTGGACGCCCGGATCTCCCTCCTGGTGGACGGCGACGGCACCCCGTTCCTGCAGTCCAACATGGCCGAGGCGGCCGCCGTCCGGGCCGTCGAGCGGGACCTCGCGGTGCGCGACGCGCTGTTCGAGCAGTCCCCGCTGGGCATCGCCATCCTGGACACCGACCTGCGCTACACCGCCGTCAACCGGACCCTCGCCGAGCTGAACGGCGTCGCCCTGGAGGACCACGTCGGCCGCACCACCGGCGAGACCCTGCCCGAGCGGGCCGCCGACGAGATCACCACGATCCAGCGCCAGGTGCTGGCCACCGGCGAGCCGGTCATCGACGTCACCCTCGCCTCCCCGGTCACCACCCGGCCCGGCTACCGCTCGATCTCCTACAGCCGGATGACCGACCGCTCCGGCCGGGTGCTCGGCATCTCCGGTACCGTGATGGACGTGACCGAGCGTTACCGCGCGGTCGCCAAGGTCGAGCACGCCCGGCGTCGGCTCTCGCTGCTCAACGAGTTCGGCTCCCGGGTCGGTGACCTGCTCGACGCCTCCCGGATCGCCCAGGAACTCGCCAGCTCCGTGGTCCCCCGGCTGACCGACCACTCGGCGGTGATCCTGCTCCAGGCCGTTGCGCACGGTGACGACCTGCCCCGGCACGGCCACGACCGGCGCACCTCCCTGCTCCAGCTCGGCACCGCCTCCGTCCAGGACGGTCCCGAGGTCGAGGTGATGCTCCGGCGCGGCGCCCGGATCACCTTCGCCGAGGACTCCGTCTGCGGCCGGGTGCTGCGCACCGGCGTGCCCGAGCTGCTCTCCGGCGCCGACCAGCTGGACGAGGTGACCTACCCCGGCGACCCCAAGACGCAGGCCGCCCACGACTTGGGCGTGCACTCGATGCTGGTCGTGCCGCTGCGCGCCCGCGGCATCGTGATCGGCCTGCTGCTGGTCAGCCGGGCCGGCTACCGCGAGGGATTCGACCGGGACGACCTGGCCTTCACCGTCGAACTGGCCGACCGGGCCGGCAGCTCGCTGGACAACGCCCGCCTCTACGCCCGCGAGCGCACCGCCGCGCTCACCCTGCAGCGCACCCTGCTCCCGCAGCAGGTCCCGCAGCCCACCGGCGTCGAGGTCGCCTACCGATACGTGCCCGGCAGCAGCGGCACCGAGGTCGGCGGCGACTGGTTCGACGTCATCCCGCTGCCCGGCGATCGCACCGCGCTGGTGGTCGGGGACGTGATGGGCCACGGCCTGCGGGCCGCCGCCACCATGGGTCGGCTGCGCACCGCCGTCCGGGTGCTGGCCGCCCTCGACCTGCCGCCCGACGTGCTCCTGCGGCACGTCCACGAGCTGGCCGACGACCTGGCCCAGGGCCCGGACGAGGCGCTGCTGGCCACCTGCGTCTACGCGGTCTTCGACCCGGGCACGGCGATGCTGACCGTCGCCAAGGCCGGGCACATCCCGCCGGTGCTGGTGGTGCCGGGCGAGGAGACCACCGAGGAGCCGACCCACACCGGCGGCCCGCTGCCCGGCGGCGCCGGCCGGATCCTCGACCTGCCCTCCGGCGCCCCGCTCGGTGTGGGCGGCGTTCCGTTCGAATCCGTCGAACTGAAGATCCCCGAGGGCAGCCTGCTCGCGCTGTGCACCGACGGCCTGGTCGAGTCCCGGGACAAGGACCTGGACGTCGGCCTCGGCCGGCTGATCACCGTGCTCCAGGAGCCGCACGCCTCCATCCAGGCCGCCTGCGAGGCGGTGCTCGACACCATGGAGCAGGGCCGCGAACCGGACGACGTCGCCCTGCTGCTGGCCCGGCTCGGGCACGGCCAGGCCGGCACCCCGACGGCCGGCTGGACCCTGCCCGCCGAGCCCACCGCCGTCTCCCGGGCCCGTCGGCTGGTCCGCGCCGCGCTCGCCGAGTGGGGCGTCGAGGACCTCACCGACACCGCCGAACTGTTGGTCAGCGAGCTGGTCACGAACGCTGTCCGGTACGCCAGCGCCCCGATCGGGGTCCGGCTGACGCTCGGTGAGACACTGCTGGTCGAGATCTCCGACCCGCTGCCCGACCCGCCCCGGGAGCGGCACGCGGCCGAGGCCGACGAGGGCGGCCGGGGCCTGGAGCTGGTCCACCGGTTGGCGCTGCACTGGGGCGCCCGGGCCGAGGGGATCGGCAAGGTGGTCTGGTTCGAGCTGGAGCTGCCGGCGGATGAACGAGCGTAGCGAGCTCATCAACGAGGGGTGCGAGTGCCGGGCGGGTCGTGGTCCGAACGGGACGCGAGTAGAACATCAGGAGAACAGTGCCGCATATGCCAGCAGGGGCCCGGGGGGAGCGCGCGCTCCGGAAGGGGGCGCGGACGTGGCATTGTGGTTGCGCGGGCGGTAGGACAAAAACCTTCGCCCGATCTGATGTTGTGATGTTGAGGGCGTGTGAACGCACCCCTCGATGATGAATACTCGGTCTTCTCGACATCCGGACGGTCGCGGGTTGGAGGGGTCGGTCCGTTGAACAGCACACCGGCGCGGAACGCGCCGAGCAGCAGCGGTCATGCCGCTGTACCCGGGCAGGCCGGCTCCGCGCACCTGCCCGGACCGGCGGCGCCGCCCGCCGCCGGGGCCGGGGGCCCGGGCCGCGGCGCCCACCCCGTCGCCGGGCAGCGCCCCTGGGGCGCCGGCGACCCCGGCTCGATCTACGACTACATCCGGGTCGCCACCTTCGCGATCGGCCCCGACGGGCGGATCAGCCAGTGGAGCGAGCGCGCCGCCGAGTTCTTCGGCGTCCCCGCCGCCGAGGCCGTCGGCGCCGACCCGGTCTCCACCTTCGTGCCCCGAGAACTCTGGCAGCGCGGCCGCGCCCGGCTGGAGCGGACCCTGGCCGGCGAGGAGTGGGTCGGCACGACCCCCTACCGGGACGCCGCCGGTGGAGAGGGCCTCGCCGAGCTCTACCTGATGCCGGACAGCGCCCTGCCCACCGCGGGCGCCACCTGCCTGGCCGTCGACCTCGGCCGACTGCGCCGGATCGAGACCGACCTCGCCGCCTCCGAGGCCGTCTTCGGCCAGACGCCCACCGGCTTCGTGCTCTTCGACGACCGGCTGCGCCTCCAGCGGGTCAACGACGCCTTCGCCTCCGGCATGGGCCTGGTCCCCACCGACCTGGAGGGCCTCACCCCGCACGACCTGTTCCCGCCCTCCGAGGCCGACCGGCTCGCGGCCGCCCTGCGCAAGGTCCTCGCCACCGGCGAACCCGTCTTCGACCTGCGCTTCCACAGTGCCGTCCCGACCCGCGAGGGCAACCGGCTCTGGGCCGTCTCGCTGTACCGGCTGAACGGCTCGGCCGGGCAGCCGATGGGCGTGGCCGGGCAGGTCTCCGACGTCACCAGCCGGCACGTCGCCGAGCGCGAGGCCGACGGCGTGCGCCGCAACCTCGCCCTGCTCAACGAGGCCAGCGCGCACATCGGCTCCACCCTCGACCTGGAGACCACCGCCAAGGAACTCCTCGACGTCGTCGTCCCGCCGTTCTGCGACCTCGCCACCGTCGACCTCTACACCGCGCTGCTCTCCGGCGAGACCGTCCCCAGCGCCGGCCGGCCCGGCGACACCGTGCTCACCGACGGCAGCGGCGAACTGCGCCGGGTCGCCGTCTCCAGCGTGATCGGCGGTGCCTCCTCGGTGCTCGGCTCGGTCACCGGCCTGCCGATCGCCGAGGCCGGCGGCACCCTCTGTTACCCGCGCCGCTCCCCGCACGCCCGGGCACTGCGCACCGGCCGCAGCGTCGTCCCCGAGCCCGGCCGCGACCCGCTGCTGCGCTCCACCCTGATCGTCCCGCTGGTCGCCCGCGACCAGGTGCTCGGACTGGTCCAGCTCTCCCGGGCGATCGGCAGCGAGCCCTTCGACGCCCGCGACGTGGCCATCGCCGAGGAGCTTGTCGCCCGTGCCGCCGTCTGCATCGACAACGCCCGGCTCTACCGCCGCGAGCACGAACGCGCGCTGATCCTCCAGCGCAGCCTGCTGCCCCCGGGCAACCCGGCCGCCAGCGGCCTGGAGATCGCCTGCCGCTACCTGCCCAGCAACAACAACACCGAGGTCGGCGGCGACTGGTTCGACGTCATCCCGCTGCCCGGCAACCGCACCGCCCTGGTCATCGGCGACGTGATGGGCCGGGGCCTGCGCGCCGCCGTCGCCATGGGGCAGCTGCGCACCGCCGTCCGGACCCTGGCGATGCTCGACCTGGAGCCCGGCGAGGTGCTCACCGCGCTGGACGAGATCGCCCGCGGCCTCGGCGACGACTCCGTCCCGGCCGGCCCGCCCACCCCGTACGGCCGGCTCACCTCGACCGCCGACGAGGAGGCCCGCGAGGTCTACCTGGCGACCTGCGTCTACGCGGTCTACGACGCCGTCACCCGGCGCTGCTGGATCGCCAACGCCGGCCACCTGCCGCCCGTGCTGCTCACCCCCGGCGAGGGCGCCCGGATGCTCGACGTGCCGCCCGGCCTGCCGCTCGGCGTCGGCGGAGAGCCCTTCGAGGAGGTCGAGGTGGACCTCCCGGACGGCGCCGTGCTCGGCCTCTACACCGACGGCCTGGTGGAGAGCCGCAAGCACCAGCTGGACGAGGGCCTTCGTGCCTTCCGGGCCGCGCTCTCAGCCGAGGGCAAGGCCCTGGAGGACCTCTGCGACCACGTCCTCGGCGAGCTCAACCCGCACCACGGCGAGGACGACATCGCCCTGCTGATGGCCAAGGTGCACGCGTTCCCCGAGGACGCCGTCGGCAACTGGTTCCTGCCCCCCGAGCCCACCTCGGTCGCCAAGGCCCGCGAGCTGGCCTGCAGCTGGCTGCTCTCCCGGGGCCTGGAGGAACTGGTCGACACCACCGAACTGCTGGTCAGCGAGCTGGTCACGAACGCGCTCAAGCACGGGCGGGGCGAGATCCGGCTGCGGCTGCTGCGCGAGCGCACCATGGTCTGCGAGGTCTGGGACGACGGCTACGCCCAGCCCCGGCAGCGGCGCGCCCAGGAGACCGACGAGGGCGGGCGCGGCCTGCAGTTGGTCAGCCTGCTGGCCGAACGCTGGGGCAGCCGACGCACGCCCAAGGGCAAGATCGTCTGGTTCGAGCTGGCGCTGTAGGGGCGGTGAGGCCGTAGGGCTGGGCCGTACGGGTGCAGTCGCCCGGCTGCCCGCCGTGTCGGCGCGGGTCGGGCCGTCCGGGCGGCGTTCCATGGCCGCCATGCGCGTCCGCCAGCTCACCGCCGCAGCCATCGCGCTGCTGCTCTCCGCCGGCCTCGGCGGCTGCTCCGACAGCCCGGCCCCGGCCCATACCGCCGAGCCCGCGCCGGCCTCGGCCGACCCCACCGCCACCACGGGGGACGTCCGGCCCGCCGATCGCACCGACGTCGAGAACGGCGGCTCGTTGCGCTGGGCGGTGGACGGCGTGCCGACCACGCTGAACGTCTACCAGAGCGACGCGAACGCCGACTCGGCGCTGCTCGCCCACGCGCTGTACCCCTCGCTGTTCCGGCCCGACGAGCGCGGGCGGCTCGTCCCCGACCCGGACTACCTGGCCGCCGCCGAGTCCACCCCGCCCGGGCAGCAGCCGCAGGTGGTCACCTACCGGCTCAACCCGCACGCCGTCTGGAGCGACGGCACCCCGCTGACGGTCGCCGACCTCACCGCCCAGCGGGCCGCCCTGTCCGGGCAGGACCCGGCCTACCGGAGCGCACACCCGGCCGGGTACGACGCCATCGAGTCGATCGCCCAGGGCGCCGACCCGTACGAGGTCAAGGTGACCTTCCGGCGGCCGTACGCCGAGTGGCGCGCGCTGTTCGGACCGCTCTACCCGGCCGCCGAGACCTCCACGGCGACGGCCTTCAACCGGGCGCTCACCGGCAGCGGCCACCTGAGCGCCGGGCCGTACACCGTCTCCCGGTACGACGCGAAGGGCGGACGGGTCACCCTGGTGAGCAACCAGCTCTGGTGGGGGGACCTGCCGAAGACCGACCGGATCGACTTCCTGGCCACGCCGCCCGAGCAGCGGTTGGACGCGCTGGACCAGGACCGGCTGGACGTCGCCCCGCTGACCGTGGCGGTGGACCGGGCGGTGCCGGCCGCCCCCACGGCCAGCCCCTCGGCGGGTACCGGTCCGGCCGCCCCGCCCGCCCCGCCCGCCGCCGCGGACGCCGCAGCGCCCGAGGCGGCGGCTCAGGCGCTGCGGCGGGCCGAGTCGCTGCCCGGGATCACCGTGCACCGGGCCGCCGCCGCCTCGCTCACCGAGCTCACCGTCAACGCCGCCCGAGGCCCGCTCACCGATCCGGCGGTCCGGCGGGCGCTGGCCCGGGCGGTCGACCGGCGGCGGATCGCCGACGCCGCGCTCGGCCCGCTGGGGCTGCCCGGCGCCCCGCTCGGCAGCCACCTGCTCGCCGGGGACCAGGAGGGCTACCGCGACAACAGCGCCGCGGTCGGCCCGGCGGACGCCACTGAACTGCTGGACGAGGCGGGCTGGAAGCGGCCGAACGGCGGCACCCGGGTCAAGGACGGCAAGGAGCTCACCCTCACCCTGCTCGTCCCGGCCGGCTCGGCGACCGCCAAGCGCACCGCCGACGCGCTCACCGCCTCCCTCGCCGAGTCCGGCATCGCGGTGAAGGCGCAGGCCGCGCCCGCCGAGACCTTCGTCAAGGACCACCTCGCGGCCGGGGACTACGACCTCGCCCTGTTCTCCTGGCCGGCCGGCCCCAGCCCGGCGGCCGAGCAGCGCCCCGCCTACGCCAAGCCCCGGCCGGACGCCGGCGGCACGCCCGACCCGGGCACCAACTACGGCCGCAGCGGCACCGAGGAGATCGACCGGCTGTTCGACCGGGCGGCCGCCGAACTCGACCCGGCGGCCCGGCTGGACCTGCTGCAGGAGGCGGACGTGCGGATCTGGCAGCTCGGGCACTCGGTGCCGCTCTACCAGCGGCCGGATCTGGTGGGTGTGCGGACCGGGGTGGCCGGGGTCGGCGCCTGGGGCTTCGGGTGGCCCCGGTTCCAGGACGTCGGCTGGAGCCGCTAGAGCTCGGCGGGCCTCGGCTCCAGCAGGCGCTCGACGTCGGCGATCCGGGCCAGCTCGGGGCACTCCTCGCGGGCCTGGACGAGCGCCTTGCGGGCCTCGTCCGCCCGCCCGGCTGCGATGAGGGCCGCGGCCAGGCTGCAGGAGGCCAGGGCGGGCCAGAGCGTGAAGTGGTGGTCGAACCGGCGGCGGCGGGCGGCGCGAACGGCGGCCTCGGGGTCGCCCTGGAAGCGGGCGAGGTCGGCAGCGGGGAGGAACCGCCGGAGCAGCGTCCGGTCGTCCAGGAAGAACGGGCGGAGGGCGGCCTTCAGCTCACTGACCCGGTCGGGGGTGGTCCCTTCGCGATCGGTGCGGCCGACCACGGCCATCCCGATGATGAGTTGCGCGATCTGGCTCTGGGACGACGGGACCTGCTCCGCGAGGCGCCTGGCGTCCCGGTAGCGGCCCTGGGCCAGGGCGACCGCGGCGGCCGTGACGCGCTCGACCGGCGCGAGGGCGGATTCGTCCAGCAGCGCGTGGGCTTCGGCGATACGGCTCCGGACCAGGAGCCGTTCGGCAGCCACGGCGGTCGGCGACCAGAAGTCGTTCACCAGGGCCCACGGCCGGAAGAGCAGGGCGAACACGGCCCAGAGCGAGTTGCTCGCCGTTGCCCCGGCGACCAGCGTGACCACGACGAAACTGAACAGCAGGCCGAACCCGACGCCCTGGGCCGGTCCGGTGCAGGACGTGGCCAGCCAGGCGCCGAGCCCCGCGTGGAGGCCGAGCAGCGCGGCCGCGCAGAGCAACAGGCGCAGGCGCTGGGCGCGGACGCGCAGCATCGCCCAGGGCAGGTAGCCGCCCTTCGTCGGCCACAGCCGCAGTTCGACCGGTACCCCGGCGATCACGCCGCGCCAGAGCGTCGGTCCCTTGCCGTACGAGGCGCAGAACAGCCGGCCTCCGAAGAGCCGGTGGGTGGACAGGAACCAGAGATCGCCGAGCGGTTCCCGGCCCACCACGGTGCCGATGAGGCAGCCGAGCACGGTCGAGGCGGGGAGCCCGCCGAGGACGGCCAGGAACAGGCCGTACGCCCCGGCGACGTAGCAGAGCTGGGACGGCGAGGGGCGGAAGCGTCTGATCACGAACGGAAGAGTGTCGGAGCCTGGCCGCAGGGTGAAGAGTTCGTGACCCAGCTGTGATCTTGGTCCCGCCCGACCTGCTCGTTTCCGCCCACCTGGGTGCTTCCCCGTACGATAGGAGGAAGCCGAGGCATGTCCATATGCCCGGCGGGTGGACCGGTAGTAGCAGGCGAACGGGTGGCGGCGGCCGACAGGGGCCGCAAGTGCGCGTCTCGCGGCCGGGCGCCGTAACCCACGATTCCGGGAGAATCCGCTAGGCATGCCCACGCGCAACGACATCCGTAACGTCGCTATCGTCGCCCACGTCGACCACGGCAAGACCACGCTGGTCGACGCCATGCTGAAGCAGGCCGGCGCCTTCGCCGCCCACCAGCAGCTCGACGACCGCATGATGGACTCGAACGACCTGGAGCGCGAGAAGGGCATCACCATTCTCGCGAAGAACACCGCGGTCAAGTACCACCCCAAGGACGGTGGCGCGCCGATCACCATCAACATCATCGACACCCCGGGCCACGCCGACTTCGGTGGCGAGGTCGAGCGCGGTCTGTCGATGGTGGACGCGGTCGTGCTGCTCGTCGACGCCTCCGAGGGCCCGCTGCCGCAGACCCGCTTCGTGCTGCGCAAGGCGCTCGCCCAGCGCCTGCCCGTCATCCTGTGCATCAACAAGACGGACCGTCCGGACTCCCGGATCGACGAGGTCATCAACGAGACCTACGACCTGTTCCTGGACCTGGACGCGGACGAGGAGCAGATCGAGTTCCCGATCGTCTACGCCTGCGCCCGTGACGGCGTCGCCTCGCTGACCAAGCCGGAGAACGGCACCGTTCCCGCGGACAGCACCAACCTGGAGCCGTTCTTCTCCACCCTGCTGGAGCACGTCCCGGCCCCCAGCTTCGACGAGGGCGCGCCGCTCCAGGCCCACGTCACCAACCTGGACGCCGACAACTTCCTCGGCCGCATCGCGCTGCTGCGCGTCGAGCAGGGCGAGCTGCGCAAGGGCCAGACCGTGGCCTGGATCAAGCGCGACGGCTCGATCCAGAACGTCCGCATCTCCGAGCTGCTGATGACCGAGGCGCTCACCCGCAAGCCGGCCGAGGTGGCGGGCCCCGGTGACATCTGCGCCGTCGCCGGCATCTCCGACATCATGATCGGCGAGACCCTGGCCGACACCGAGAACCCGATCGCGCTGCCGCTGATCACGGTCGACGAGCCGGCCATCTCGATGACCATCGGCACCAACACCTCCCCGCTGGTCGGCCGTGGCGGCAGCGGCAAGGGCGCGGACGCCAAGTCCGGCGCCAAGGTGGACCGCAAGGTCACCGCCCGCCAGGTGAAGGACCGCCTGGACCGCGAGCTGATCGGTAACGTCTCGCTGCGCGTGCTGGACACCGAGCGCCCGGACGCCTGGGAGGTGCAGGGCCGCGGTGAGCTGGCGCTGGCCATCCTGATCGAGACCATGCGCCGCGAGGGCTTCGAGCTGACCGTCGGCAAGCCGCAGGTGGTCACCAAGGAGGTCAACGGCAAGACCCACGAGCCGGTCGAGCGCCTCACCGTGGACGTCCCCGAGGAGCACATGGGTGCCGTCACCCAGCTCATGGGCGTCCGCAAGGGCCGGATGGACAACATGTCCAACCACGGCTCGGGCTGGGTCCGGATGGAGTTCGTCGTGCCGTCCCGCGGCCTGATCGGCTTCCGGACCGAGTTCCTCACCAACACCCGCGGCACCGGCATCGCGCACTCGATCCACGAGGGCCACGAGCCGTGGTTCGGCCAGCTGACCACCCGCAACAACGGTTCGCTGGTCGCCGACCGCGCCGGTGTGGTCACCGCCTTCGCGATGACCAACCTGCAGGAGCGCGGCGTGCTCTTCTGCGAGCCGGGCACCGAGGTGTACGAGGGCATGATCGTCGGTGAGAACTCGCGCTCCGACGACATGGACGTGAACATCACCAAGGAGAAGAAGCTCACCAACATGCGGTCCTCGACCGCCGACGTGGCCGAGTCGATCGTCCCGCCGCGCAAGCTCTCGCTGGAGCAGTCGCTGGAGTTCTGCCGCGAGGACGAGTGCATCGAGGTGACCCCGGAGACGGTTCGCATCCGTAAGGTCGTCCTGGACCAGAAGGACCGCGGACGTACCGCCTCGCGCGCCAAGAAGGCGTGATCCGGACGCACTGAACGGCCATTGGCCGGATTGTTTCGCCCCCCTTTCCGATTGGAGAGGGGGGCGAACTTTTTCAACTACTCCAAGTTGTCGGGGCCGGTATTAACGGAATAACGCTCATCACACCCGAGTGTCCGCTGAGCGGACGCGACGGTTCGTCATGCATGACGACTGTCCGTTTGGTACCTGTCTGGCTATGTCTCAAATGTCCGGTTTTCGAAACTTACCGACTGTTCATGTGACCTAATTGAGATCGTCACTGGTCACTTTCGTGTCCGTGCGTGACGGATAGTGGAGCCAGTCAGGCTCGGGTCAAGGGTGAACGCGCAGGGGTGCGCGCCGAAACCACGAGCGTGGACGGCATTGCGGGCCCGGTGACAACCGTTCCGTGGTGCCATCCCCGTCGCAACGTCGAATTCAGGAGGCACACCGATGCGTGGTGTGAGCCAGGCCAAGTGGGTTGTCGCAGCGGTTGCTGTCGCGCTCGCCGCGACTGCTTGTAGCAGCAGTGGCAGCAGCGACTCCTCCGGTGGGAGCTCGGACGGCGCCGCGGTCAACCCCGCGGGCGTCTTCAGCTACCAGAGCGCCGAGCCCCAGCGCCCGCTGCAGCCGGCCAACGCCATGGAGAACCAGGGCGGCCGTATCGTCAAGCAGCTCTTCACGGGCCTGGTCGACTACGACCCCGCGACCGGTGCCCTGCGCAACCAGGTGGCCGACAAGATCGAGACCACCGACGCCAAGAACTACACCGTCACCCTGAAGTCCGGCTGGACCTTCCACGACGGCACCCCGGTCACCGCCAAGTCCTTCGTGGACTCCTGGAACTGGTCGGCCAACCCGGCGAACAACCAGATCAACTCGGACTGGTTCTCCGACATCGCGGGCTACGACGCCGTCCACCCGGACAAGGGCGACCCGACCGCCAAGGAGATGTCCGGCCTGAAGGTCGTCGACGACACCCACTTCACCATCGAACTGACGGCCCCCGTCTCGTACTTCACGTACAAGCTGGGCTACTCGGCCTTCTTCCCGCTGCCCACCGGGTTCTTCACCGACCCCAAGGGCTACGGCGAGAAGCCGGTCGGCAACGGCCCCTACAAGTTCGTCTCGTGGGAGCACAACAAGGCCGTCACCCTGGCCGCCTACGACAAGTACACGGGCAGCAACAAGGCGAAGAACGGCGGGATCGTCTTCCGCAACTACACCTCGCCCGAGGCCGCGTACAAGGACCTGATGTCCGACACGCTGGACGTCCTGGACCAGGTCGACTCGACCGACCTGCCGAAGTACAAGGACGACCTGGGCAAGCGCGCCGTCGACCAGGCGCAGGGTGCGATCCAGAACATCTCGTTCGCGATGTACAACACGGACTGGAGTGACCCGGCCAAGGCCAAGGTCCGCCAGGGCCTGTCGATGGCGATCGACCGCGACACCATCACCAAGACCGTGCTGAACAACAGCCGTCAGCCCGCCGACTCGTTCGTGGCGCCGGGCGTCATGGGCTACAAGGCCGGTACCTGCGGCGACGCCTGCAAGTACGACCCGGCCAAGGCCAAGCAGCTGATCCAGGACGGTGGCGGCGTCCCCGGCAACAAGATCACCATCCTCTACAACTCCGACGGTGGTCACAAGGAGTGGGTGGACGCGGTCTGCAACTCGATCCGCCAGGCCACCGGCGTCGAGTGCCTCGGCGACCCGAAGCCGGACTTCAAGACCTCTCGTGACATCATCACGAAGAAGCAGGTCCCCAGCATGATGCGTACCGGCTGGGTGCAGGACTACCCGCTGAACGCCAACTTCCTGCGTGACGTCTACGGAACGGGTGCCGCCGCGAACGACGCCGGCTACTCGAACCCGGAGTTCGACAAGCTGTCCCACGACGCGGACGCGGCCACCTCGGTCGAGAAGACCGCGGACCTGTACCAGCAGGCCGAGGCCGTTCTGGCCAAGGACATGCCGGCCATCCCGCTCTGGTACTACAAGACCAACTCCGGCTACTCCAACAACGTCCAGAACGTGAAGTTCAACTCCTTCGGCGACCCGGTCTACACCGACGTCGAGGTCAAGAAGAAGTAATCGGTCGGCACCGCCTGACCCGGTGACAACGGCCGGTGCCCGTCCCATCCCCACAAGGGCGAGGACTGGCACCGGCCGTTGGCACGCCGACTTATCTCTGGCCGGGTTGACGGGCCCGGCAGAGTCATACATGGAGGCACGATGGGGCGCTTTGTCGCGAGGCGACTGCTCCAGATGATCCCGGTGTTCCTCGGAACGACCGCACTCATCTTTTTCATGGTGCACGCGCTGCCGGGTGACCCGGTGGCAGCGATGTGGGGCGACAAGGCGCCGGATCCGGTGCAGCTCGCCGCTCTGAGGCACCAGCAGGGCTTCGACAAGCCGCTGATCGGTCAGTACACCGACTACATGGGCAAGCTGCTCGTCGGCAACTTCGGCACCGGTCTGGACGGGCGGCCGGTGATCGACAAGATCACCGAGGCGCTGCCGGTCACCATCCGGCTCGCGCTGTTCGCGTTCGCCATCGAGATCGTGCTGGGCGTCACCATCGGCCTGTTCTCCGGTCTGCGCCGCGGCAAGGCGTTCGACAAGGGCACTCTGATCCTGACCCTGCTGCTGATCTCGATCCCGGTCCCGGTGCTGGGCTTCATCTTCCAGACGATCTTCGCGAACAACCTCAAGTGGGTTACGCCGACCGTCCAGGACTCGAACGACATCACCCAGCTGGTGCTGCCGGCCTTCGTGCTCGGCTCGCTGTCGCTGGCCTACGTCGCGCGCCTCACCCGTACCTCCATAGCCGAGAACATCAAGGCCGACTACGTCCGCACCGCGGTGGCCAAGGGCCTGCCGCGCCGGAAGGTCATCGGCACCCACCTGCTGCGCAACTCGATGATTCCGGTGGTCACCTTCCTCGGCACCGACCTCGGCGCCCTGATGGGTGGCGCGATCGTCACCGAGGGCATCTTCAACGTCAAGGGTGTCGGTAACGCGCTGTACCACGCGATCAACCTGAAGGAGAGTGCGACGGTCTCCGGTTTCGTCGCCTTCCTGGTGATCGTGTACCTGGCCGCCGGCCTGATCGTCGACCTGCTTTACGCGGTCCTGGACCCGAGGATCCGTTATGCCTGACCTGACCGAGAAGAAGACGGCCGAGGAGATCCCGGCCCAGAGCACCGCGGCCGCCGTGGCCGCCAAGCCGGAGAAGGCCCGCAGCCTCGGCTCCGACGCCTGGCACGACCTGCGTCGCAAGCCGATCTTCGTGATCTCCGCGCTGCTCATCCTGCTGCTGGTGGTCATCGCGATCGCCCCCGGCCTGTTCACCTCGGTGGACCCGCGGGCCGGTGACCTGCGCCTGCACTACCTGACGAAGCCGAACTACACCCACTTCTTCGAGGGGGACTGGTTCGGTTACGACCTCCAGGGTCGCAGCATCTACGCCCGCGTCATCTACGGCGCCCGCGCCTCGGTCGTGGTCGGCATCTGCGTGACCCTCGGCGTGACCATCCTCGGCGGCATCACCGGCATGATCGCCGGCTACTTCGGCGGCTGGATCGACACGCTCATCTCCCGCATCACCGACATCTTCTTCGGCATCCCGCTGCTGCTCGGCTCGCTGGTGATCCTGAACGCCTTCACCTCGCGCACGGTCTGGAGCGTCGTCTTCGCGCTGGTCGCCCTGGGCTGGACCCAGATGACCCGTGTCATGCGCGGTTCGGTGATCACGATCAAGCAGTCCGACTTCGTGACCGCCGCCAAGGCGCTCGGCGCCGGCACCAACCGCATCCTGTTCAAGCACATCCTGCCGAACGCGATCGCCCCGGTGATCGTGGTCGCGACCATCGCGCTCGGCGGTTACATCGCCACCGAGGCGACGCTGAGCTTCCTCGGCATCGGTCTGCAGGACCCGACCATCTCCTGGGGCATCGACATCAACTCGGCCCAGAAGGTGATCCGCACGGCGCCGTTCGCCCTGTTCTTCCCCGCCGGCATGCTGAGCCTGACCGTGCTGGCCTTCATCATGCTCGGCGACGCGGTGCGCGACGCCCTCGACCCGAAGCTCCGCTGAGAGAAGAGGTGACGACCCGATGACCACCGTGATCGAGAACAACCAGCAGAGTGACCGTCTCGAAGTCGGAACCCCGCTCCTGGAGGTCAAGGACCTCCACGTGGAGTTCCACACCCGGGACGGGATCGCCAAGGCCGTGAACGGCGTCAACTACTCCGTCGCGGCCGGCGAGACCCTCGCCGTGCTCGGCGAGTCCGGCTCCGGCAAGTCCGTGACGGCGCAGACCATCATGGGCATCCTGGACATGCCTCCGGGCAAGGTGACCCAGGGCGAGATCCTGTTCCGCGGCCAGGACATGCTCAAGATGAGCAACGAGGAGCGGCGGAAGATCCGCGGCCGGAAGATCGCGATGATCTTCCAGGACGCACTGTCCGCCCTCAACCCCGTGCTCAGCGTGGGCTACCAGCTCGGCGAGATGTTCCGGGTGCACCAGGGCGCCTCCAAGGCCGAGGCGAAGGCCAAGGCCATCGAGCTGATGGACCGGGTGCGCATCCCCGCTGCCAAGCAGCGGGTGAACGACTACCCGCACCAGTTCTCCGGCGGCATGCGCCAGCGCATCATGATCGCCATGGCGCTGTCGCTGCAGCCCGACCTGATCATCGCCGACGAGCCCACCACCGCCCTGGACGTCACTGTCCAGGCCCAGGTGATGGACCTGCTCGCGGAGCTGCAGGCCGAGTACAACATGGGTCTGATCCTGATCACCCACGACCTCGGCGTGGTCGCCGACGTCGCGGACAAGATCGCCGTGATGTACGCGGGCCGGATCGTCGAGACCGCCCCGGTGCACGAGCTGTACGCGAACCCCGCGCACCCGTACACCAAGGGCCTGCTCCGCTCGATCCCGCGCCTGGACCAGAAGGGCCAGGAGCTCTACGCGATCAAGGGCCTGCCCCCGAACCTGCTGAAGGTCCCGGCCGGCTGCGCGTTCAACCCCCGCTGCGATGTCGCCACCGACCTGTGCCGCACGGAGATCCCGGCGTTGCACCAGGTGACCGGCAAGGACGGCGAGGAGCTCACCGGCCGCCGCAGCGCGTGCCACCTTTGGAAGGAGACCCTCCATGGCTGAGAACATCCTGGAGGTCAAGGACCTGGTCAAGCACTACCCGCTGACCCAGGGCATCCTGTTCAAGAAGCAGGTCGGCGCGGTCAAGGCCGTCGACGGCATCAGCTTCGACCTGAAGAAGGGTGAGACGCTCGGCATCGTCGGCGAGTCCGGCTGTGGCAAGTCCACGCTGGCCAAGGTGCTGATGAACCTGGAGCGGGCCACCTCCGGCCAGGTGCTGTTCAAGGGCGAGGACATCTCCAAGCTGAACGGCTCGGCCCTCAAGGCCGTCCGCCGGAACATCCAGATGGTGTTCCAGGACCCGTACACCTCGCTGAACCCGCGCATGACGGTCGGCGACATCATCGGGGAGCCCTTCGAGATCCACCCCGAGGTGGCGCCCAAGGGCGACCGCCGCAAGGCCGTCCAGGACCTGCTGGACGTCGTGGGTCTGAACCCGGAGTACATCAACCGGTACCCGCACCAGTTCTCCGGCGGTCAGCGCCAGCGCATCGGCATCGCCCGCGGTCTCGCGCTCAAGCCCGAGATCATCATCTGCGACGAGCCGGTCTCGGCGCTGGACGTGTCGGTGCAGGCGCAGGTGATCAACCTGCTGGAGCAGCTGCAGGGCGACTTCGGCCTGTCGTACATGTTCATCGCGCACGACCTCTCCATCGTCCGGCACATCTCCGACCGCGTCGGCGTGATGTACCTGGGCAAGATGGTCGAGATCGGCACTGACGAGCAGATCTACGACAACGCCACCCACCCGTACACCCAGGCGCTGCTGTCCGCGGTGCCGGTGCCGGACCCGGCGGCGCGCGAGTCGCGGGACCGGATCATCCTCAGCGGCGACATCCCCTCGCCGGCCAACCCGCCGTCGGGCTGCCGCTTCCGCACCCGCTGCTGGAAGGCGGAGGACCGCTGCGCGGAGGAGGTCCCGCTGCTGGCGATCCCGACCACGCTGGAGGGCCCGGCCGCCCACGAGTCGGCCTGCCACTTCGCCGAGGTCCGGGAGTCGGCCGCGGCCTGACCTCCCCCGGCGTCCCAGGAAGGGTCCGCGGCTCCGGCCGCGGGCCCTTCCGGCATTTCTGTCAATTCAGCGCTGCGTTGATCCGGCGCTGCGTTGATCCGGCGCTGCGTTGATCCGGCGCTGCGCCGATCCGGCGCCGCGTCAACCCCGCACGGGGTTACGGCACCCGTCCGGGTGCACCCGACTCGCGCCGTCGTCGAGGCGCGCTTCTCATGGGGTGTGATGCGACACACACCCATGAGGAGGGACCTCCATGCCCGTAGCTGCCCGTGCTCGCCTGGTCCTCGCCGCTGCGACGTCCGTGGTCCTGGTGGCCACCGGGTGCGGCGGCGGCGGCGGAGGAGGAGGTGGCACCAGCTCGTCGAACGCCACCAAGACCTTCAGCTACCAGAGCAGTGAGCCGCAGAACCCGCTGCAGCCCGCCAACGCGAACGAGGTCGGCGGCGGTCGCATCATCCAGAACCTCTTCAAGGGGCTGGTGGACTACGACCCCAGCACCGCGAAGATCCGGATGCAGGTCGCGGACAAGATCGACACCAGCGACTCGCAGACCTTCAACGTCACCCTGAAGGACGGCTGGAAGTTCCACGACGGCACCCCGGTGCACGCCAAGAACTTCGTGGACGCTTGGAACTGGGCGGCCAACCCGGCCAACGCCCAGATCAACAGCTCCTGGTTCGACGACATCGAGGGCTACCAGGACGTCCACCCGACCAGCGGGAAGCCCACCGCGGACAAGATGTCCGGACTGACCGTCACCGACGACCTGCACTTCACCGTCAAGCTGCGCCACAAGGTCTCGTACTTCGAGTACAAGCTCGGCTACATCGCCTTCTCACCGCTGCCGGACGGCTTCTTCAAGGACCCGACCGGGTTCGGGCAGAAGCCGGTGGGCAACGGGCCGTACCAGTTCGTCAGCTGGTCCCACAACACCGAGGTGGCCACCAAGACCTTCCCGGACTACCAGGGCGTGGACAAGCCGAAGAACGGCGGCATCGTCTTCAAGATGTACACCACGTCCGAGGCCGCCTACGCGGACCTGCAGTCCAACAACCTGGACGTGATGGACCAGGTGCCGCCGTCCGCGCTGGCGACGTACAAGAACGACCTCGGCGACCGGGCCATCGACGCCCCGCAGGGCGCGATCCAGAACATCGGCTTCACGCTCTACCAGGCCGACTGGTCCTCCCCGGACAAGGCCAAGGTGCGTCAGGGCCTGTCGATGGCGATCGACCGCGACACCATCACCAAGACCGTGCTGCAGGGCTCCCGCAAGCCGGCCACCGCCTGGGTGGCCGAGGGCGTCGAGGGCTACAAGGAGGGCGCCTGCGGCGACTTCTGCAAGTTCGACCCGGCCAAGGCCAAGCAGCTGATCCAGGAGGGCGGCGGCGTCCCCGGCAACAAGCTGCTGATCACCTACAACGCGGACGGCGGCCACAAGGAGTGGGTCGACGCGGTCTGCAACTCGATCCGGCAGAACACCGGCGTCGACTGCCTGGGCGACCCGAAGCCGGACTTCAAGACCGCGCGCGCGGCGATCACCACGCACCAGCTCGACGGCGCCTTCCGCACCGGCTGGGTGCAGGACTACCCGCTGAACGCCAACTTCCTGTCCGACGTGTACCGCACCGGCGCCGCCTCCAACGACTTCGGCTACAGCAACCCGCAGTTCGACGACGCGGCCACCAAGGCCGACGAGGCCGCCAGCGTCGCCGACACGGTGACCGGCTACCAGCAGGCCGAGGCCGTGCTGCCGAGCGGCATGCCGGCCCTCCCGCTCTGGTACTACCGCACCAACTCGGGCTACTCGAGCAAGGTGCAGAACGTGAAGTTCGACTCCTTCGGAAACCCGGCCTGGACCCAGGTCGAGGTCAAGGGCTGATCTCCTGCGGCCCGCCCGGCGGGCCCGCACCACCGGCCCGGCCGGCCGGAACGTAGGAAGGAGGCTCGGATGGGCAGTTACGTGCTGCGGCGGGTGCTGCAGATGATTCCGGTGTTCTTCGGCACCACGCTGCTGATCTTCGTGATGGTCTACACGCTGCCGGGTGACCCGGTGGTCGCGCTGTTCGGCGAGAAGGCCGCCGACCCGGCCGTGGTGGCCAGCATCAAGCACAAGTACTTCCTGGACCAGCCGGTCTGGAAGCAGTACCTGCACTACATGGGGAACCTCTTCCAGGGCGACTTCGGCACCAGCTTCACCGGGCGCCCGGTCTCCGACATCATGGCCAACGCCTTCCCGGTCACCATCCGGCTGGCGCTGCTGGCCTTCGTCTTCGAGATGATCCTGGGCCTCGCCCTCGGCCTGGTCTCCGGGCTGAAGCGCGGCAGCATCCAGGACACCCTGGTGCTCGTGCTGACCCTGGTGGTGATCTCGATCCCGGTCTTCGTGCTGGCGTACATCGCGCAGACGGTCTTCGCCACCAACCTCGGCTGGGTCACCCCGACCGTGCAGAACAGCTACGACCTCTCCCAACTCGTACTGCCTGCCGTGGTGTTGGGTTCGCTGTCGCTCGCCTACGTGGCCCGGCTCACCCGGACCTCGATCGGCGAGAACCTGCGGGCCGACTACATGCGCACGGCCGTCGCCAAGGGCCTTCCCCGGCGCACCATCATCCTGCGCCACCTGCTGCGCAACTCGCTGATCCCGGTGGTCACCTTCCTCGGCACCGACCTCGGCGCGCTGATGGGCGGCGCGATCGTCACCGAGGGCATCTTCAACGTGCAGGGCATCGGCAACGTCCTGTACCGGGCGATCAACACGAAGGAAGGCCCCACCGTGGTCGGCATCGTGACCGTCCTGGTGATCGTCTACCTGGTCGCCAGCCTGCTCGTCGACCTGCTCTACGCGGTCCTGGACCCGAGGATCCGCTATGCCTGACATCCATGACGAGGACTCGTACGAGCCGCACCCCAAGCCCGGCGTCTCGCGCCTCGACTATGCCGGGGAGCAGGGCATGGCGGTCGAGCGGGAGACCCTGGTCGAGCGGGACGTCGAGAAGCGGGAGGAGGCCCGCAGCCTCTGGGGCGACGCCTGGCGGGACCTGCGCCGGCGGCCGATCTTCCTGATCTCGGCGGTGCTGATCCTGCTGCTCGTCATCATGGCGATCTTCCCCGGGGCGTTCACCGACGCCGACCCGCGCAAGGCCGACCTGGTGCACGACTACCTGCGGCGGCCGGACTGGGGCGACATCTTCGGGACCGGCTGGTTCGGCTACGACGCGCAGGGCCGCTCCATCTACGCCAGGGTCATCTTCGGTGCCCGCGCCTCGATCACCGTCGGCATCTTCGTGACCGCCACGGTCACCGTGCTCGGCGGGCTGACCGGCATGATCGCCGGGTACTTCGGCGGCGCCGTGGACGCGGTGATCTCCCGGATCACCGACATCTTCTTCGGCATCCCGCTGCTGCTCGGCTCCCTGGTGCTGCTGAACGCCTTCTCGACCCGCACGGTGTGGAGCGTGGTCATCGCGCTGGGCGTGCTCGGCTGGACCCAGATCGCCCGCGTCATGCGCGGCGCGGTGCTGACCGTCAAGCAGGCCGACTACGTGGTGGCCGGCCGGGCGCTCGGCGCCGGGACCGGACGGCTGATGTTCCGGCACATCCTGCCGAATGCGATCGCCCCGGTGATCGTGGTCGCCACCATCGCGCTCGGCGGCTACATCGCCACCGAGGCGACGCTGAGCTTCCTCGGCATCGGCCTGCAGGACCCGACCATCTCCTGGGGCATCGACATCTCCTCCGCCCAGAAGGTGATCCGCACGGCGCCGTACGTGCTGTTCTTCCCGGCCGCGGCGCTCTCCGTCACCGTGCTGGCCTTCATCATGCTGGGCGACGCGGTGCGCGACGCCCTCGACCCGAAGCTTCGCTGAGCGAGGGGAGCGCATCGTGACTACAGCTGTGGACAGCACCGAACGCGAGCGGGAGACGCCGTACGAGGGGCCGCTGCTCGACGTGCGGGACCTGCACGTCGAGTTCGTCACCCGGGACGGCGTGGCCAGGGCCGTCAACGGGGTCAACTACAGCGTCCGGGCCGGGGAGACGCTGGCGGTGCTGGGCGAGTCCGGCTCCGGCAAGTCGGTGACCGCGCAGGCGATCATGGGCATCCTGGACATGCCGCCGGCCCGGATCCCGCGCGGCGAGATCCGCTACCGCGGCCAGGACATGCTGAGGATGGGCAAGGACGAGCGGCGGAGGATCCGCGGCCGGAAGATCGCGATGATCTTCCAGGACGCGTTGTCCGCCCTCAACCCGGTGCTCAGCGTGGGCTTCCAGCTCGGCGAGATGTTCCGGGCCCACCAGGGGGCCTCCCGGGCGGAGGCCAGGGCGAAGGCCGTCGAGCTGATGGAGCGGGTGCGCATCCCGGCGGCCAAGCAGCGGGTGAACGACTACCCGCACCAGTTCTCCGGCGGCATGCGCCAGCGCATCATGATCGCCATGGCCCTGGCCCTGGAACCGGACCTGATCATCGCCGACGAGCCGACCACCGCGCTGGACGTGACCGTCCAGGCCCAGGTGATGGACCTGCTGGCCGAACTCCAGGCCGAGTTCCACATGGGTCTGATCCTCATCACCCACGACCTGGGCGTGGTCGCCGACGTGGCCGACAAGATCGCGGTGATGTACGCGGGCCGGATCGTCGAGACCGCGCCGGTGCACGAGCTGTACGCGCGCCCGGCCCACCCGTACACCCGGGGCCTGCTGGACTCCATCCCGCGGCTGGACCAGAAGGGCCAGGAGCTCTACGCGATCAAGGGCCTGCCGCCCAACCTGCTGCGGATCCCCAGGGGCTGTGCCTTCAACCCGCGCTGCCCCCGGGCGCAGGACATCTGCCGGGCCGAGGTGCCGGAGCTGTTCCCGGTCGCCGAGGAGGACGGCACGCCGCTGGAGGGGCGCGGCAGCGCCTGCTTCTTCTGGAAGGAGACCCTCCATGACCGTTGACGGAGCCGGCGCCGGCAGGGCCGCCGCCAACGGGTCCAGCGCGCTGGGCGCGGTGGTGCCGGAGGAGGTCGCGTTCGACCAGGAGGTTCCGCGCGGCGAGCCGATCCTCGAAGTCCGGGACCTGGTCAAGCACTTCCCGCTCACCAAGGGCGTGCTGTTCAAACGGCAGGTCGGCGCGGTCAAGGCCGTCGACGGGGTCAGCTTCGACCTGATGCAGGGTGAGACGCTCGGCATCGTCGGCGAGTCCGGCTGCGGGAAGTCCACGCTGGCCAAGGTGCTGATGAACCTGGAGCCGGCCACCGGCGGCTCGGTCCGGTACAAGGGGGAGGAGATCTCCCGGCTGTCCGGGTCCGCGCTGAAGGCCGTCCGGCGCAACATCCAGATGGTGTTCCAGGACCCGTACACCTCGCTGAACCCGCGCATGACGGTCGGCGACATCATCGGGGAGCCCTTCGAGATCCACCCCGAGGTGGCGCCCAAGGGCGACCGCCGCAAGGCCGTCCAGGACCTGCTGGACGTGGTCGGGCTCAACCCCGAGTACATCAACCGGTACCCGCACCAGTTCTCCGGCGGTCAGCGTCAACGCATCGGCATCGCCCGGGGGTTGGCGCTCAAACCGGAGGTCATCATCTGCGACGAGCCGGTCTCGGCGCTGGACGTGTCGGTGCAGGCGCAGGTGATCAACCTGCTGGAGCAGCTGCAGGGCGAGTTCAACCTGTCGTACATGTTCATCGCGCACGACCTCTCCATCGTCCGGCACATCTCCGACCGGGTCGGTGTGATGTACCTGGGGAAGATGGTCGAGATCGGCAGCGACGAGGAGATCTACGACCACGCGACCCACCCGTACACCCAGGCGCTGCTGTCGGCCGTACCGGTACCGGACCCGACGGCGCGCGAGTCGCGGGACCGGATCGTGCTCACCGGGGACGTGCCCTCGCCGGCCAACCCGCCGTCCGGCTGCCGGTTCCGCACCCGCTGCTGGAAGGCGCAGGAGCGCTGCGCGGTGGAGGTTCCGCTGCTCGCCTCGCCGAGCTGGCTGCGGGACGCGGCCTTCCACGACTCGGCTTGTCACTTCGCGGCGGAGCGCGAGATCGGGCAGAGTGCGGCGGAGCGCGAGATCGGGCAGAGTGCGGCGGAGCGCGAGAACGGACAGAACGGCGACTGACTGCGCCGTCCCCAGGGCGCGTCCTCGGAACGGGGGCGCGCCCCGTGTTGCGCCGTGATGGAACCGAGATCTGCCGTGCCCTCCCCAAGTGCGCGTCGGTCATTGATAGTTGCAAGGCGCCTATCGATGGTCGCTGCTGTGCTGAGGAGGGCTGCTCACATGGACGCGGTGGAGGTGATCGGCGGCGGCCGGTCGAGCCTGGAGCCCGGGACCCCGTTGCTGGAGGTCGAGGACCTGCACATCGAGTTCCACACCCAGGACGGCGTCGCCAGGGCCGTCAACGGGGTGAGCTACTCGGTGTCGGCGGGGGAGACGCTGGCGGTGCTGGGGGAGTCCGGCTCCGGCAAGTCGGTGACCGCGCAGGCGGTCATGGGCATCCTGGACGTGCCACCGGGAAGGATCACCGCGGGGCGGATCATGTTCCGGGGTGAGGACCTGCTGACCATGAACCCCAAGGCCCGGCGGGCCGTCCGGGGCCAGCGGATCGCGATGATCTTCCAGGACGCGTTGTCCGCCCTCAACCCGGTGCTCAGCGTGGGCTACCAGCTGGGCGAGATGTTCCGGGTGCACCAGGGGCTCTCCCGCAAGGAGGCCCGGGAACGGGCCGTGGACCTGATGGAGCGGGTGCGCATACCCGCCGCCCGGCAGCGGGTCGGCGACTTCCCGCACCAGTTCTCCGGCGGCATGCGCCAGCGCATCATGATCGCCATGGCGCTCTCCCTGGAGCCCGAACTGATCATCGCGGACGAGCCGACCACCGCGTTGGACGTCACGGTGCAGGCCCAGGTGATGGACCTGCTGGCCGACCTCCAGGCCGAGTTCAACATGGGCCTGATCCTGATCACCCACGACCTGGGCGTGGTCGCCGACGTGGCCGACAAGATCGCGGTGATGTACGCGGGCCGGATCGTCGAGACCGCGCCGGTGCACGAGCTGTACGCGCGCCCGGCCCACCCGTACACCCGGGGCCTGCTGGACTCCATCCCGCGGCTGGACCAGAAGGGCCAGGACCTGCACGCCATCAAGGGCCTGCCGCCCAACCTGCTGCGGATCCCGCAGGGCTGCGCGTTCAACCCGCGCTGCGACCGGGTGCAGGACCGCTGCCTGACCGAACTACCGCCGCTGGTACCGGTGGTGGACGAGGAGGGCGCCGAGCTGCCGGGCCGGCGCAGCGCCTGCCACTACTGGCGGGAGACGCTGCACGGCTGAGCCCCTTCGGGCCGACCGGACGCCGGGCGGCCCTACTTGGTGAAGCCGACGTTCTCCCAGACGATGTCGGACAGCCCCTGCGCCCCGACGTTGGCGAGGTCGGCGCGGGCGCCGTACAGCTGCGGACGCTGGTAGAGCGGCAGCACGCCGGCCACCTTCCAGAGCTCGCCGTCGGCCTGGTTGATCGCCTCGGAGGCGGTGGCGGCGTCGGTCGCGGCGGCGGCCCGGTCGAGCGCGGCGTCCGCGGCCGCGCTGCCGGCGCCGACGTGGTTGGCGCCGCCGTTCTGCGCGAAGCCGGCCCGGCTGCCGCTGGCCGGGAACGGGGTGCCGAGCAGGGCGTAGGCGGCCAGGTCGAAGTCGTTGCGGTTGACGTACTTGTCGAAGAACTCGTTGGCGGCGGCGGTCACCGTGGTGACCTTGATCCCGACGTCCTTGAGCATCTTGGTGACGCCGGTGGCCTCGTTCTGGGCCACCGCGACCCCGGCCGGGACGATCATCCGCAGGTTCAGCTCGCGGCCGTCCTTCTTCCGGACGTCGCCGTCGAGCTTCCAGCCGGCCGCGTCCAGCTTGCGGGCGGCCTCGGCGGGGTCGAAGCGGGACAGGCCGAGGGAGTTGTCGCGGTAGCCGTTCTGGTTGGCGACCAGCAGGTGGTTGTTGAGCGGGACGCCGGGCCAGTCCAGGCCGTTGAGGTCGGAGCGGATCAGGGCGTCCCGGTTGATCGCCTGGAACACGGCCTGGCGGACGGACGGGTCGCCGAGCGCCGGGGTGCGGGCGTTCAGGGTGATCTGCCGGAAGTCCGGCCCGCCGGCCCGGCGCACGGCGGCGCCCTTGGTGTTCTTGATGACCTGGTAGCCGGCCAGGTCGGGGCCGTTGTTGAAGAGGTCGATCTCGCCCTTGGCGAAGGCTGGGCCCATCGCGTTGGGCAGCATGGCGTGGAAGACGATTTTGTCCAGCATCGGCTTGTCGCCCCACCAGGTGGGGTCGGCGACCAGGGTGACGGTCTGCGCGGCCGGGTCCAGGCGGTCGACCTTGAACGGGCCGGCGGTGAGCGGGATCGCGTCCAGGTAGGCCGAGTTGAACAGCTCCGGGGTGGAGACCTTGGAGGCCGGCAGCAGCGGGGCGTTGGCGGCGCCGTTGAACATCGACTGCCACTCGGAGAACGGCTGGTCGAAGGTCATCACGGCCTGGAAGTCGTCCTTGCCGCGCTCGACCGAGGAGACCAGCTCGAAGCCGGTGCTGCTGGAGGGTCGGTAGGCCGGGTTCCTGCCGTTCAGGGCGTGCCAGTTGGCCTCGATGTCGCGCCAGGTGATCGGGGTGCCGTCGGACCAGTGGGCCTTGGGGTTGAGCGTCCAGGTGACCACCTGCCGGCCGTCCTTGAAGTCGGCGTGCGCCTCCTGCAGGTAGGCCGGGTTGACGGTCTGGGTGCCGGCCGCGTCCGAGCGGAAGAGGGTCGGCAGCAGCGGTTTGGTGACGGCGATGGTCGAGGACTCGCTGCCGTCGGTGTGGATCGGCGACCACTGGTGGGAGAACTGGGTGATCGCCAGGTTCAGGGTGCCGCCCTGGCGCAGCTCGGAGCGGTCGTGCTGGTTGATGTCGATCGAGGTGAGCTTGGGCACCCCTGCGGCGCTCGGCATCGCGTCCGCGGCCGCGTCGCCCTGCCCGGAGGAGCAGGAGCAGAGCGCGAGCGAGAGGGTCAGGACGGTGAGGCCGGCGAGCAGTGCCGTCCGGTGGTGCTGGAGGCGGCTGCTCATCGGCGTGGCTCCCGGGGTCGCTGTGACGGAAGGTGTGGCGTCACATCTTGCTGACCGGGAGGTGGAGTTGTCGAGAGGCGGGACCGTCTGCCGGTACTGCGGCAGCGGGCCCGCCCCTCGTTCGTGTCCGGTCCGTCAGACAACGGTGAACTTGAAGGTGCGGTCCTTGTCACCGGTCTTGTCGAACAGCGAGGTGACGGCGTCCGCGACGTCCTGCGGGGTGATCGTGCCGGTCTGGCCGTTCTTCTTGACCTTCACCTTGTCGAACACGCCGTTCAGCTGGGAGCCCAGCGCGTCGAGGTCCCACTTGGGCACGATCTTGCCGGAGGCGTCCGGGACCAGCGTGAGCGCCTTGGCGGCGGTCTTGCCGCCGAACTCCCAGGACTTGGCACCGGCCACGATGTGGATCTTGCCGTTGACGACCTGCTTGCCGAGGCCGTCGGCGGCGGCCTGCAGGGCCTGGGTGGAGACCTTGGGCTGGGCGGCCGTGACGGCCAGCGCGATCGGCTGGTCCGGCTTGCCGTCGGCGCGGTCGCGGTAGGCCTGCTCGACCACGTCCAGGGCGGCGTTGGAGTCCACCGCCTGGCCGGCCTTGCCGGGCACCACGACCGGGTCGCCGGTGTCGCCGAACTTGACGTAGCCCTCCTGCAGGCCCTGGCCCGAGCCGGCCGCCAGCGAGTCCAGCGCCGCCTTGAGCTTGGCCCGGTCGACCCGGACCTGCGGCGCGACCGCCTTGCTGCCGCCCTCGAGCGACTTGATGACGTCGACCGGGTTGTAGCTGTGCGCGGCGAGGCCGTCCACGGTGGCCGTGGTGTCGAAGCTCAGCCCCGCGACGGTCGGGTCGAGGTCGACGCTCTGGTCGCCGATCTTCAGCTTGAGCGGCTGCTGCCCGGCCTTGCCGACCGAATCGTCCAGGGCGTGGATCGCCTGGTCACGGCTGTTGCCGCCGATGTCGGTGCCGAGCACCACGGTGCCCTTGGGGACGTCCGACTGGTTGAGCATCAGGCCGGTGCCGTACGCGGCGGCGCCGAGGAAGAGCACGCCGCCGACGGCGTAGACGCCGAGCTTGACCAGCTTCTTGGCGCCGCCGCCCTTGGCCTTGTCCTTGCCCTTGGCGGGGGCGGCCGGCTCGGCCTTGGCCGGAGCCGGGGCGGGGTTGGGTGCGGAGGCGGACTGCGCGGCGGGACCGGGCGGGACCGGGCCGGCGGGACCGCCCGGAGCGGGCCGGGCCGCCTCCGGGCCCGGGCCGGGGGCCGGGGTCGGCAGCGGGGTGAGCTCGGTGGCCTCCGGGTCGCGGCCGGCCTGCAGGGGGCCGCCGGGGGCGGGCTGCGGCGCGCCCGGGAACAGCCCGCCGGGGGCCGCCGGGGGGCCGAAGGGGTCCTGGCCGGGGGCGGCCGGACGCTGGGTGGCGAACGGGTCGGCGCCGGTCGGGGCCGAGGCGAACAGGCCCGGCTGCGGACGGCCGTCGCCGCCGCGCTGGGCGCCGTTCTGGGGCAGGCCGGGTATGGCGGCCGGCGGCGGGGTGTTCTCGCGGATCGGCGCGAAGCCGTCCACGGAGGTGTCCTCCGGACCGGGCTCGGCGGTGGCCGGGCCCTGCGGACGGCCGTTCAGACCCGGCGCGCCCTGCGCGCCGTTCTGCTGCCGCCGGTTCGGCCGGCCACCGTTCGGTCGGCCACCGTTCGGCTGGGCCCCGTTCGGCCGTGGGGCCGACTGCTGGGCCTGCTGCTGGGGGCGGCCGCCGCGCGGGCCGCGCGGACCGGCCTCGGGGCCGGTCGGGGCGAACGGGTCGGCGGCCTCGTACACCCCGGGCTCCTCGGCCGGCGTCTCGGCGCCGAACGGTGCGGCGGGGGCCTGGTTCGGCGACTTGCCCGGGGCGGGCACCGGGCGGCCGTTCGGGCGGGCCGCGGCGGCGGCCGGGGCCGGGCGGGTGCCGTTCGGGGCGCCCTGCGGACCGGCCTCGGCGGCGGTGCCGGGCCCGGCCGGGGCCTTCGGTGCGCTCGGGGCGCCGGCCGGCACGGCGGCCGGGGTGGGCTCGGCGGCCTGGGCCTTCTTCTGCCGCGGCCGGAACCACGCGCCGGTGGACTCGGACTCGGAGGTCGCCGGCGGGATCGGCGGGATCTGCCACTCCGGCGGCAGGTGCGGCGGGGTGGCCGCGCGGCCGCCGCCCTCCATCACGCCGAGGACGGGCGAGGCGGGCGCGGAGCGGTGCCGCGGGCTGCCCGGCTCGGCGGCGGCCGGGGCCTGCTCGCCCGGGCCGTCCTCGTTCTTGACGGTGCTGCGGACGACGACCGGCGGGATCGGGCGCGAGCCGGGGATGTTGATCCGGACCCGGGTGGTCAGGGTGGTCTCGGTCTTCGGACCGTCGTCCTCGCCGCCCGACGCGGCGCCCTGGTCGGCACCGGCCGCGGCCCGGTCGCCGCCGGGGAACCCCGGGGTGCCGTAGGGCGGCGTGCCCGACGGGTAGGCGTCCGGACCCGTGCGCCGGGGCGTCGGGTTGGCGTTGTCAGATTCGCGGCTGCTCAATGCTGCTCTGCTCCGGGTTCGCGGGCGGGCCGTGCGGCGCGACCGCGGTTCGTGGTCGCCGGGCCCTGGGCCTGTCTCTGCGACCGACGGTCGGGTTCGACGTACTGCGGGACCACCATACTGGGAAGAACTGAGCGGTGAACGGCTTCGGACAGATCCTGATACGTCCGGTTCCTCCGGTATGAGAGTACGGCCGTATGGTCCTGACTGCGCGTCGTGCGCGGTGCCGTTCGCCGCTCGCGGGCGGGATCAGCGCGGGGAGTTGGGCACCCCCGGGAACCAGCTGCCACGGGTGGGCAGGGTGGCGCAGATCACGCCCAGGACCGAGCCGGCGAACAGCCAGGCCAGCGAGGTGGCGTTGGACCACAGCACGTTGTCGCCCTCCGGCCGGGGCACCATCATCAGCAGCATCGCCAGGAACCAGCCGGCCGCGGGCATCGCGGCGCCGAGCCGGGTGCCGGTGATCCGGAGACCGGCGTAGAAGGTCGCGACGCTCGCGGCGAGCGCCAGCAGAACCCCCACCGGCGGCCACAGGGCCTGCACAAAGGATCCGCAGACCGACACCGCGATGCCGAGCAGGAAGAACAGGACATACACCGCGATCCGGACGGCGCGCGGGGGTTGAGGCTCGGCCAGCCGCTCCTTCTGGGTGCCGAGGACGGTCGCCGCGAACGAGCGGCGCGGCGGCGTGGCGGGCGCGGTCATCGGACGGTCCCCTCAGTGGCGGTCTCGGGCTCGGTGTCGTGCTCCAGGCCCGCGAACAGGTCGTGTTCGGGCCGCTCCGGACCGGCCTGGCCGCGCACCAGCTGGTAGTACTCGGTGGCGAACAGCGGCTGGCCGAGGTCGTTGGAGAGCGCGAAGAAGGCGCCGTCCACGGTGATCTGGGTGGCGTGCGCGGCCATCGCGGCGGCCTTGCGCCCCGCGTACCCGGCGCCGTCCAGCGTGGTGGTGACGGCCTCGTCGGCCACCACCCCGGGCACGTCGGCGGGCTGGGCGACGCCCGGGAACGGCGCCTTGGCGGCGGTCTCGGCGAGCCCGGCCTCGATCACCGAGCGGGGCATCCGGTTCCAGTACACCTTGGAGATCCGCCAGGCCCCGCCCAGCTCCGGGCGGTGCGCCGGGTCGGCGGCCAGCTCGTACGCGCGCATCGCGACCCGGTGCGCCTGGATGTGGTCCGGGTGCCCGTAGCCGCCGTTCTCGTCGTAGGTGACCAGTACCTGCGGCCGCACCTCGCGGATCACCGCGACCAGGTGGCCGGCCGCCTCGTCCACGTCGGCCCGCCAGAAGCAGCCGGGGACGTCGTTGTCGGACACGCCCATCATCCCGGAGTCGCGGTAGCGCCCCGGGCCGCCGAGGAAGCGGAAGTCGGTGACGCCGAGGGCGCGCATCGCCTCGGTCAGCTCGCCGATCCGGTACGCGCCGAGGCTGTCGTCCCGATCGGCCGTCAGATGGGCCAGCTCGGGTGGGATCACCTCGCCGCCCTCGCCGAGGGTGCAGGTCACCAGCGTCACCCGGGCGCCCTCGGCGGCGTACCGGGCCATGGTGGCGCCGTTGCCGATCGACTCGTCGTCGGGGTGGGCGTGCACCAGGAGGAGGCTGCGGCCGGTAGTCGCGGTCATGGGAGGAAGCCTAACGACCGCGGCTGCGGGTCAGAGCTTCAGGCCGTTGAGCATTCCGGCGAGGTTGGTGGTGACCTGGGTGATCGACGGGGCGATCGAGCTGGAGGCCAGGTAGAAGCCGAGCAGCGCGCAGACGATGGCGTGCGTCGGCTTCAGGTCGGAGCGGCGGACCAGCACCACCACGATCGTCAGCATCAGCGCGACGGCGGAGATGTTCATGGCCATGTCGGCTCACACCCCTTCTCGGGCGCCGACCCCTGGGGAGGGCCGGCGGTGGGACCGTACGGGAATCGGGGTCGGGTGACCGGGGCCGGGACGGACCCGACGGTCACTCGCCCGACCAGTCATACCCGATAGGTAAGGGGAGCATTACATTCAGTGAGTCCGCGCGCGCCCGGGCATCGGGGCACTCGTGCGGCGCATGGGCCGGTCGGAGGGGGTTTGGACCTCTTTGGGGCGTACTTCGCGACGATGCTCCGAACGAGTGATCACCAGTCACCCGGCTGTGGGAGTCCGCCGTCGTAGGGTCTGGTGCCATGACCTCCCACACCCCTGCGGACACCTTCCCCCGGCAGTACGCGCGGACTCTGCGCTACACCGTCGGCGCGCCCCGCTCCTTCTCCGTCGCACCGGACGGCTCGCGGGTCGTCTTCCTCCGCTCGCGCTCCGGCAGCGACCGGGCCAACCTGCTCTGGACCCTCGACACCGCTACCGGCGAGGAGCGGATCGCCGCCGACCCGGCCGTCCTGCTCGGCGGCGGCGAGGAGGACCTCTCGCCGGCCGAGAAGGCCCGCCGCGAGCGCAGCCGCGAGGGCTCGGCCGGCGTCGTCGGCTACGCCCTGGACGCGGACGGGAAGCTCGCCGCCTTCGCCCTGTCCGGCCGGCTGTTCACCGCCGACCTGGCCACCGGCGCCACCGCCGAACTGCCCGCCCGGGGCCCGCTGCTGGACCCGCGGCTCTCCCCGGACGGCGCGCACGTCGCCTACGCCAACACCATCGGCGAGCTGCGGCTGACCCGTACCGACGGCACCGGCGACCGGGCGCTCGCGGAGCCGGACGGCCCCAACGTCACCTGGGGCCAGGCCGAGTTCATCGCCCAGGAGGAGATGGACCGCGACCGCGGCTTCTGGTGGTCCCCGGAGAGCGACCGGCTGCTGGTCGAGCGCGCCGACGACAGCCCGGTGCGCCGCTGGTGGATCGCCGACCCGGCCAACCCGGACCGCGAGCCCGCCGAGGTCGCCTACCCCGCGGCCGGCACCGCCAACGCCGAGGTCGGCCTCTGGGTGCTCGACCTGCACGGCGGGCGCACCGAGGTGTCCTGGGACCGCGAGGCCTTCCCGTACCTGGCCCGGGTGCACTGGTCGAAGGGCGGGGTGCCGCTGCTGCTGGTCGAGTCCCGCGACCAGCGCACGCAGCGGATCCTCGGCCTGGACGTGGCCACCGGCGCCACCGACGTGCTGTTCGAGGAGCGCGACGAGGCCTGGCTGGAGGCCTTCGCGGGCGTCCCGGCCTGGACCCCGGACGGCAAGCTGGTCCGGATCTCCGACGAGGGAGGGGTGCGCGCGCTGGTGGTCGGCGACCAGGCCGTCACCGGGGCCGACCTGCACGTCAGGTCCGTCGTCGCCGTCACCGAGGAGGAGGTGTTCTTCACCGCCTCCGGCGGCGCCGAGGAGACCGACCCCGAGCCCGGCTGGATCGCCGTCGGCCGGATCAGCCACGACGGCAAGCGGCTCGCCTGGGAGTCTTCCAACGGCCGTCCGTTCACCTCCGTCACCAGCGCGGTGCACGCCGGCGGCATCACCGTCCGGGCCACCGCCGAGCCCGACCTGCCGGGCACCCTGGTGCAGGTCGCCCGCGACCTGCCGGAGGGCGTGGTGGTCGACGACGTCGCCGTCATCGCCTCCCACGCCGAGACCCCGGTCATCACCGCCCGCCCGGTCTTCCGCTTCGCCGGCGAGCGCCGCATCCCGGCCGCCGTCTTCCTGCCCACCGGCTACGACCGTGAGCGCGACGGCCTGCTGCCCGTCCTGATGGACCCGTACGGCGGCCCGCACGGCCAGCGCGTCGTCCAGGCCCACAACCCGCACCTCAACTCGCAGTGGTTCGCCGACCAGGGCTTCGCGGTGGTCGTCGCCGACGGCCGCGGCACCCCCGGGCGCGGTCCGGCCTGGGAGAAGTCCATCGCCTTCGACTTCGTCGGGGCCACCCTGGACGACCAGGTGGACGCGCTCCAGGCGCTCGCCGGGGAGTTCCCGCTCGACCTCGACCGGGTCGCCATCCGCGGCTGGTCGTACGGCGGCTACCTCTCCGCGCTCGCCGTGCTGCGCCGCCCGGACGTGTTCCACGCGGCGGTCGCCGGGGCGCCGGTCACCGACTGGGAGCTGTACGACACCCACTACACCGAGCGCTACCTGGGCCACCCGGCCGAGCGGCCCGACGTGTACGAGGCGAACTCGCTGAACGGCTACGCGGCCGGGCTGGAGCGGCCGCTGATGATCATCCACGGTCTCGCGGACGACAACGTGGTGGCCGCCCACACCCTGCGGCTGTCCTCGGCGCTGCTCGCCGCCGGGCGCCCGCACACCGTGCTGCCGCTGTCCGGCGTCACGCACATGACCCCGCAGGAGGAGGTCGCGGAGAACCTGCTGCTGCTCCAGGTCGACTTCGTGAAGCGCTCCCTGGGGATCTGACCAGCCCCTTCGGCGGCCGGTACTCCTGTGACGGGGGTACCGGCCGCCGGCATGACATCCGTCATGCGGAAGCCACGACGGCCGGCACTGCCGCCGGCACCCGCCCGCGCGGGACTCTGAGGTGGTGCGAACAGCACCGGACGCATCACCGACAGGGGAGAGGAACGGAGCGATGGTTGCCGAAGTGGCCGCCTTCCGCGGCGTGGGGAAGAACTACGGGCGGGTGCGCGCGGTGGACGGGCTGGACCTCGTGCTGAGGCCGGGCGAGACCGTCGCCCTGCTCGGCCCGAACGGCGCCGGCAAGTCCACCAGCCTGGACCTGCTCCTCGGCCTGCGCGAGCCCGACCAGGGCAGCGTCACCCTGTTCGGCGGCACGCCGCGCTCCGCCATCGAGGCCGGCCGGGTCGGCGCGATGCTGCAGAGCGGCGGGCTGATGGCCGACGTCAAGGTCCGCGAGCTGGTCCAGCTCGCCTGCGACGTGCACCCGCGCGGTCGGTCGGTCACGGGGGTGCTGACCGACGCCGGGATCACCGAGCTGGCGGAGCGGCGGGTCGACAAGCTGTCCGGTGGCCAGGAGCAGCGGGTGCGCTTCGCCCTGGCCATCGCCGGCGACAACGACCTGATCGTGCTGGACGAGCCCACCACCGGTATGGACGTCAGCGTCCGGCAGGCGTTCTGGGCGAGTATGCGGGCCGAGGTCGACGCCGGGCGCACGGTGCTGTTCGCCACCCACTACCTGGAGGAGGCCGACTCGATCGCCGACCGGGTGCTCGTGCTGCACCGGGGCCGGCTGATCGCGGACGGCAGCTCCGCGGAGATCAAGGCGCGGGCCGGAGCCCGCCGGGTCTCCTTCGAACTCCACGACGCGGATGGGCAGTTCTTCGACGAGGGGGTGCTGCGCACACTGCCCGGCGTGCAGTCGCTGGACGTCACCGCCCGGGCCCCGGGGGTGCGGACGGTCCGGATCCGGACGGCGGACGCCGACGCGAGCGTCGCCGCGCTCTACCGCTCCGGGCTGTACCCGCGCGGGCTGGAGGTCGCCGGGCTGGGCCTGGAGCAGGCCTTCCTGACCATCACCGGCGAACTGGACGAGGCCGCGAAGGAGAACGTGCGATGACCACCCTGATCAAGCTGGAGATCCTGCGGACCCTGCGCAACCGGCGCTACCTGATGTTCAGCGTCGCCTACCCGGCGCTGATGTACTTCTTCTTCATCCACGCCTACGGCACCGACAAGCTGGCCGGCGGCCTGCCCGTGAAGACGTACTTCATGGTCTCGATGGCCACCTTCGGCTCGGTCGGCGCGGTGCTGACCGGCAGCGCGCAGCGGATCTCGCTGGAGCGCAAGAGCGGCTGGGTGCGCCAGCTGCGGCTGACCGCGCTGCCCGGCCGGGCGTACACCCTGGCCAAGATCGCCGCGAGCTCGGTGACCACGCTGCCGGCGATCCTGGTGGTCTTCGCGGTCGGCGCCAGCCAGGGCGTCTCGCTGAGCGCGGCGCAGTGGCTCGGGCTGACGGCCGCGCTGTGGCTGGGCAGCTTCGTCTTCGCCGCGCTCGGGGTCGCGCTCGGCTACGCGGCGGCGCCGGACTCGGTGCAGACCATCGTGATGATCACCTACATGGTGATGTCGTTGTTCGGTGGCACCTGGTTCCCGCTGACGGGCACCCTGGAGACGTACGCCCGGATCAACCCGGTGCACCTGTACAACCAGCTGGCCACCTTCACCCAGCCGGGGCACTCCCTGGACCTGGCCGCGGTGGCCGGGCTGGCCGGCTTCCTCGCGGTCTTCGTGGCCGCGGCGGCGGCCCTGTACCGCCGCGACACCCGCCAGGCATGATGATCGACATGAGTGACACGCGCCGGACCCGCCGCACCGACGACCACATGCAGGTGGGCCTGGCGCGTGCGTCGTTCATGAACGTCCCCGGCTCCCCGGTGGAGACCCGGCGGCAGCTGCTGGTCAAGGTCGCCTGGATGCTGCTGTGGATGCTCTACCTGGCCTACCCGGCGGGCAACCTGCTGAACGGGGACCACAGCGCGGCCGGCCAGGTGTTCGGCTGGTGCTGCCTGGCGGGGTTCGTGGCCGCCTACGTCCTGCTGGTGATCTTCCGCTCGCAGGCGGGGATGAAGCCACGGCTCTGCCGGGTGATCGTCGCGACCATGACCGTGCTCGCGGTCGCCGCCTCCTTCGTCCTCGGCGGCGCGTTCCTGACCCTGTTCATCTACGCGGCCGTGTGCCTGGCGATCATCGCGCCGGCGCGCTACGCGCTGCGCGGGCTCGCGGGCATGGCCGCGCTCACCGCCGTGACCGGCCTGCTGATCCACGCCGGGAACGACAACACCTCCACCTTCGCCCTCAGCGCCTTCCTCTCCGGCGTCGCGATGACCGGCCTGCAGCGGCTGGTCGCCACCATGCAGGAACTGCGCGAGGCCCGCGCGGCCGTCGCCCACCTGGCCGCCTCCGAGGAGCGGCTGCGGCTCGCCCGCGACCTGCACGACCTGCTCGGGCACTCGCTCTCGCTGATCACCCTGAAGAGCGAGCTGGCCGGACGGTTCATGGACGCCGGCAAGGACGAGGCGGCGCGGGCGCAGGTCGCCGACATCGAGCAGGTCGCCCGGCAGTCGCTGATCGACGTGCGCGAGGCGGTGACCGGCTTCCGCCGCCCGACCCTGCCGGTCGAGCTCGCCGCCGCCCGGACCGCCCTGTCCGCCGCGCAGGTCCGGCTGGAGGCCGCGCCGGAGCTGGTGGACGCCTGGCCGTCGCTGGCCAACGAGGAGGCGGGCGCGCTGGCCTGGGCGCTGCGCGAGGCCGTCACCAACATCGTCCGGCACGGCGAGGGCGCCACCGTGTGCACGGTGGCGGCGGACGAGAGCTGGGAGGCGAGCGGCGAGCGCTACGCCGTCCTGGAGATCGCCGACGACGGGCGCGGGCCGGGCAAGTCCCAGCCGGGCAACGGACTCTCGGGATTGGAGGAGCGCCTCGCACTGGTCGGCGGGCGGCTGGAGACCGGGCCGGGGGAGCGCGGCAAAGGCTTCCGGTTGCGGGCCTCGGTGCCGCTGCGGACGACGGCCGCGCCCTCCGAGCCTTCCGAGCCCTCCAAGGTCCGCTAGCCGGAAGGCGCTCCTGCGGGAACCCGGCCGGGTGGACCGATCGTCCTGTCGGGCATGTCCACCGTTCTCATCCTCGGCTTCGACCCGCACGCCGTCCCCGGCATGGACGGCGACGGCATGCGGGCCGTCCTCGACGCCGAACTCGCCCGCTTCGCCGAGCACGGCCTCGACGCGGCGATGACCCTGGTCGCCCCCGACGGGACCGCCGAGCCCGCGATCACCGCCGCCCTCGCCGACCGGGACTGGGACGTCGTCGTCATCGGCGGCGGCATCCGCAAGCCCGAACCGGCGCTGCCCTTCTTCGAACTCGTCGTCAACCTCGTCCGCCGTCACGCCCCACAGGCCGCCGTCGCCTTCAACACCAGCGGCGCCGACAGCGTCGAGGCCGCCCAGCGCTGGCTGTAACCCGTGGTAGGGCGTGGTTTCGACGCACTCGGTCCCGCTGGTACGAGTAACCGCCCGGTGCGGTGTGGGGAGGCGGGCGGGGCGACCTCCCCCCCCCAAAAAACCCAAGGGTGTGGTTATCGCAAACGGGGGAGACGGTTGGGAAGAAGGGCCCGGTGTACTCGATGATCCCCTGGTCGTCCGACCAGCGATGCACGAGGGCCAGGATCGGGGTGCCGGGCGCCAGCGCGAGGGCGGAGGCCTCGCGTGGGGTGGCCTCGCGGGCGTGCATGTCGTCGCGCCCGGCAGTGATCTTGCGGCCGGTCGCTTCGAGCACGCGGGCGGTCATGCCGTCGTTGCGGGCGGGGTTGGTGTTGAGGAGGTCCGGGCACAGGGCCGCGAAGTGGGCGGGGTACCAGGAGACGGCGAACATCGTCCGGGCCTTGCCCCGGCCGACGATGTACTCGCGTCGGATGATCTGCGCGCCGCTGTCGAGGTCGAAGAGGTCGGCCACGTACAGCGGCGGAACGACCAACTCGGCGGCCGTGACCCGGCTGGTCTCGCCGTCCATCAGCGACGACTTCCGGCGGCTGACCCGGGCCAGCCGCTCCTGGCTACTGGCGGTGACCCGGGGATCGTCCGCCACGAAAGTTCCGCGAGGACTGGTACGCACGTAGCCCTCCACCTGGAGGTGCTGCAGCGCACGGGAGACGGTCGCGACGGCTACGCCCCACCGCCCGCAGATCTCCTTGTTGCTGGGCAGCTTTGTGCCCGGTTCCAGCTCGCCGGACAGTATCCGCTGCCGGTAGTGGTCGGCGATGACGGTGTAGGTCTTCGGGGCTCCAGCAGACAAGTCGCTCTCACGCTCCAAGTTCTGACGGACAGTAAGAGCAGACTAGTTCACTCGGAACCGTAGCGGGTGAACTACGTCACTATTCATTCTGGACTAGTTCACTGACACTCCGTTGAGAGGGGTTTGCTGTGCGTGTCCGTTCGGGTAGGGGATCGAGGCTGGTTCGGGAGACCGAGGAGATCCGGCGGGAGGCGGCGATGGTGTTCGACGACCTCCAGGCGGTGTTGGCGGCGGTGCGGGTGAAGCTGCCGTCGATGCGGGTTGATTGGGCGTCAGTGAGGACCACGGGGGTGGTGGTCATCGAGTTGGGCGGAGCAGCTCCTCGCGAGATCGCCAAGCTGGTCGAGGTGCTGCGGGAGGGCGCCCGGGTCGTGAGCGCGAGTGACGGCTGGGTTCCCGGTGTCGGCGAGACGGTGGCCATCGTGCCTCCGGACTGGGAGATCAGCACGCCGTGGGCGCCCCGGATTCCTGCCGAAGTCGTAGAGGTGATCGACAACCTGGTGACGCTCACCGTCGATGGCAACCTTCGGCTCCGGCGCCTCCACCAGGTCGAGCCCTGGACCGCTTGATGAGCACTCCCGAGATGTACACCCCCAGGCCTGGCGACCTGGTTCACGATCGTCGCACCAATCGCATCGGCTTCGTCATGGATGTCGTCGGCAGGCGGCTCTACCTTCGCCCGCCAGGCGGCGGCATCGAGTGGACCGTCGATCCTCGCCACGTCGTTCCGGCGGAATCGGCGGAATCGGAGTAGGAAGTCGGCCGGGCCGACTTCCTACTCCGTGGGGCGGAGGGCAGCCAGGCTGCGGCGGTAGGAGAGAGCGGGGAGGTCACCGAGGAGAGTCTCCCCGGTGACCGCGAAGCCGTTGTGGGTGAGGACGGCTTGGGAGGCAGGGTTGTCGAGGGTGGTGGCGGCGGTCAGGGTGTGCAGGCCGTACGCAGTGGCGGCGAGGCGGCAGGCCTCGGCGACGGCGGCCTTGGCGAGGCCTCGGCCGGCGGCGGATTCGGCGATGCGGTAGCCGAGTTCGGCGGTGCCATCCGCGATGTCGACCAGGTTGATGCGGCCGACGAGGGAGCCGCTCGGATCGAGGATGACGTGGAACCGGCAGGTGCCCTCGGCCTGTTCGGCGAGGAGGGCGGCGTGGCGGGCCGGGAACTCGGCGAAGTAGGTGTCGCCTCGGTCGGGGACGGTGCGGGCGAACCAGACGCGGTTGGCGCGTTCGAAGGCGAGGACGGCTTCGGCGTGGTCGGGGCGGAGGAGTTCCAGGGTCAGCATCCTGCCAGTCTGGTGCGCAGGGCCTCGGTGAACCACTCGAATACCTCGCGCAGGCTCTCCTGGACCGGCCAGCCGTTGATGACCGCCAGCAGCTGCCAGTAGCGCTCGGCGCGCGGGTCGTTGGCGGTCTCCAGACGGGTGAGCAGCCAGCGCCGCAGCTCGACGTCGTCAGGGCGCTCGAAGGCCTCGGCGAAGGCGGCGGTGAGGGAGTCGAGGGCGCGGTCCGCGCAGGGGGAGGAGGGTGCGATGCCCTCAGCGACAGCCCCGCCGACCACCGACCGCACGGTCTCGGTCAGCGCCACGTGCAGCCCGCCCCGGTCGCCGTCCGCCCGCTCGGCGGCCTGGTGCTCGGCCATCCGTCGCACCGCCGCCCGGAAGTCTGGGTCCTGGACGAGTTCGCCCAGCTCGACCCAGGCCTCGACCTGCTCCGGCCTTGGCTCGTCCGGAAGTTCGGGCATGGTCGAGCGCAGCACGGCGACGAACTCGGGGTTGGCGTCCAGGCCGCCGAAGGTCTCGTCGATGAAGTCGTGGACCAGTCGTCGGCGTTCGGCGTCGGAAAGCTTGGCGAGCTTGTGCATGAGTCTCATCTCCTCGGGGCTGGAAGAACGTTGGGCGACCGCGAGCAGCACCGCCCGGCGAAGCCGCAGGGTGCGGATCTGCACCTCGAGCGCCTCCGCGTGCGCGGCGGCGACCTCGTGCAGCGGGGCCTCGCGTTCCAGCACCCGGCGGATCGCGGGCAGGTCCAGCCCGAGTTCGCGCAGCGTGCGGACGAGGTCCAGCCGGGCCAACGCCCGGACGTCGTAGCGCCGGTAACCGGCCGGGGTGCGGTCGGCGGGCGGCACGAGGCCGGTGTCGGCGTAGAACCGGATCGTCTTGACGGTGAGTCCGGTGCGCCGGGCGAGGTCGCCGATCGAGTAGAGCGGGTCGTTGCCGTCCATGCGGTCCACCTTGGCGTCTCCCCCTACAGGAGACTCAAGCCTCCCTCTATGGTCTTGACCATGGGTAACACAGAGAACAGCCCCTCGATCCGCGTGCTGCTCGCCGAGGACCAGGGCATGGTCCGCGAGGCGCTGGCGGCGCTGCTCGGGCTGGAGGGGGACATCGACGTCGTCGCGCAGGTGGGCCGCGGGGACGAGGTGGTGGAGGCGGTGCTGGCGAACGACGTGCAGGTCGCCGTGCTGGACATCGAGATGCCGGGCATGACGGGCATCGAGGCGGCCGCCGAGCTGCACCGCAAGGCGCCGCGGACGAAGGTGGTGATCGCGACGACATTCGGCCGCCCCGGTTATCTGCGCCGCGCGATGGAGTACGGCGCGGACGCCTTCCTGGTGAAGGACGCGCCCGCCTCCGAGCTCGCCGAGGCGATCCGCCGGGTGCTGCGCGGTGAGCGGGTGATCGACCCGGCGCTGGCGGCGGCCGCGCTGGCGGAGGGCGCCAACCCGCTGACCGCGCGCGAGCGGGACGTGCTGGGGGCGGCCGCCGACGGCGCGGTGAACGCGGACATCGCCAAGCGGCTGCACCTGTCGGAGGGGACGGTCCGCAACTACCTGTCGATGGCGATCCAGAAGACCGAGGCCCGCAACCGCACCGAGGCGGTCCGGATCGCCCGGGAGAAGGGCTGGCTGTAACCCCGCGGACGATCAGTTGAGCCGGTGCCGGGCCGCCCGGGCCTCCTGGCGGACCTTGGCGGCGCCGTCCGGGTCGAAGGCGTCCAGGATCTGCGCGTAGGCGTCCATCTCCGCCGAACCGCCGAGGAAGTCCCCCATCCGCACCAGGAGTTCGGCCCGTTCCAGCCGGAGCTGAGCCGGGTGCCGGGGGAGCAGCAGGGCGAGCTCGGTGGCCCACAGCTGGGTGCGGGCGTGCTCGGGCCGGTCGGCGGCCCAGACCCGGATGTTGCCGAGCACCCGCAGCACGATGTCCAGCGGCTGGGCGGGGGTGAGCAGGTCGGGGGTGAACTCGTGCCCGGCGGCGGCGACCAGCTGCTCGACGTCGGCCGGGTCGAGCAGCCGACCGCCGTGGAAGGGGTCGGCGAGCACGTACTCCTCGCCGCCGGCCGGGCCGCCGACCGCGACGATGAAGTGGCCGGGCAGCCCGATGCCGTGGACGGCGAGTCCGGCCCGTTGTCCGACCGCAGTCCACACCAGCGAGAGCATGATCGGCAGTCCGCGCCGGCGCCGCAGCACGTCCGGCAGCAGCGAGGACTCCAACCGCCGGTAGTCGGACATCCGCCCGTGGAACCGCTCCCGCCCGCCGAGGACGGCGGCGAGCAGGGCGGCGGTCTCCTCCGGCCCGGAGGGCGAGCGCTCGGCGACGGCGAGCCGTACGGCGGCCGCGTGCCGGTCCAGCGCGGCCTCGCAGGCGGCGAGCAGGGCGTCGACGCCGGGCGGCTCGCCGACGTCGCCCGGGTCGAGGACCGGGCCGTGCTCGGCGGCGGCGAGCAGGCAGAGCAGCACCGGGTCGGGCTGCTCGGCGCGGGCGGCGGTCCGGAAGCGGTCTCTGCTCTGCTCGGTCACGGTGACGACGACGGCCTTCGTGCGACGGACGGACAAGCGGACAAACGAGGATGTAACGGTCGGGTGGCTACCCCTGGGGCAGAGGTGCGTAGTGGTAAGTGTGACTGGTCGTGAAGCCGAGTCCGTCATAGAGCGCGATCGCACCGTCGTTCCCGGCCTCGACCTGCAGGTACGCGCCGCTCGCCCCCTCCTCGGCCGCCCGGGCGGCGAGCACCGCCATGACCGCCGTCGCCAGCCCGGCCCGCCGGGCGTACGGCTGGACCTCGATCGCGCCGAAGCAGGCCCAGGGCCCGTCGATGACGCAGCGTCCGATCGCCAGCGGCGGCTGCCCGGGGGCGCCCGGCGCGGTGGCGAACCAGACCGACGGGCCGCCGTGCAGCACCCGTCGGGCCGCCTCCCGCACCGCCGGGTCCTCGCTCAGCCGCCCGTACAGCGACATCCAGTCCGCGTCCGCGGTCCGCGAGAGCCGGACCCGGTCGTGCCCGGCGCCGGCCCGGGCCACCCCGGCCAGCGGGGCCGTGCGCGCCAGGGTCGGCGAGCGCGGCGGGCCCAGCAGCGCCCGCAGTTCGTCCGCCGTCCCGGGGGTGACCACCTCGACCAGCGCGGGCAGGCCGCGTGCCGCGTACCAGTCCCGGACGGCGGCCAGCGCGTCCGGCAGCGGCAGCCCCGGCTCGCCGAGCGCCTGGACGGAGTTGGCCCGCCGGGTGAACCCGGACGCGGCCCGCAGGGTCCACTCGCCGAGCGCCTCCTGCTCGACCCCGGGCCACCCGCGCCCGGCGATCCGCTGCAGCTCGACGGGCGTGGCGGCCGGCTGCGGCACGCGCCGGACCGGGAACAGCGGGACGGCCTTGCCCGCGACCAGCAGTTTCTCCGGGAAGGAGACCGGCTCGCCCGAGCGCGGTGCTACGGTGAGGCCATGATCGTCCCACGATGTGAGCACCCCGATCACATCGCGGAACACCGGACGGTCGTCCACGAACTCGGACACCCGTCGCACGGACACGCGTCGTCCCACGTCAGAGCGATCTATCCGGACTTCCGGACGGCTGTCCAGCGGGTCCCGAGTCATGATCCGGCCACCTCCTGTGCATTTGCGGTCTCCGACCCGCGATACTAGGGGCGGGCATCGACGACGCCGCGCTCACCGCGCACGCGAGCAGAACAGAACGGGCCGCCAGGGCCCTTCCGAGGAGGAACGACAGCGTGACCTACGTCATCGCGCAGCCTTGTGTCGACGTGAAGGACAAGGCGTGCATCGAAGAGTGCCCGGTTGACTGCATCTACGAGGGCCAGCGTTCCCTCTACATCCACCCGGATGAGTGTGTCGACTGTGGCGCTTGCGAGCCGGTCTGCCCGGTCGAGGCGATCTTCTACGAGGACGACACTCCGGAGGAGTGGAAGGACTACTACAAGGCGAACGTCGAGTTCTTCGACGACCTGGGCTCGCCCGGTGGCGCCTCGAAGCTCGGCCTGATCGAGCGGGACCACCCGTTCATCGCCGCTCTGCCGCCGCAGAACGCCGACCACTGACGATCGGTGGCTACTGAGCTGTGAGCACGAACAGCACGCGCGCGCCGTTCCCGGGCCACCCGGGGGCGGCGCGCCGCGTTTCCGACCGGCTGCCCGTCTTCCCCTGGGACAAGCTGGAGCCCTACAAGGCCACCGCCCTCGCCCACCCGGGCGGCCTCTGCGACTTCTCCGTCGGCACCCCCGTCGACCCGGTCCCCGAGGTGATCCAGAAGGCGCTGGCCGCCCACACCGACACGCCCGGCTACCCGACCGTCTGGGGCCCGCTGGAGCTGCGCGAGGCGATCGCCGGCTGGCTGCACCGCCGCTGCGGCGCCGAGATCGGCCCGCAGGCCGTGCTGCCGACCGTCGGCTCCAAGGAGCTGGTGGCCTGGCTGCCGACCCAGCTCGGCCTCGGCCCGGGCGACCAGGTCGCCTACCCGCGGCTGGCCTACCCGACCTACGAGGTCGGCGCCCGGCTGTGCGGCGCCGAGCCGGTCGAGTACGACTCGGTGGAGGAGCTGGACGGCTCCCGGGTGCGCCTGCTCTGGGTGAACTCGCCGTCCAACCCGACCGGCCGGGTGCTCGGCGGGGACGAGCTGCGCCGCGCCGTCGAGTGGGCCCGGGAGCACCGGGCGCTGCTGGTCAGCGACGAGTGCTACCTGGAGCTGGGCTGGGAGGCAGACCCGGTCTCCGTCCTGCACCCGGACGTCTGCGGCGGCCCTGCCGACGGAACGCAGCACGAGGGTCTGCTGGCCGTCCACTCGCTCTCCAAGCGCTCCAACCTGGCCGGCTACCGCGCCTCCTTCGTGGCGGGCGACCCGGTGGTGGTCAAGGAGCTGCTGGAGGTGCGCAAGCACGGCGGCATGATCGTGCCGGCGCCGGTCCAGGCGGCGACGATCGCGGCGCTGGCGGACGACGCCCACGTGGCCGAGCAGCGGGAGCGGTACGCGGCCCGGCGCTCGGCGCTGCGGGCGGCGCTGGAGGCGTACGGCTTCCGCGTCGAGCACTCCGAGGCGAGCCTCTACCTGTGGGCGACCCAGGACCGGCCGTGCTGGGAGACCGTGGCCGAACTGGCGGCTCTGGGCATCCTGGTGGCGCCCGGCGACTTCTACGGCCCAGCCGGCGAGCGCTTCGTCCGGGTCGCCTTCACCGCGACCGACGAGCGGGTCGCCGCGGCCGTCGAGCGGTTGAACGCGGCGCGCTGACGACACGTCGAAGGGGCCGGTGTTCCGAGCGGGAACACCGGCCCCTTCGGCCTGTGCGGACTACCGGGGGCTACCGCGGACTACAGCGGCAGGCCGCTGATGCTGCCGCCGTTGGCACCGCCCAGCAGGCCGCTGACCGGGCCGAGCGCGCCGGTCAGGCCGGAGAGCGGGTTGTTCGGGCCGAGGTCGGCGCCGCCGAGGCGGTTGGCCGAGCCGTGCTCCGCGAGGCCCAGGACGTCGGTGCCGGGCAGGCCGCCGGGCAGGGCGTGCTCGACCGTGCCGACCGGCAGCGCGCGCTCCACCGAGCTGAGCGGCAGCGCGTCGGTGACGGCGTTGGTGCCGGGGACGGCGCCGGAGAGCTTGTCGGCGCCGGGCAGGGCCTGGGCGACGGCGCCCGCCTGGGCGAGCCCGCCGACCGGGCTGGCGCCGGCGTTGGCGCTGCGGGTGCCCATGCCCATGCCCTTGCCGGTGACGGCCTCGCCGAGCTTGCCGGCCAGCGTCGAGGCGACCTTCGGGGTGGCGGCGGAGAGCTGGCCGGTGGTGGCGGCGGTCTGGTCGACCGGGGCGGTCAGCGAGCCGGCCTTCTCGTTCGCCTCGGGGAGCTGGTGGGCGACGATGTTGCCGGCGGCGTCGGCGGAGGCCGGCACGCCCGCGGCGACGGTGGCCGCGCCGGTGGTGCCGGCCGCCTGGCCGAGCTGGTGGGTGGTGTGCTGCAGGGTGGAACCGGTGTCGGTGTTGGTCAGCTGGCCCAGCGGCGCCGCGAGGTCGCTCTTGGGAAGCAGGGCGTCCCCGCCCAGGGCGGACGCGGAGCCGGCCGCGACCAGCGGGGTCGCTCCGGCGGCCACGACGAGCGCGGCCTGGGCGATCCGGCGCGTGAGGGGGTGAGACATGGGGCTCCTCGAAGGGGTCTGGGTCCGTCCCGTCCGCCGGGTGGACGACCGGGCCTGGACGGGACCGGGCGGACGAGGTTGTTACCGCTTGAGAAGCCAGAAGGTTTCGGCCGGGGCAAGGAAAGTTCCCAACCGACCATCGGATCGTATGACCACAGCGGCGGGGTCCACCGGACCCCGCCGCACCCCGTCGGATCGGCCCCGGCCAAGGGGAGTGACGGTTCTCCACCCGGGTTCGCCGGAACGGGCGGTCGGTCCACCGGAGTTGACCGGAATCACCCGTCCGGCGGCAACCCGTACGTCTGTACGTCAGCTCTTGTCGTACGGGGCCAGGGTGACCTGAACGAGCTTGGTCGACGTCCCCGAGGTCTGGGTCTGCCAGCCGTCCTCGGACTTGCTCTTGCGCCAGATCTTCCCGTCGTAGGCGACCGTCGCGATGCCCAGCTGCTGGGCCTGCGCGACCGCCCAGTGGGCCACCTCCCAGCCGCTGGTCCGCTCCGCGTTCGCCCCGGCGTCGCCGCCGGCGTCCGCCGAGGAGGTCAGCGCCGCGGTGGCCGGGTCCGGGGTCAGCGAGACCGCGTTCTCGGCGCCCTTGATCGTCGAGGTGTAGCCGGTGGCCGGTGTGACGGTGCGGCCGAACTCCCGGCGCACCCGGTCGGACAGCACCTGGGCGCGGTCCGGCTGCGCGACCGGGGTGGCCGAGGCGCCCGCGGTCGGCGACGGCGAGTCGGCCGGGTCCGGCTTGGCGTAGTCGTGCACCACGCAGGTGAAGGAGGCCGGCTCGCGCCCGGCCAGCGCCGAGGTCAGCAGGGTCGCCTTGGTCTCGTGCTTGGCGTACGCCTGCGGGTAGCCGCTCTTCTGCACCGCCTGCGCCGCGTCGGTCAGCGGCATCCGGGTGTAGCCGGGCACCTTGGCCAGGCCGTCCAGGAACTTGTTGGTCGCGTACACCGGGTCCGCGATCTGCGCCGGGGTGCCCCAGCCCATCGACGGCCGCTGCTGGAACAGGCCGATCGAGTCCCGGTCACCGCCCGCGAGGTTGCGCAGCTTGGACTCCTGCATGGCGGTCGCCAGCGAGATCGCCGTCGCCCGGTCCGGCAGCCCGCGCGACCGCGCCACCGCGGCGATCGTCGCCGCGTTGGCGGCCTGCGGCAGCTCCAGCGTGCCGCTGCCGGCCGCGGTCTTCACCGAGCACTCCTCGGAGACGCCCGGCCGGAACCCGAACCACCAGATCCCGACCACCGCCAGGCCCGCGACCAACGCCAGGCCGAGCAGCCCGACCAGCACGAGCAGCAGCGCGCGCACCGGACCGCGGCGGCGGGGCGCCACTTCGTCGCCCAGCTCCTCGCCCAGCTCCTTGCTGCGCCTTCTCCTGGCCACCCTCGCCCCTCTCGCGCCCGCCATCTTGATCCGACACCGTACCCACTCGGACGGATGTGCGGCGCATTCCGGTTGCTGTAACTCGCCCGCTCGCCTCCGGGGCGCTCGGGCCCGGTGCCGACGGTCGGCGCTCCGATGCCCTCGTTCCTCGGGCCTCCTCGCTTCTCCCTTTCGGCGCCGGCGCGCCCCTTCGGCTCGGGGCGGGGACTCGCCCGCTCGCCTCCGGGGCGCTCGGGCCCGGTGCCGACGGTCGGTGCTCCGATGCCCTCGTTCCTCGGGCCTCCTCGCTTCTCCCTTTCGGCGCCGGCGCGCCCCTTCGGCTCGGGGCGGGGACTCGCCCGCTCGCCTCCGGGGGGCTCGGGCCCGGTGCCGACGGTCGGCGCTCCGATGCCCTCGTTCCTCGGGCCTCCTCGCTTCTCCCTTTCGGCGCCGGCGCGCCCCTTCGGCTCGGGGCGGGGACTCGCCCGCTCGCCTCC
>NZ_JBHTTU010000053.1:29558-48839 GCF_042794375.1 Kitasatospora sp. NPDC056531 | reverse complement strand
GAGGGGTATGGGGTGGGGGGGCTGAGGAGGATGGAGGAAGGGCGTCGGGAGAGATCATTCTCCCGTTCCCCTCCCCTCCCCCCCCCCCCCGCCGGGCACCTCAGCCCGCGAAGTGCTTGCGCAGGGCGGCCAGGCCGGAGGTGAAGACACCGTGCACCCGGTCGGAGGACTCCTTGCGGTGCTCGGGCTCGATGTCGAAGGTGACGCTCCACTCCACGAAGCTGGCGCCCAGCTCGGTCACCGGGGTGACCCGCAGGGTGGCCCGGTAGTCGTCGAAGTGGAAGGTGCCGTCGGGGAAGCTGTAGGTGTAGCTGCGGGCCTCCTCGTCGTAGGCGAGCAGAGTCTCGTGCAGCACGACGCCGTCGGGCAGTTCGAAGACCCGGACCGAGCCGATCGCGTTGCCCGTCAACCCGTTGCCGAGTCGGCTCGGTGGCAGGTGAGGGTGCCAGTCGCCGAGAGCGTGGTAGTCCCCGACCAGCTCCCACACCCGCTCGGCCGGAGCCTCCACCACCGTGCTGACCCTGATGCCCGCCATGCTCGTCACCGCCGTTTCTGACGCACCGTAGGAACGGGCACCATCCTCGGGCCGAAGGCGGGGTGGGCGCCAGGGGGCAGGCCGTAGGATCGTCGATCATGGACCCGAGAACCGGCCTGATCGCCGTGCCGCCCGGCCGTGTCACGCTCTCCGACCGCCGTACGCAGCGGAGTTGGGCGGTCGACGTCGCCGCGTACGAGCTGGCGGTCTGTCCGGTCACCCGCGAGAAGTACGAGGGAGTCGCGGGCGACCGCCGCCCCGCGCACAGCGTCTCGTGGCTCGACGCCGTCCGCTGGTGCAACGAGCTCTCCGAGCGCGAAGGCCACAGTCCCGCCTACGAGTTGGACGGCGAGGACGTCGCCTGGGACCGCGCCGCCGACGGCTACCGGCTGCCCACCGAGGCCGAGTGGGAGCATGCCTGCCGCGCCGGGACGGACGGGCCGCGCTACGGCCCGTTGGACGAGATCGCCTGGCACCGCGGCAACTCCGGCGAACGGCCGCACGAAGTCGGCGAGCTGCGGCCGAACGCCTTCGGGTTGTACGACCTGCTCGGCAACGTGTGGGAGTGGTGCTGGGATCTCTACGACCCCGAGGTGTACGGCGGTTACCGCGTCCTGCGCGGCGGCGGCTGGTTCGACGAGCACTGGAGCTGCCGCGCCTCCGTCCGCCGCCGCAGCCACCCGACGCTGCGGATCGACGACGTGGGGTTCCGGCTCGCCCGGTCGACCGGCTCCTGACGTGGTGCTCTACAGCCTGCTGCGCACCGACCCGCGACCCGCCGCGAGCTGAGGAACCGTTGCGCCGGATCGGCCGTTGGCGCGTGTATGAGCGATGAAATGATCTCCCTGCGTCCGATAGCCGAAGCCGATCTCCCGACCTTCGGTGAGCTGGTCAACGACCCCGAGGCGCTGGGGGAGTTCCAGTGGTTCGGCTGGGGCGATCCCGACCGGTTCCGCCGCCGGTGGGCCGAGCACGGGCTGCTGAGCGACGACCAGTGGGTGTTCGCGGTCACCGCCGACGGCGAGTTCGTCGGCTTCGTCGCCGCCACCCGGAAGGCCGCGCGGCCGACCGCCCCGTATTGGAGCATCGGCGTGCAACTGCTCCCGACGGCGCGCGGGCGGGGGATCGGCACACAGGCCCAACGGCTGCTGGTGGACTACCTGTTCGCCCACACGCCGGTGATGAGGCTGGAGGCGGACACCGACACCGGCAACCTCGCCGAGCAGCGTGCCCTGGAGAAGCTGGGCTTCACCCGTGAGGGTGTGCACCGGGCGATGGTCTTTCGGGACGGTGCCTGGCGCGACGCGGTCTACTACAGCCTACTGCGCACCGACCACCGGCCTTAAGTCCCTTTGTGGGCCGTGCCCTTGGGCCGGCGTGCCAAACAGTGGGAGGTTTCCGGCCGACCTCGCGCACGGGCGTTGACCGTTCGCCCGCGGCGGCGCTTGGCTCTTCCTCAGCCGGGCTCGGGGGGTGTTCGAGCCCGGCGCCGTGATCAGTCATCAGGGGAGGATGATCCATGACCACCGCCCGTACCCGCCGCTGGTCGGCCCGCGCCGCCGCCGTCCTGGTGGCCGTCGTCGTGGCCGGCACCGCGATGCCGGCCGCCGAGGCCCGGCCGCCCAAGGGCGACACCGCCCGCGTCAGTGAAGGATCCAAGGGGGAGCAGCTCGACGCCGGCTCGTCCGCGCTCGGGCTGAGCAACGACGGCCGCTACGCGCTGTTCTCCTCGGCGGCGACCAACCTGCTGCCCCAGGAGGGCACCCCGAACACGGACGAGATCTACGTGCGGGACCTGCGCAACGGCCACGTCGAGCGGGTCAGTGTCGCCGACGACGGCTCCCGGCTGAACGCCCTGACCTCCGAGGCCTCGATCAGCGGCGACGGCCGGTACGTCGCGTTCAGCACCACCGCCACCAATGTGGTGCCCGACCAGCCCAAGCACCGCAGCGACATCTACGTCCGCGACCTCTGGACCGGCAGCACCGAGCTGGTCACCGAAGGCGGCCTGCCCAGCATCGACGACCAGAGCGGCCGCGACGCCATGAGCCCCTCGATCAGCGGGGACGGTCGCTACGTCGCCTACGTCTCCGACCGCACCGACCTCGCGCCCGGCACCGGGAACCGCGGCGAGAAGAACATCTACGTCACCGACCGCTGGACCCAGACCACCCGGCTGGTCAGCGTCGGCCTGAACGGCCGGCCCGGCAACCGCGCCTCCTACTTCCCGACGATCAGCGCGGACGGCTCCACCATCGGCTTCGGCTCCATGGCGGGCAACCTGCTCTCGGCGGCCCCGGCTGACTCCACCGCCCCGGCGGACTCCACCGACGCGGGCCCCGCCGCCGACCCCGGCGCCGCCGCCGACACCGGGTCCGCACCCGAGGCCGGCTCCGCCAGGTTGGCGCCCCTGCCCCACTACCACCCCTACTACGTCTGGAAGGCCGACACCGGCCGGATCGCCGTCGGCAGCCTGGACGACGCCGGGCGGACGGCCGGTGCCCGCCCCGACGCCCGGATCAGCCCGGACGGCCGCTACGCGGTCTACAGCCTCGCGTCGCACGGCACCGGGGTACCCGGCCACGGCGACACACAGATGAACGTGTACGTGCAGGAGCTGGCCACCGGCAAGGTCACCAGGGTCAGCACCAGCCTGCCGGGCACGACCCCGAACGGCAGCTCGTCCGGGGGCGTCATGACCGCCTCCGACCACTGGGTCTACTTCGAATCCGCCGCCGACAACCTGGTCCCCGGCGACACCAACCAGGTCACCGACGTGTTCCGTCGCGACCTGTCGACCGGGACGATCGAACGGGTCAGCCTCACCCGCGACGGCGAGCAGAGCGACACCGCCGCCTACGACGCCTACGTGGACGCCACCGGCGACACGGTGATCTTCGATGCCAAGGACGGCAACCTGGTGCCGGGAGACACCAACCCCGGGCAGGACGTCTTCCTGCGCCGCCTGTGAGGCTCTGACTCCCCTTCGGGACAGGCCCGTTGCGGAAGTGTTGGGAGGGAGCGGCGTGGCGGGCCCGGCGGTTCGCCGTGTCAACCGCGCCGCACCTGACTCGATGTCACAGTCCCGTCCTGGTCGTGTCCTGACGATTGTGACGCTGTGCATGCCACCAAAAGCCGTCGGCTGACCGTCTTGTGGTGTGTCCAAGCAGTCAACGCGCATCGTCACCGGGGAGCCGCCATGTCCGTCCGCCACCGTCGTCCGCTGCTCGCTTCCGCCGTCCTCGTCGTCGGGGCGGGGCTCGCGTTGACCGCCTGCGGGCCCGACAACACCGACCCGGCCGGCGGCTCGGCGCCCTCCGCGACCACCGCGGTGGCCGCCCCGCCCTCGAAGACGGGCGGGCCGGCCTCGCACCCCACCACCCACACGTCGCCGAGCGGCGCCCAGTCCGACGGGGGGAGTGCCGGCTCCGCCGCCCGCCCGTGCGACATCCAGAACCTCTCGATCCACGTGACGGCCCGCGCCGGGGCCCCCAACCAGTGGGTGATCGACGTGCACAACACCGGTGCGAGCGCCTGCAGCCTGAGCTCCACCCCGGGGGTCGACCTGGGTAACTCCGCCTCGCCCGACCAGAGCAAGAACATCAAGCCGGTGCTCGCCAGCGGCACCTCGCGGTTCGCGGTCCCGGCGGGCAAGAACGCCTACGCGGTGATCGACCTCGACCCGAGCGCTGCCACCACTGGCACCGCCCCCGGCATCAACGAACTCAACGTCCTGGCCGATCAGGAGGGCACCAACATGCCCCTCGCGAACACCCAGAACTTCCCGCTCCCCAGCGGTGTACACGTCCTGAACCCCCGGATGGGCCTCTACCGGGCCGGCGTGGCGGAAGCGGTCACCTCCATGACGACAGCCGGCAAGTAGCTGTGACAAGTGGCCGTGACAAGTGGCTGTGACAAGTGGCTCCGACCGGGCTTCCGGCACCGGGGAGCGGCCTATGCGACGCCGAACCACTCCTCGGCGAGGGCGTCCAGCGTTCGCGCGGAGGGCTTCAACTCCCGCAGGTACCAAGGCAGGTTGCTGTACACGTGCAGCAGCGTGTACGCCATCAGCAGCCGCGGTTCGAAGGGGCGGCCGTACGCGGCCAGCAACTGCCCGAGCAGGTGCCGGTCCGCGCGGGTGGTGAACAGGCCGACGGCGACGAGGTCGTAGGCCGGGTCGCCGAGCATGGCGGGTTCGAAGTCGAGCAGGCCGGTGAGAGGCCACCCGGCGGCCGGGTCGGTGATCAGGTGCTCGCGCATGAACTCGGTGTGCAGCAGGGAACGTTGCCGGACGCGGGGGAGCGGGGCGGCGGCGAGGAAGTCGGGGATCTGCTCCAACCAGGCCTCGGGCAGGCCGTGTTCGCGCTGGCGGGCGACGGCGTCGGCCCGCTGCTCGTCCAGGAAGGCGATCCAGTTTCCGGGGGCGAGGACGTTGGCGAGCGGTTCGGCGTCGAGGGCGTGCAGGGCGGCGAGCGCCTCGCCGCAGTCGCGGGCGATCCGCTCGCGGTCGGGCCGGGGGATGCGTGGCCAGGCGGGGGCGAGGCCCTCGCCGTGCAGGCGGGACATCAGCACGTACTGCCAGCCGTTGACGTACTCGCCGGCCGCCCGGACCTCCGGGGTCGGGAGCGGCAGCGCGCCGTCCAGGAACGAGAGGACGCGGGCCTCGGCGACGCCGTCGTGGGCGCCGGCCGACGGGAACAGCTTGAGCGCGTGCTCCTCGCCCACCGCGTACACCGGAACGGATCCCTCCGCGAAGCGCTCCAACGGCAGCCCGCCGACGCCGAGTCGCGCGCAGAGCGCCTCGGCGCCGGGGCGCATCACCGACTCGTCGGGGAGGACCGCGTCCCACTGCTCGTCAGTCTCCACCGCAGGCAGCATGGCCGCACGGTAGGCGGGCGAACGGCCGCCCGGCAAAGGGTTTTCAGTGCTCGCCGTCGAGTTCCGCGGCCGGGTCGTGGGTGCGCAGGTAGTGGGCGCCGGGGCCGGTCCGGCCGAGCCGGTCCTCGGCGTTGTGCAGGGCGCAGCGGGTCAGCGAGAGGCAGCCGCAGCCGATGCAGCCGGTGAGCCTGGCCTTGAGCCGTTCGAGTTCGGCGATCTGCTCGTCGATCCGGTCCTGCCAGGCGGTGGCGACCCGGTCCCACTCGGTGCCGCTGGGGGCGGGGCGCTCGGGCAGGCGGTCCAGGGCGTCGTGGGCCTCGTCGAGGGAGAGGCCGACCCGCTGGGCGGCGCGCACGAAGGCGATCCGGCGCAGCGTGCCGCGGGAGTAGCGGCGCTGGCCGCCGCTGGTGCGGGTGGCCTGGATCAGGCCGAGGCTCTCGTAGTAGCGCAGTGCGGAGTGGGCGAGGCCGCTGCGGGCGGAGAGCTGGCCGATGGTGAGCAGGTCACCCGGGCGCGGGCAGGCGGCGCGGGCGTCGTCGGATTTCGCCGTCATGGGTGATCAGTGTAGCCGCTTGACTTCAAGTTCGCTTGAAGTTGCACGATCGTGGCATGACGACGAAGGCACAGGGCGAGACCACGCGGACGAGCACGGAAACCGCGGGTCGGGGCCGCTTCGAGGACCTCCAGGCACTGATGGCGCTGATGACCGGTGACGAGAAGCACGACGTCGCGGCCACCTCCACGCTGGACGCGCTCTGGGTGCTGTACGACCGGGTGCTGCGGGTCGCCCCCGACACCGCCGAGGCGCCGGAGCGCGACCGCTTCCTGCTCTCCAAGGGTCACGGCCCGATGGCCTACTACGCGGTGCTGACGGCAAAGGGCTTCATCGACCCCGCCGTCCTACCGGGCTTCGGCGGCTACGACTCCCCGCTGGGCTACCACCCGGACCGCACCCTGCTGCCCGGCGTGGAGATCTCCTCCGGCTCGCTCGGCCACGGCCTGCCGCTGGCCGTCGGCACCGCGCTCGGCCTTCGGGCGCAGGGGCTGACCGACCCGGCGGTGTGGGTGCTGGTCGGTGACGCCGAGTTCGACGAGGGCTCCAATCACGAGGCGGTGGCCTTCGCCGGCGCGTACGGGCTGGACCGGCTGCACGTGGTCGTGATCGACAACTCCTCGGCCACCCACGGCTGGCAGGGCGGCATCGCCCAGCGGTTCGCGGCCGCGGGCTGGTCCACCGCGACGGTGGACGGCCGCGACCACGAGGCTCTGCACCGCGCCTACACCGCCGAGCACCCGGGCCGCCCGCACGTGGTGGTCGCCCGGGTGGAGCCGAAGACCACGGGCGAGCCGAAGAACGTCTGAGCGCCCCCGCAAGCCAACCGACCCGCAGCGAAAGGCACTTCCCCGATGGACACCATGCGCGAGCGCTTCGTCGCCGTCACCACCCGCCTGCTGGACGAGGACCCCCGACTGGCCGTCGTGCTGGCCGACATCACGGCCGCCGCCTTCGAGCCGGCCCGCGGGCTCCACCCCGACCGGGTGGTCAACGTCGGCATCCGCGAGCAGCTGCTGATCGGCGCGGCCGGCGGCATGGCGCTCAGCGGGATGCGCCCGATCGCCCACACCTTCGCCAGCTTCCTGGTGGAACGGCCCTTCGAACAGCTCAAGTTGAGCCTGGTCCACCAGGGCGTCGGCGCCGTCCTGGTGAGCGCGGGCGGCTCCTACGACAACCCGGTGGCCGGCCGCACCCACATGTCCCCGGGCGACGTCGCCCTGCTGGACACCCTGCCGGACTGGACGGTGCACGTGCCGGGCCACCCGGACGAGGCCGAGCAGCTGCTGAAGCACGCCGTCGCGGACGGCGACCGCAACGTGTACGTCCGGCTCTCCGACCACCGGAACGCCGTGCCCGTCGCGGTGGAGCCGGCCCGCTTCACCACCGTGCGGACCGGTTCGCGCGGCGTGGTGCTCGCCGTCGGCCCGATGCTGGACGCGGTGCTGGCCGCCACCGAGGGCCTGGACACCACCGTGCTGTACGCGGCGACGGTGCGCCCCTTCGACGCCGCCGGGCTGCGCGCCGCGGTCGGCGAGCGGGCGGACGTGGTGCTGGTGGAGCCGTACCTGGCGGGTACCTCGGCGAACGAGGCGCACGCGGCGCTGGCCGACCGCCCGCACCGGGTGCTGGCGCTGGGCGTGCCGCGCGAGGAGCACCGGCACTACGGCTCGATGGCGGAGCACCTGGGCGCCTACGGCCTGGACGCGCCCGCGCTGCGGGAGCGGATCGCCACCTTCCTCTGGTGAGCTAGACCGCGACGACGGCCACCGAATCCGGCCCCAGCCGCACCGCCGTCCCCTCCAGCACCGCCGCCCCGAAGGCTGCCACCAGCTCCCGCCCGGCGGCCCCCAGGGGCAGCGCCGCCTCGGCCGTGCCCAGGTTGACCGCCACCCGGTACGGCCCCCGGTGCACCACCAGCCAGCCGGCCGCCTCCTCGAACGCGACCCGCACCGCGCCCAGGTCCGGGTCGGACAGCTCCGGATGCTCGCGCCGCAGCCGGAGCAACCGCCGGTACCAGCCGAGGAGTTCGGCGTGCGGGGCGCGCCGGGGCTCGGTCCAGTCGAGGACGGAGCGCAGCACGGTGGCCGGCTCCTGCGGGTCCGGGACGGCCTCGGCGGCCCAGCCGTGCTCGGCGAACTCCCGCCGCCGGCCCAGGCGGACGGCCTCCGCCAGGGCGGGGTCGGTGTGGTCGGTGAAGTACTGCCAGGGCGTCGCGGCGCCCCACTCCTCGCCCATGAACAGCATCGGGGTGAACGGCGAGGTGAGCACCAGCGCGGCGCCGCAGGCGAGCCGGCCGGTGGACACGGTGGTGGAGATGCGGTCCCCGAGCGCCCGGTTGCCGACTTGGTCGTGGGTCTGCAGGTAGCCGAGCAGCCGGTGGCCCGCGCCCGGCGGGAACGGCCGCCCGTGGCTGCGCCCCCGGAAGGAGGACCAGGTACCGTCGTGGAAGAACCCGCGTCGCAGCGTCTTCGCGACGGCGGCGAGCGGTTCGCGCGCGAAGTCCCCGTAGTAGCCCCGGGATTCGCCGGTGAGCGCGCAGTGCAGGGCGTGGTGGAAGTCGTCGCTCCACTGCGCGGTGAGGCCCTGGCCGCCGGCCTCGCGGGCGGCGGTGGTGCGCGGGGTGTTGCGGTCGGACTCGGCGACCAGGAACAACGGCCGCTTGACGGCCACCGCCAACCTCTCGACTTCGTAGGAGAGTTCCTCCAGGAAGTGGACCGCCCGGTCGTCCGCGAGGGCGTGCACCGCGTCCAGCCGCAGGCCGTCGATCCGGTAGTCGCGCAGCCAGGTCAGCGCGCTGTCGATCAGGTAGCGGCGCACCTCGTCCGAGCCGGGGGCGTCCAGGTTGACCGCCGAGCCCCACGGGGTGTGGTGCCGCTCGGTGAAGTACGGGCCGTACAGCGGAAGGTAGTTGCCGGACGGGCCGAGGTGGTTGTGCACCACGTCCAGCACCACCCCGAGGCCCTTGCGGTGCGCGGCGTCCACGAAGCGCTTGAGCCCCTCGGGCCCGCCGTAGGGCTCGTGGACGGCCCACAGTGAGACCCCGTCGTAGCCCCACCCGTGCTTGCCGGGGAACGGGCAGACCGGCATCAGCTCGACGAAGTCCACGCCCAGCTCGACCAGGTGGTCCAGGTGGTCGACGGCGGCGTCGAAGGTGCCGCGCGCGGTGAACGTGCCGATGTGCAGCTCGTACAGCACCGAGCCGGGCAGCGGGCGGCCGCGCCAGCCGGTCTGCGACCAGCGGAAGGCGGCGTGGTCCACCGCCCGGCTGGGGCCGTCGGGGCCGTGCGGCTGCCGGGGCGAGCGCGGGTCGGGCAGCGGTGGGCCGCCGTCGAGGCGGAAGGCGTAGTCGCCCTCGGGGGCCTCGCCGGACCACCAGCCGTGCCGGTCCGGGCAGCGGGCCAACTCGTGGTCGAATCCGTTGACCTGGACGGTGACGCGGGAGGTCGCGAACGGCGCCCACACCTCGTAGTGCGGCATGCTCAGCCCCTCCTCGTCAGCAGCGCCACCGGGGCGCCCGCCAGCAGCTCCGCCACCGGCACCGGCCCGGCCGGAAAGCCGCGCAGCGTCAGCTCGTCCGTCCAGGCCCCGCCCGCGGGCAGCTCCAGGACGGTGTCCCGCCAGCCGCCCGCCCGGGCCAGCCCGTACGGCAGCCGGGTGACGGCGGTGATCACGTCCTCGCCGCGGGCGAAGGCCAGCAGGTGGTCGCTGGCGAGGTCCACGGCGGTCAGCGGGCGGTAGGCGCCGAGCGGGCGGGAGCGGCGCAGGTGCAGCGCGGTGGCGGTCAGGTGCAGCTTCTCCCGGGCGAGGTCGCCGGGGCGGGCCGTGGCCGAGTCGGTGAGCCGTACGGCGAGCGCGCCGAGGTCGACCACGCCCCGGTTGTCCGGGTCCACCAGGGTGTAGAGCGGCTCCTCACTGCCCTGGTAGAGGTCGGGCACGCCCGGGATGGTCAGGTGCAGCAGCGCGGCGGCCAGGGTGTTGGCGCGGGCGTGGGGGGCGAGCGCGTGCACCTGGCCCTCGATCCGGGGGAGCAGCCCGGGGTTGCCGTACACCGAGCGTGCCCGCCGCTCCAGGGCCTGTTCGTAGTCTTCGTCGGGGGTGGTCCAGGAGGTGTGCAGCTTGGCCTCGCGGGCGGCTTTGAGCAGGGCGGCGACCAGCCGGTCCGGGTCGATCGGCCAGGCGGCGACCAGGGTGTGCCAGAGCAGCCAGTCGGCGTCGCGGTCGAATCCGGGCCCGGCGGCGGTGGACCAGGCGGCGGCCTCGGCGGCCCAGGCGTCGGGCTGCTCGGCGAGGACGGCGAGCCGGGCCCGGGCGTCGGCGCTGCGCTTGGTGTCGTGGGTGGAGAGCACGGTCATGCTGTGCGGCCAGGTGCGCTCCAGGTAGCGGCACCAGTCGTGGAACTCGGCCGGGTGCACCCCGGGCCGGGCGGGCTCGCCGCCGACCTCGTTGAGGCCGGGCAGCGCGTTCCAGCGGTAGAAGGCGGTGTCCTCGACGCCCTTGGCGGCCACCGCGGCGGCGGTCTGCCCGAAGCGGACGCAGAACTCGTCCTTGTCCGGGCCGCGCCCCAGTTCGCCGAGGGCCAGCGCGGCCACCAGGCGCTCGGTCGGGTCCGCGGAGCCGGTGGTTCGCAGCGGGTCGTCGGAGGCGGGCTGCCCGGGGAGCGCGTACGGCCGGTACACCGGGTAGTCGCTGAGCAGCCGCCGCAGTGCGGCGCGCAGCTGCCAGGGCGGGTGGTCGGCGTGGGCGGGTTCGGCGGCGCCGATCCGCAGCGCGATCCGCACCAGCCGCTCGACCTCGGCGGCCAGCTCGCCGCCGGGCCCGGTCATGTCGGCCCGGCCGCGCCGGGCGGCGGCGATCGCCGGGTGCGGGTCCTGACAGGGGTCGCGGACCGGCCCGCCGTGCAGGAAGGACTCGTACGCGCCCGCCAGCCGGCAGGCGCCCGCGTGGTCGGTGAGCACGCCGTCGATCCGGCGCAGCGCGTCGTACCCGGTGGTGCCGGCCACCGGCCAGTCCTCGGGCAGCCGCTCCTCGCCGGCGAGGATCTTCTCGACCACGACGTACGCCCCGCCGGTGGTCCCCGACGCCCCGCCGGTGGTCCCCGACGCCCCGCCGGTGGCCGCTGCCAGGCGGCGCAGGTAGCCGCGCGGGTCGGCGAGCCCGTCCGGGTGGTCGATCCGGAAGCCGTCCAGGACGCCGTCGGCGTGCAGCCGCAGCAGCACCGCGTGGGTGGCGGCGAAGACCTCGGGCTCCTCGACCCGGACGGCGATCAGCTCGTTGACGGTGAAGAAGCGCCGGTAGTTGAGCTCGGTGCGGGCGAGGCGCCACCAGGCGAGCCGGTACCACTGCCGGGCGAGCAGCTCGGTGAGCGGCAGCCCCGCGGTGCCCGGCCGCAGCGGCAGCTCGTGCCGGTGGTAGCGCAGCACCTCGCCGTCCACCGTCAGCTGGTCCAGCACGGCGCCGAGCCGGTCGCCCAGCAGCGGCAGCAGCAACCGCCCGCGCCCGGGGGCGTCGGCGGGGCCGGGCTGGGCGGCCCAGTCGATGTCGAACCAGCGCGCGTACGGCGAGTCGGGCCCGTCCCGCAGCACTTGCCAGAGCGGCCCGTTGAGCCGTTCGGGGACGGGTACGGCCATGTGGTTGGGCACCACGTCGGCGATCAGCCGCAGTCCGTGCCGGTGCGCCTCGGCGGCCAGGGCGCGCAGCGCCGCCTCGCCGCCGAGCTGCTCGCTGATCCGGGTGTGGTCGACGGTGTCGTAGCCGTGGGTGGAGCCGGGGGCGGCCTGCAGCAGCGGGGACAGGTGCAGGTGGGAGACGCCGAGGGCGGCCAGGTAGGGCACGGCGGCGGTGGCGTCACGCAGGGTGAAGCCGGGCTGGAGCTGGAGGCGGTACGAGGACGTGGGGACGGTGGCGGCCGGGCGGGGCTGCGCGGGCTCGGCGGCGGAGGTCATGTGTCCATAGGTACCCGGCCCGGCCCGCCGCCAAGACCCGCTGCTGGCCCGAACAGGTGAGCGCATGGGTGCACACGCCCTAGGCGGGCCGCTGCAGCACCATCAGCGAGCGGTCGGTGAGCCAGAGCGTGTCCCCGGCCTTGACCCTCGTCCCCGTGCCCGGGGCGGGCAGCCGGGGCTGGGTGGTGTCGACCACGACCTGCCACTCCTGCCCGTGGCCGGCCGGCACGGTGAACTCCAGCGGCTCGAAGTGGGCGTTGAACATCAGCAGGAAGGAGTCGTCGACGATCCGCCCGCCGCGCCGGTCCGGCTCGGAGATGGCGTAGCCGTTCAGGAAGACGGTCAGCGACTTGGCGTAGTTGGCGCCCCAGTTGCGCTTGGTCATCTCCTCGCCGGTGGGGGTGAACCAGGCGATGTCGGTGAGGTCGTCGTACCCGCCGGACGCGGAGACCGGCCGCCCGTGGAAGAACCGCCGCCGCCGGAAAACCGGGTGGTCGCGGCGCAGCCAGATCATCCCCTGGGTGAACTCCAGCAGCCGCGCCTGCGGCCCGTCGCCCTCGGGCCAGTGCACCCAGGTGAGCTCGTTGTCCTGGCAGTAGGTGTTGTTGTTGCCCAGCTGGGTGCGGCCGAGCTCGTCGCCGTGCGAGAGCATCGGCACGCCCTGGGAGAGCATCAGGGTGGCGATGAGGTTGCGCTGCTGGCGCGCGCGCAGCTCCTCGACGGCCGGGTCGGTGCTGGGGCCCTCGACGCCGCAGTTCCAGGAGCGGTTGAAGGATTCGCCGTCCCGGTTGTCCTCTCCGTTGGCCTGGTTGTGCTTGTCGTTGTAGGAGACCAGGTCGCGCAGGGTGAAACCGTCGTGGCAGGTCACGAAGTTGATGGAGGCGATCGGGCGGCGGCCGTCGTCCTGGTAGAGGTCGGAGGAGCCGGTGAGCCGGGAGCCGAACTCGGCGAGGGCGGCGTTCTCGCCGCGCCACAGGTCGCGCACGGTGTCGCGGTACATGCCGTTCCACTCCGTCCACAGCGGCGGGAAGTTGCCGACCTGGTAGCCGCCCTCGCCGAGGTCCCAGGGCTCGGCGATCAGCTTGGCCTGGGAGACCACCGGGTCCTGCTGGACCAGGTCGAAGAAGGAGGAGAGCCGGTCGACCTCGTGGAACTGCCGGGCGAGGGTGGCGGCGAGGTCGAAGCGGAAGCCGTCGACGTGCATCTCGGTGACCCAGTAGCGCAGCGAGTCCATGATCAACTGGAGCACGTGGGGGCTGCGCATCAGCAGGCTGTTGCCGGTGCCGGTGGTGTCCTCGTAGAAGCGCTGGTCCTGGGCGAGCCGGTAGTAGGAGACGTTGTCCAGGCCGCGCAGGGAGAGCGTCGGCCCGAGGTGGTTGCCCTCGGCGGTGTGGTTGTAGACGACGTCGAGGATCACCTCGATCCCGGCCGCGTGCAGCGCCTTGACCATCGACTTGAACTCCTGCACCTGCTGGCCGCGGTCGCCGGTGGAGGAGTAGGAGGAGTGCGGGGCGAAGAAGCCGATCGTGTTGTAGCCCCAGTAGTTGGCCAGGCCGAGGTCGCGCAGCCGGTGGTCGCGGACGAACTGGTGCACCGGCATCAGCTCGATCGCGGTGACGCCGAGCTTGGCCAGGTGCTCGATCACCGCCGGGTGGGCCAGGCCCGCGTAGGTGCCGCGGATCTCCTCGGGGATGCCCGGGTGCAGCTTGGTGAGGCCCTTGACGTGGGCCTCGTAGATGACGGTGCGGTGGTAGTCGGTGCGCGGAGGGTGGTCGGTGCCCCAGTCGAAGTACGGGTTGATCACCACCGAGTGCATGGTGTGCGGGGCGGAGTCGAGGTCGTTGCGGCGCTCGGGGGCGCCGAAGTGGTAGCCGTAGACCGACTCGTCCCAGTCGATGTGCCCGCTCATCGCCTTGGTGTACGGGTCCAGCAGCAGTTTGGCGCTGTTGTGCCGCTGGCCCAGGCCCGGGTTGTACGGGCCGTGCACGCGGAAGCCGTAGCGCTGGCCGGGTTGGACGCCGGGGAGGTAGGCGTGCCGGACGAAGGCGTCCGTCTCGCGCAGTTCGACGGCGGTCTCGGAGCCGTCCTCGTCGATCAGGCACAGCTCGATCCGGTCGGCACTCTCGGAGAACACCGCGAAGTTGGTGCCGGCCCCGTCGTAGGTGGCGCCGAGGGGGTAGGGCTTACCGGGCCAGACCTGCATGAGTCCTCAATTTCCTTGCTGCCGACAGAAACTGACATCTAGTCCGACAATCTGCCCGGACCCGGACGCTCTCTTCCCGGCCGGGTGGCCGGGCATGTGCGACGCTCGCGCGCCGTGATGCACGGCACAGCCCGCATACTCCCCGAGCCCTTCCCCGGCGGCCGGGAGACAGCGCAGGGGTTCGCCCGAACGGGTGTCCAGCGGCGAATCCTGTGAAGAGTGGCGGCAGTCCGTGGCGGGTGCGCCCGGTGGTGCGCGGGGGCCCTCCGGCATCCGGCTGCGGGCGGATCGCGGCGGGCAGTACCCTTGATCGTCCGGCCGCCCCGGCCGCCCGGGCGGACCCTCGACGGTCCGTCAACGGTCCCCGCGCCCGCGGGGGTCGGCCGCAGCAACCAGATGAGGTGGCGCATGGTGTTCCCCGCCGGCGGCCGCGGCTCCGGGCCCGACGGCCCCGACCGGGGCGGTACCCGCAGCGAGGCGCCCACGATGGTCATGCGCCCCACCCTGACCGGCCGCGCACTGGTGCCCGCCCAGAGCGGTCCGGTCGAGGTCCCCGCCCTCGCCTGGTCCGCCGGGGAGTGGGAGGACGCCTACCAGCGGGTACGGCTGTCCGGCCGCGCCTACGTCTGGCTCAACCTCGTCGAACAGCGGCTGCGCTCCCTGGTCGACGAGGTGCTGCACCCCATCTACGCCCCCACCCACGGCGAGGACTGGGTCACCGCCGCCGCCGGACCGGCCGGCGAGGAGTGGGCCCACCGGGCCGGCGCCGTGCGCGAGGTCAGCCGCCGCAAGGGCTACCTGCTCGACCCGGCCGACGACGACCCGCTGGTCTTCCTCACCCTGCCCCAGCTGCGCGAACTGATGGTCCAGCACTGGCCCTGCTTCGAGCCGTACCTCGCCGACCGGCGCGAGATCGAACTCGCCCTGGACGAGCTGGAGGTGGCCCGGCACGTGGTCTCCCGCAACCGGGTGCTCACCCAGACCGTGCTGGCCCAGACCGAGCGCGCCGCCGCCCGGCTGCTCGCCGTCCTGGACGGCGGCGCGGGCGGGGTGCCCGCCGACGTGGTGGAGTCCCTGGTCGCCGGACGCTACGCGGACGTGGTCGCGGTGCACGCCGACCGGGTCCGGCTGCAGCGCGACCTGCCCGTGGAGGACCTGCTGGAGGGCGCCCGGCGCCTCGACGCGCTCGGCATCGGCCTCGGCATGCTCTGCCAGAACTACACCGGCAAGCGCCTGGTGCGCCTGGCCGGGGAGGGCTGCCGGGTCCGGCTGCTGTTCCTCAACCCGGCGAGCAGCGCGGTGCGCCGCCGCGAACGCGAACTCGGGCTCTCGCGCGGCGAGTTGTCCCGATCGATCGAGATGAACATCATGCACGTGCGCCGGGTCCGGGCCCGGCTGCGCGACCAGGGCGGCTTCGAGATCCGGGTCTTCGACGAGACCCCGCGCTTCACCGCCTACCTGGTCGAGGGACCCCGCCCCACCGGCCAGGTCGGCGGCCGCCGCCAGAGCCGCGACCTCGGCGTCATCCAGCCCTACCTGCGCCGATCCCGGGGCATGGAGTCCCCGGCGCTGATCCTGCGCGGCGGCGCCGGCCAGCAGCCGGGCGGCACCGAGCCGGGGCTGCTGGAGGTCTACCGCGAGGAGTTCGAGGGGGTTTGGGCGGACTCCCGGTCCGTATCCTGAGCGGTGTTCTTCAAAAAAGGGCTGGTCGGAGCCCTGTCGCCGGTGGAACACTGCCCGCCGTGAACAGTCTCCCCGCCTGGACCCTGGAACCCGCCGGCCGCAAGGACCTCGAAGCCGTCGTCGAGCTCAAGGCCCAGGTCATGCGCGCCGACCTGGAACGCCTCGGCCGCTGGGACCCGACCCGCTCCCGGGATCGGGTGCGGAAGTCCTTCTCCACCCGGTACACGTCCGTGCTGCTGGTCGAGGGCGCCTTCGCGGGCTGCGTCACGATCCGCCCCGACGAGCAGGGCGGGCGCCACCTGGAGCTGTTCTACCTCGCCCCGCACCTCCAGGGCCGCGGCCTCGGCACCGCCGTCCTGCGCCACCTCCTCGCCGAGGCCGACGCCGCCCGGGAGCCGATGCGCCTGATCGTCCTCCAGGGCAGCGCCGCCCAGCGGCTGTACGAGCGGCACGGCTTCACCGTCGTCCACGAGGACCCGATCGACGTCTTCATGCTCCGGGAGCCGGCGCCGACCGCGCGCACCGGCCCGGACGCCGGCGCCCCCGTCGAGGTATCCGTCGAGGTGCCCGCCGAGGGCGCCGCCTGACGGGTACTCATACGGCGCCGTAACGATTGGCCCAAGCACGCCCGAGCAGGCTGGCCCGCCCGTCTTCGATCATGGTAGGTGTAGCCCCCGTGAAGATCACGGGGGAGGACGGGGCCGTACTGCGCCTCGACGACGTACACCGCACCTACGGAACCGGGCCCGAAGCCGTACGGGCGCTCAGGGGGGTGGACGTCGCCTTCGGCCGCGGCACCTTCACCGCCGTCATGGGACCCTCCGGCTCCGGGAAGAGCACACTGCTGCAGTGCGGCGCCGGCCTCGACCGGCCCGACAGCGGCCGGGTCACCCTGGACGGGACCGACCTCGGCGGGCTGACCGAGACCCAGCTGACGGTCCTGCGGCGCCAGCAGCTCGGCTTCGTCTTCCAGGCGTTCAACCTGGTCGGCTCGCTCACCGCGGAGCAGAACGTCGGCCTGCCGCTGCGCCTGGCCGGGCGCCGCCCCGACCGCGCCGAGGTGCACCGCGCGCTCACCCAGGTCGGCCTCGGTGAACGCGCCGGCCACCTGCCCTCCCAGCTCTCCGGCGGCCAGCAGCAGCGCGTCGCCATCGCCCGCGCCCTGATCACCCGCCCCCGGATGCTGTTCGCCGACGAGCCGACCGGTGCCCTGGACAGCTCCAGCAGCCGCGACGTGCTCGCCCTGCTGCGCGACCTGGTGGACCGCGAGGGCCAGAGCACCGTCATGGTCACCCACGACCCGGTCGCCGCCTCCTACGCCGACCGCGTGCTCTTCCTCGCCGACGGCCGGATCGTCGACGACATCCCCCACCCCACCGCCCAGCGGGTCGCCGAGCGGATGACCGCCCTGGAGCCGGCGGCATGAGCGAGCGAACCGTCGGAAGGTGCTCGCTCGGCACCCTGCTGCCCGTCGCCGCCGCCAGTCTGCGCCGCCGCAAGGCCGCCTTCGCCGGCTCCTACGTCGCCCTCACCCTCGGTGTCACCCTCGTCGCCACCACCGGCAGCCTGCTGAACGAGACCGCCGGCGACGACTCCCCGCTCGGCGCGCCCTCGCTGCACAAGGTGCTCCAGTTCACCTCCGCGATGGCCGCCTTCGTCGCGGTCTTCGTGGTCGCCGGCACCTTCGCCTTCGCCGTCGCCCAGCGCCGCCAGGAGATCGCGATGCTGCGCGCCGTCGGCGCCACGCCCCGGCAGATCGTCTGGCTGATCACCGGCGAGGCCGCCGTCGTCGCCCTGGTCTCCGCCGTCAGCGGCTGCCTGCTGTCGCTGCCCGGCGCGCCCGCGCTGGCCGCCTGGCTGGTGGACCGCGGCGCCGCCCCCGAGGGGTTCAGCGCGCGGCCGACCGCCGGCCCGATGCTGCTGGCCGCCGCCGTCGGCCTGCTGGTAGCCCTGCTCGGCGCCGTCACCTCCGCCCTGCGGGCCGCTCGGGTGCGCGCCGTGGAGGCGCTCGGCGACGCAGCCGTCGACCGCAAGGTCATGACCAAGCCGCGCTGGACCTCCGCGCTGCTCGGGCTGCTCGCCCTGGCCGGCACCGTCGGCTACTACCTGTCGGCGTCCACCATGCCGCCCGCCCCCGGCGACCAGCCGGACGACCCGCAGCTCGCCTCCCAGTGGGTGCTCGGCACGGACCTGCTCGCCATCACCGTGCTCGCCCTGTTCGCGCCGGTCGTCGTTCCGCCGCTGGTGCGGCTGCTCAGCGCGCCGCTGACCCGGGCCACCGCCGCGGCCCCGCTGCTGGCCCGGCAGAACGCGCTCACCGCGGTGCGCCGGACCGTCTCCACCGCCACCCCGGCCTTCCTCACCATCGCGCTCACCGGCACCGTGGTCGGCTCCACCGCCGCCTTCGCCGACGCCATGACCGCCCAGGGCAAGGCCACCGCGGCCGCCCGGTACGTGCTGCGCCCGGGCGCCGCGCCGCTGCCCGCCGACGCCGTCCACCGGATCACCGCCGACCGGCCCGGCCTGCACGCCACCGCGACCACCTCCACCGTGGTCACGGGCCTGGGCGCGGACCGGCCCGCCTTCGAGGACCACAGCGAGGACTCGCCCGCCGGCGTGCCGTCCGCCGCCACCGTCGTCGACGGCGACCTCGCCGCCGCCTGGACCCTGCCCGCCGTCGAGGGCAGCGCCGCCGACCTGCGCGGCGCCACCCTCGCCGCCTCCGCCGACCAGGTCCGCGGCCACGGCTGGAAGCTGGGCGACCAGGTCAACCTGCGCCTCGCCGACGGCACCGTCGCCAGCCTGCGGCTCGCCCTGGTCTACCGCACCCAGCTCGGCCTGGACGAGGTCCTGCTCAGCGGCGAGGCCGTCTCCGCCCACCTGGCCGGCGCCCGCCCCGGGGCCGTCCACCTGAGCGCCGAACCCGGCGACCGGCTCGGCGGCGTGCTCACCGACGCCCAGGCCCCCGGGCCCGACCCGAACGCCCACTACGCCTGGATCGCCACCACCACGATCCTCGGCCCGGCCCTGCTCTACGCGCTGATCGCCATCGTCAACACCATGGTGATGAGCGCCGCCGACCGCCGCCGGGACTTCGCGGTGCTGCGACTGGCCGGGACGGTGCGCCGCCAGGTGCTGTGGATGGTCGCGCTGGAGGCCGTGCTGGTCGTCGCCGGCGCCGCCGCGCTCGCCCTCGCCGTCACCGCGCTCACCCAGTACGGCACCACGGCGCTCCTCAACCACCGGATCCTGGCCGGGCAGGCGAGCGTCGGCCTCGACCTGCCGTGGCTGCCGCTCGGCGCGGGCGCGGCCGTCTGCCTGGTGCTCGCCGTCGCCGCCAGCCTGCTGCCCAGCCGGCTCGCCCTGGCCGGCCCGGCGGCGGCGCGGTAGGCCCGGCCGGCAGTCATCCGGCAGGACCATCCGGCCCCGGGGGGGGGGGGGGGGGAGGGGGGGTGGGGAGAAGACGGCGGGGTCGCCACCCCAA
>NZ_JBHTTU010000053.1:0-29548 GCF_042794375.1 Kitasatospora sp. NPDC056531 | reverse complement strand
ACCATTTCCTGCCCCCTCCCCCCTACCCTCTCTTCCTGGGCGTACTAGTGTGCCTCTGACCGGCCCCCCCCCCACAAACCCCCCCCCCCCCGCCCACCGCCCCCCCCCCCCCGGGGCCGACGACATGACGTGGTCTCAGTAGTCCCATGGATTCAGTACGGCGATGACACTGAGGAGAAGCTCCGTGGCCGGGACGGATCGAGCCCGTTCGATGACGGCCGGGACCGGCTTCGGCCGCGTGGTGAGCCCGGCGACCGTGTTCGTGTCCGGCAGGGACAGTACTCACGGCCGCTGCCCCGCTCAGGTCCGAGGAACAGCCCAGGGCCGGCTGCCCAGCCCGCGATCGGATCCCCAGCGGTCGGGTTGTCGGTGGGGCGGGTGATGATAGGGGCTGTTTCGAGAGGCTGGACGGAAGGACACACCTGATGAGCTGGTGGCAGCAGCCACTGGTCGGCTTCGACCTGGAGACCACGGGCACCGACCCGGCCGTGGACCGCATCGTCACGGCCGCGCTCGTGGACACGGTCGGCGCCGAGCGGGTGGCGGCCGCCAACTGGCTGCTCGACCCCGGAATCCCGATCCCCGCCGAGGCGGAGGCCATCCACGGGATCGGGGACGAGGTGGCCCGCGGCAAGGGGCGGCCGGCCAAGGAGGCGGTGGAGGAGATAGCCGCCGCGCTCTGCGAGCGGATCGCGGCCGGGCGGCCGGTCGTGGCGTTCAACGCGCCCTTCGACCTGTCGCTGCTCGACGCGGAGCTGCGCCGGTACGGGCTGGCGACGCTCGCGGAGCGCCTGGGCGGACCGGTCGGGCCGGTGCTGGACGCGCTGGTGATCGACCGGGCCGTGGACAAGTACCGCAAGGGCTCGCGCACCCTGCAGCGGGTGTGCGAGGTGTACGGCGTGGAGCTGACGGACGCGCACGAGGCGGGCAGCGACGCGCTGGCCGCCGTACGGGTCGCCGTCGCGCTGGGCGGGCGCTACCCGGCGGAGGTGGGGGAGGTCGCGCCGGCCGAGCTGCACCGGCGGCAGATCGGCTGGTACCGGGAGTGGGCCGAGGGCCTGCAGGCCTGGCTGCGCCGCGGCAAGGACCCGCTGGCCGTGGTCGACCCGCGCTGGCCGTCCAGGCCGTCGGACCAGCCGGACGCGGCCGGATGACCGTACGCCCCGCCCGCCCCGACGACCTGCCGGGCTTCCTCGCCCTGGCCGCCGAGGTCGAGCACTGGTTCGGCCCGATGGTGGCCGAGCCCGGCTTCCACCGGGCCGTGCGCAGGAACATCGACCGAGGCCTGGCCACCGTCATCGAGGACGACCGAGGCCTGCTCGGCGGCCTGCTGTTCGGCGGCAAGCCCCCGCTGCGCCACCTGCACTGGCTGGTGGTCGCCGAGCGCGCCCGGGGCACCGGCCTCGGCCGCGCCCTGGTCGAGGACGCGCTGCGCCGCCACGTCCGCGCCCCGGCCGTCGTCGAGGTGGTGACCTTCGGGCCGGACCACCCCGGCGCGGTGACCAGCGGCGCCCGGGTGTTCTACGAACGGCTGGGCTTCACCCCGGCCGAGGCCGCCGAACCCGGGCCGGAGGGCGGCTCCCGCCAGGTCTACCGGCTGCACCTGGGCTGAGCTGAGCCTCAGCCCTGGATGTCCAGCCCCACCGGGTGCGCCAGGTCCACCGGGCAGACGAACACGTGCAGTTCGCCGTACCGCCCCAGCGACAGGCCCGGGTCGTCGCCGCTCTCCATCGTCAGCAGGTGCGTCATCCGCGCCCCGCAGTCGCAGTCGATCGGGATGAGGTCGGTGGAGTGCCAGGACGGCCAGCCGCCTGCCTTCCAGCCTTCCGCGCGGCCCGGGTCGCGCTCGTGCTCGATGCCCCGCCGTTCGGCGAACTCGGCGACGGCGCGGTTGAGTTCCTCGGGCAGCTCGTCCCGGTCTGGCAGGTCGAGGACCTGCTCGGGGCGCAGCGCGCACGGCTGCGGCAGGTAGTAGTCCTCCTCGCTGCGCAGCGGCGGCGGGGGAGTGGCCGGGGCGAGCTCGGCGGCGCGCCGCCAGTGGAGTCCGACCGCGGGGCCGTAGTAGTAGCGCTCGCCCTGGATGTCGTCGTGGTCGTTGGGGCACCAGAGCACCTGGAGTAGGTCGGTGTTCTGCGGCCAGGGCAGGTGAGGCGCGTCCTCGGCGCGCAGCTGCGCGATCGGGATCAGGGCCGTCGGTGCGGCACGCTCCTCGGGGGGCATGCGGGGGATCCGGTGGTCGTCGTCCGGGTGCCGGGCGGTGCAGTGCGGCCAGGGCTCGCCGGCCGGCCACAGTGCCGGGCCGCCGATCCGGCTGCCGAACACCTCGGCGTCGGGCGCGGCGTACGGGTGCAGCAGGGTGGCGGGCCGCAGGTAGCGGGCGAGCCCGGGAACGGCGGTGACGAGTTCGGTGGGGCTGGGGGCGGTGTCGGTCACGGCTCCCCACCCTACGGCCGCGGTCGCTCCGGCCCGGACCACAGGAGCGCCTCGGCCCGTCCGAACTCCCCGGCGCTGTCCGGTGGTTCGACCAGTCGGAAGCTCAACGTCCTTACGCGGCCGGGAGGTCGAAGGTGTACCCCTGGGCGACCAGCCACGGCAGCAGCTGCTTGAGCGCGGCCACGGTCTGGCTGCGGTCGCCGCCGCCGTCGTGCATCAGTATCACGCCCCCGGGCTTGAGCTGGCTCTGCACGGTGGAGACGATCGCGGGCACGCCCGGGCGGGACCAGTCGCGCGGGTCGACGGACCAGCCGAGCGAGGACATCCCGAGGCTCGCGGTGATGTGCTCGTTGTCCGCGTTGAAGCCGCCGCCGGGGGCGCGGAACCAGCTGACCTGGGTGCCCGGCCCGCCGGCCTGGACGATCATGTCCCGGGCGCTGGTGATCTCGTGCACCGCCTTGTCGTGCGGGAGCTTCTCGAAGGGCTGGGGGTGGTCGAGGCTGTGGTCGCAGAGCCGGTGGCCCTCGGCGAGGACCCGCTTGACCAGGGCCGGGTTGGCGGCGGCGTTCTGGCCGATCTCGCAGAAGGTGGCCTTGACGTGGTACTGGGCGAGCAGGTCGAGGATCTGGCCGGTGGCCGGGCCGGGGCCGTCGTCGAACGTGAGCGCGACGGTACGGCCGCCGGAGGCGGTGGAGCCGATGACCTTGCCCGGCCCGGTGTGGGCGGGCGGCGCGGCGGGCGAGGAGGGCGCGGCGGGCGCGGCGGGCGAGGAGGGGGCCCCGTCGGCGGAGGGCTGCTCCGGGGTGGTCTTGGTCTGCGCTGCCGGCGCCGCCGGGGTCTTGGACCTCGGGGTGACCGCCGGCGCCGACGGGCCGGAGCCGTCCGCGGCGTCCGAGCCGGAGGTGGGCGCGATGGTGGCGGCGCCCGTGCCGGTCGGCTGCTGCGGCGTGTCACCGGGGGACGGGGCGGAGGCGCTGGGCGAGCGCAGTGCCCCGCTGGCGGTGCCGCACGCGGTCAGGCCCAGGAGGGCGGTCACCGCGACGCAGCCCGCGATCAGCCTGCTGCGGCCACGGGCCGTGCGGGTCGGGTGGGAGGGGCGACGGGTGGCGGCCGTGGGCATGCGGCGGCTCCTGAGGTACGAGAAGGGGGGGCCGAATCCTCGGTCAGGATGACTGTCCGATAGGACGCCAACCGTACGTGCCCCGGTTGCGCGCCGGACCGATCCGCCTTAAGAGCCTTCTCACACTCGCCCGGGTTGGCACCCGCCCCTCAGCCGGGGTATCCCCGTGCCGTCAGAACGGGTACCACCGCACCTCAGTGGCCCCCTCGCGGAGCGAGTCGACCCGGCGCCGGAACTCCGCCAGCGCGGCCGGGTTGTCCGCCGCCTGCTGCGCGACCCAGGAGGCGCTGGCGGTCTCCCGGGCCCCGCGCAGCACCGCGAAGCCGGGCCAGTCGCGCACGTCCCAGCCGTACGCCTGCGTGAACGCCCGGTACTCCTCGCCCGGCACGCCGTACCGGTCGTGGCTGAGCGCGAGGACCACCAGGTCGTGCTCGCGCAGGTCGTGCGAGACGTTCTCCAGGTCGAGCAGCACCGGCCCGTCCGGGCCGACGTGGACGTTGCGCGGCAGCGCGTCGCCGTGGATCACCCCGGGGTGCAGCTGCGGCACCAGGTCGGGCAGGGCGGCCTCGAAGGCGTCCCGGCGGTGGCGCAGGAAGGCGACGTCCTCGGGGTCGACGCGGCCCTCGGCGGAGGCCAGCCAGCGCTCCACCGGCGCCAGCAGGTCGCGCCGGCCGAGCCGGAAGGGCGGCAGCGGCAGCCGGTGCAGGGCGCGCAGCAGCGGGGCGAGGTCGGCCGGGCGGGCCGGGCGTACGGCGGGGGCGAGCCGGTGCCAGAAGGTGACCGGGTGCCCGTGGGCGAGCTGCGGTTCGGACGCCACCTCCTGGTACGGGCGTACCACCGGGACGTCCTGCCCGGCCAGCCAGTGCGCTACGGCCAGCTCGCGGTGCGCCCGGTCGTACAGCTCGGGGCCGCGGCCGACCTTGGCGACCACGGCCGGGTCGCCGAGGTCGAAGACGGCGTTCTCGCCGAGTGCGAGCAGCCGGGCGTCGCCGGGGCCGGGCAGCCCGGCGGACTCGCAGGCGTGGGCGAGCAGCAGCCGGGCGCGGCCCTCGTCGAAGGGGATCATGGCTGGGCTCCGTTCCGCCGGCGTGCATCCGGAGGGCCCCGGACGGTGATCATCATGACGCACGGACGCCGGGCCCCGCACGGACGCCGGGCCCCGCGCGGTGCGGCGGCCCGGCGTCCGTGCGACGTCCGTGCGAGGGAGGGGCCTCAGGCCTCGACCCGGCGGTGCCGGGGGCCGTCCGCGGGCGCGGTCGCCTGCTCCTGCAGGGCGCGCCCGGCGCCGACCGGCGGGAAGGACTCGCCGTGCGAGAGGTCCGGCAGCCAGTGCAGCCAGCGCGGCAGGTACCAGTTGCGCTCGCCGAGCAGGCTCATCACCGAGGGCAGCAGCACCGCGCGGATCACCGTGGCGTCGATCAGCACCGCGACCGCCAGGCCCACGCCCATCTGCTTCATCGCCTGCATGGACAGGGTGCCGAAGACCGCGAACACCGCCACCATGATCACCGCGGCGCTGGTGACCACCCCGGCGGTGGAGCGGATGCCGTGGGCGATCGCGGCCCGGGTCGGCAGGCCGCGGTCGCGGCCCTCCTTGATCCGGGAGACCACGAAGACGTGGTAGTCCATCGAGAGCCCGAAGAGGATCACGAAGAGGAACAGCGGCACCCAGGACTCCACCGCGCCGACCCCGGCGGTGCCCAGTAGCGAGGCGCCCACGCCGTGTTGGAAGACCAGGGTCAGCACCCCGTACGCGGCTCCCACCGAGAGCAGGTTGAGCACCACGGCGGTGAGGGCGACGGCCAGCGAGCGGAAGGAGGTGAGCATCAGCAGGAAGGCGAAGGCGACCACGAAGCCGAAGACCAGCGGCATCGAGCCGGTCATCTTGGCGTTGAAGTCGTAGGAGCCGGCGGTGCGGCCGGTGACCGGGGCCTCGGTGCCGGGCACCTTGAGGACGGTCGCGGGCACCAGGTCCTCGCGCAGGGTCTTCAGCGCGGCGTTGCTGACGGCGTCGTTGCCGGTGCCGTCGAGGGGGATGTCGACGGTGGCGATGTTCTTGTCGGCGTGCACCGTGACCTCGACCGGGCCGTGCATCCGTCCGCTGGCCAGGGCTCGGTTCCGCAGGTCGGCGATCGCGGCGGTCATCGCGGGGGAGGAGATGTCGGTGGCCTTGATCACCACGGTGGCGGGGGCGGGGCTGCCGGGGAAGGCGGCCTCGATCTTCTGCGAGGCGGCGACCAGCTCGTTGCCCGCGGGCAGTTGCTGCTGGAAGGTCAGATTGGCGGTGTGCATGGTGAGCAGCGGCGCGGCCAGGCCCAGCAGCACGGCTCCGGCGAGCACGGTGGAGGCCAGCGGGCGGCCCAGCACGGGGGTGAGCACCGCGTTCCAGAACCGCCCGCCGGTGCGGACGGCGTCGGGGCGGCGCAGCTTCGAGAGGAAGGGCACCCGGCCCTTCTCGACCCGGTCGCCGAGCATGGACAGCAGCGCGGGCAGCACGGTGAGCGAGCCGAGCACGGCGGTGATCACGACCACGATGGTGGCGTAGGCCATCGCCCGGAAGTCGGCGATCCCGGTGAGGAACATGCCGGCCATGGCGACCACCACGGTGACGCCGGAGACCAGGACGGCCCGGCCGCTGGTGGCGGCGGCGACGGTCAGCGCGGTGGCCGCGTCGCGTCCGGCGGCCCGCTCCTCGCGCTCGCGGCGCAGGTAGAAGAGGCAGTAGTCGACGCCGACGGCGAGGCCGACCAGCAACATCACCGAGCTGGCGTCGTTGCTGGTGTGCAGCAGGCCGCTGCTGAGCGCGACCAGCCCGCCGGCCGCGACGAAGGCGGTCAGCGCGAGCACCACCGGCAGCACGGCGGCGACCAGCGCGCCGAAGGCGATCAGCAGGATGCCGAGCGCCAGCGGCACGGCCGTCCACTCGGCGCGGGCGAAGTCGTCCTTGAACTGGTCCTGGATCCACTTGCCGGAGCTGGCGTCGCCCAGCTCGACCACGGTGAGGTCCGGGTGCTGCCGCTGTACCCCGGCGACCGCGTCCATGACGGACTGGACGTCGTTGACCGCCTGGTCCTGGTCGCCCTTGAGGGAGAGCAGGACGAGCACGGAGTGGCCGTCCCGGGAGACCGCCTTGGTGTCGTACGGGGAGCGGACCTCGGCGGCCTTGCCGGTGCCGTCGACGGCGGCGACCACCTGGGAGACGACGGCCTTGAAGTCCGGGTCGTCGGCGTCGCGGGTGGCGCTCTGGACCAGGACGGTCTCGCCGGCGGGGCTCTTCAGTCCGGCCTGGTCGAGGATCTTCGCGGCGCGGGAGACCTGGCCGGGCATCGACTCGGACTCGGTCACGTCGGTGCTGCCGTGCACGCCGCCGAGCACGGCGGCCAGGACGACGAAGAGCAGCCAGCCGAAGACGGCGGTCTTTCTGTGTCGGGCGCTCCAGGCGCCCATCGCGGCAGCGGTGCCGATTCTGGTCTTCACGGGATCCCCCTGGGAGAGCGGCGGTCGACGCCGAGGTGAGCGGCGGCGGCCCGATCGCCTCGACCGCCGGGAGAGGTGCCCGCCGGATACCGCTCCGGCGTCGCAACTGACAGTAGGGAAGCGGCGGTTGGGCGGTAATCCGGCTGGCGGGTGATTGCGCCCTGGTGCTCGCCTCGGGGGCGGGGTGGGGTTTTCCCCACCCCGCGACCCTGACGCCTCCTCCTCGGAGGTAGGGGACGGGCTCCACCCTGAGGGGGAGATGTCTCCACCCGGAGCACGAGGTCAACCGGGGTGCGGTCGGGGGACACTGGGTCGGGGCCGGTTCGGGGCGGCCCCGTACGGGGGTTGTATTGCGGGGGCTCCTTGCCGGGCGGCAAGCATGTACTCGTAGGATGACGCCCAGTCCCACTTACCTGCCGACCGGCAAGTGAAGCGCCTCGCGCGCTCGCGGCGCCGGTCCTGCCGTCGCCCAACGTCCCGTCCCCCAAGGGCTGCGGTGAACCATGCCCAGGAGGCATTCGAGCATGTTCCACCGACTAGGACACACAGTCGTCCGTCGAGCCTGGTGGGTGATCGGCGCGTGGCTGATCGCCGCGGTCGCGATCATCGGGTCCGCTCCCGCGCTCACCGCCAACACCGATGAGTCGTCCTTCCTGCCCAAGCACTACGAGTCCATCCAGGCGATGGACGTGCAGCAGAAGGCCTTCCCGTCCGACAAGTCGCCCTCCGCGCTGCTGCTCTTCGAGCGCACCGACGGCGGTCAGCTGGACGGGAACGACCAGGCCGCTATGGACAAGATCACCCAGGGCCTGGCCGACAAGAAGATCCCGCTGGTCGAGCAGGTCCTCCCGGTCTCCGAGAAGACGGGCTCGTACTCCAAGGACCACAAGTACGCGATGGCGCTCGTCGCCATCGACAAGACCAAGATGCAGTCGGACGAGTTCACCGACGCCGCCAAGAAGCTGCGTGACGACGGCAAGGAGCTCGCCGCCGGCACCAACCTGAAGTACCAGGTCGGCGGCCCGGCCGCGACCGCGCTGGACCAGAAGGACTCCAGCAAGACGGCCGGCATGCTGATCGGCCTCGGCACCGTCGTGATCATCCTGCTCACGCTCGGGATCATCTTCCGCAGCCCGATCATCGCGCTGCTGCCGGTGCTCTCGGTGCTCATCTACTCGCTGGTCGCCACCGGTCTGATCGGCTTCGCGAGCGACTGGTTCGGCCTCAAGGCCGACAGCTCGATGTCGCAGATCCTGACCGTCGTGCTCTACGGCGTCGGCACCGACTACTTCCTGTTCCTGATGTTCCGCTACCGCGAGCGGCTGCGGGCCGGGGACAACCGCAAGGAGGCCGTGGCCAACGCGGTCGGCCGGGTCGGCGAGGCCATCACCTCCGCCGCCGGCGCCGTCGTGGTCGCCTTCGCCGTGCTCGTGCTGTCCAGCCTCGGCATGTTCAAGGCGCTCGGCCCGGCGCTGGCCATCGCCGTCGCCGTCACCGCGATCGCCTCGGTCACCCTGGTGCCCGCGATCCTGTGCCTGATCCCCGAGAAGGTCCTGTTCTGGCCCTCCAAGGCCTGGCAGCGCGAGCCCTCGAACGCCCGCTTCGCCGCCATCGGCCGCGGCGTGGGCCGCCGTCCGGCCGTCGCCGCCCTGGTCTCCGGCCTGGTGATGGTCGGCCTCGCGCTCGCCGCCCTCGGCTACAAGGGCACCTTCGACATGGCCGGTAGCTCCATGCCGAAGGACAAGGAGTCGATGGTCGTCCAGGACGCGATGATCAAGGCCTACTCGGCCGGCGCCGCCGACCCCACCCACGTCCTCGTCACCAGCGAGAACGGCAACAAGATCGACCTGGCCGCCCTCCAGGGCTACGTGAACGACCTCGGCAAGGTCGACGGTGTGGCCGGTGCCGCCATGCCGAACCCGGAGCGCGGCATCAGCAAGGACGGGCTCACCGTCGACGTCACCGTCGTCCTGAAGGACGAGGCGTCCAGCAACAAGGCCATCGACACCGTCGGCGAGGTCCGCAAGGTCGCCCACAGCGAGGCGCCCGCCGGCACCAAGGCCTACGTCTCCGGCACCTCCTCCGTGTACAAGGACATCAACACGGCGATGGTCCACGACTACAGCCTGGTCTTCCCGATCGCCGCGGTGCTGATCATGATCATCCTCGGCCTGCTGCTGCGCAGCGTGGTCGCCCCGTGGTACCTGATGGCCTCGGTCGGCCTCGGCTTCGGCGCCACCCTCGGTGCCACCACCCTGGTGTTCCAGAACATCAAGGGCGAGGCCGGTCTGATGTTCATGCTGCCGATCCTGATCTACCTGTTCGTGGTCGCGCTCGGCACCGACTACAACATCCTGATGATCGCCCGTCTGCGCGAGGAGGCCCGCGAGGGCCGCGACCCCCACGAGGCGGCCGGCCAGGCGATCCGCCACGGCGGCCCGACGGTGGCCGCGGCCGGCTTCATCCTGGCCGCGACCTTCGGCACCATGCTGCTGGCCGGCAACACGATGATGAGCGAGATGGGCTTCTCGATCGCCATCGGCATCATCATCGCGGCCTTCGTGATGGCGATGTTCTTCACCCCGGCGCTCACCGCCCTGCTCGGCCACCGCGCCTGGTGGCCCGGCCACGGCGGCGACGCCCGCCCCGGCGAGGGCCCGGCCCCGCTGGCCGACGCCCACGGCGTGCCGGAGCCGGCCGGCCAGCGCTGAACCGAGCGCTCGGTCACGGCCTGATCACGGGGCTGAACCACAGGCGGCGCCCCGCTTCGGCGGGGCGCCGTTCCCCGCTTTCCCGGGGTGGCAAACGTGATCTTCCGGGCAGGAAACTCCCCGGTCAATCGGGGTACGACCGTGCTACAGTCGAAGCAGTTGCAGTTTTGGTTCCCATGAACGCTTGTGTGCGCCTGCTGGTCCCAACCAACAGGCGCATTTGTTTTGTCCGGTGTTTCAGTCTCCGGATGGGGATCGCGGCTACTTGGGGATTCACGAGGTGTGAATCCCTGATGCCCCAATATGAGGAGACGGTTATGGCTACCGGCACCGTGAAGTGGTTCAACAGCGAAAAGGGCTTCGGCTTCATCGAGCAGGACGGCGGCGGCCCGGACGTGTTCGCCCACTACTCGAACATCCAGGCCCAGGGCTTCCGTGAGCTCGTCGAGGGTCAGCGCGTCGAGTTCGACGTCACCCAGGGCCAGAAGGGCCCGCAGGGCGAGAACATCCAGATCATCGGCTGACGTCAGCCACCACGCTGACGCGCGATCTTCTGATCTCGTGAAGCGGGGGCCCGCACCGCTCGACGGTGCGGGCCCTCGTTCATGCCGCCGAACGGCCGGGGCGGCGCACTCCATTCCGACGGCCGACCTGCCCGCGACAGCGGGCTGCCGACCGACGGACGGAGACCCCGTGACCACCCCTGCCCGCCCGCCCCGCGACCGCGGCGCCCGCGACAACGACCAGCACCGCCCGGCCGACCAGGGCCGCCGCACCGACCGCCCGCGCCGCGGCGGGGAGAGCGCCGAGCGCCCCCGCAAGCCGCGCAGCCGCGCCGGCGCCCCCAAGGCTGGCTCCCCGAAGAACGCCCGCACGGCCGCCGCCGAGCCCGCCGACTTCACCGTCGTCGAGGGCACCCCGGCCCGGCCCCCGGCGGCCACCTTCGCCGAACTCGACCTGCCCAAGGCGATCCTCAGCGCCCTCACCCGCGAAGGCGTCACCGAGCCGTTCCCGATCCAGGGCGCCACCCTGCCCGACTCGATCGCCGGCCGCGACGTCCTCGGCCGCGGCCGCACCGGCTCCGGCAAGACCCTCGCCTTCGGCCTGCCGCTGCTCGCCCGCACCACCGGCCGCCGCGCCGACGCCCGGCACCCGCTGGCGCTCGTCCTGGTGCCCACCCGCGAGCTCGCCCAGCAGGTCACCGAGGCGCTCACCCCCTACGCCACCGCCGTCAACCTGCGGATCACCACCGTCGTCGGCGGCATGGGGATCAGCCGGCAGGCCAACGCGGTGCGCCGCGGCACCGAGGTCCTGGTCGCCACCCCCGGCCGACTGGACGACCTGATCGGGCGCGGCGACGTCAACCTCTCCGACGTCGCGATCACCGTCCTCGACGAGGCCGACCAGATGGCCGACATGGGCTTCCTGCCGCAGGTCAGCAAGCTGCTGGAGCAGGTCGCCGAGAACGGGCAGCGGATGCTCTTCTCCGCCACCCTGGACCGCAACGTCGACCGGCTGGTCAAGCGCTTCCTGAACGACCCGGTCACCCACTCGGTCGACCCCTCGGCCGGCGCGGTCACCACCATGGACCACCACGTCCTGCAGCTCGACCCCGCCGACAAGGCCTCCACCACCGCCCACATCGCCTCCCGCGACGGGCGCGTGATCATGTTCGTGCACACCAAGCACGGCGCCGACCGGCTCGCCAAGCAGCTGCGCGCCACCGGCGTCCAGGCCGCCGCCCTGCACGGCGGCAAGTCCCAGCCGCAGCGCAACCGCGTCCTCGACCAGTTCCGCGACGGCGACGTCACCGCGCTGATCGCCACCAACGTGGCCGCCCGCGGCATCCACATCGACGGCCTCGACCTGGTCGTCAACGTCGACCCGCCGATCGACCACAAGGACTACCTGCACCGCGGCGGCCGCACCGCCCGGGCCGGCGAGTCCGGCACCGTCGTCACCCTGGTGCTGCCCGAGCAGCGCCGCGAGGTCAACCGGCTGATGACGGTCGCCGGGATCCGCCCCACCGTCACCAAGGTCCGCCCCGGCGACGCCGACCTGGCTCGGATCACCGGCGCCCGCACGCCCAGCGGCGTCCCGGTCGCCGTGCTCGTCCCCGCCGCCGCGGCCGCCCCGGCCGTCGAGAAGCCCGCCGACGGCAAGGCCGCCGCCCCGCGCCGCCGCCCCGCCAAGCGCTCCGGGCTGCCCGCCGACGTCGACATGAACGGCAACCCCCGCCGCCCGCGCCCCAAGCAGCGCTTCGGCACGGCCGGCCAGGGCGAGCGGCCCCAGGCCGCCGGCTTCATCGGACGCTCCTCGGGCCGCGCCAAGCCCGGCAGCGGCTCCAAGTCCGGCTCCAACTACGGGACCGGGCGCCAGCGGCGCAAGGCCGACTGACGGCTGCGGGACGAGAACGACAGACGGTTGCGGGCCCCTCAGGTGAGGGGCCCCGGCCGTTTTCCGGGCCCGGTGCCGTCAGGCCGTCCACCGCTGGACCGGCGAGGCACTCGCGGCGGGCTCGGCAGCCGCGGCGGGCGCCAGCCGGCGCAACCGCTCCGCCGTCTCCGCGTCACGCGGCGCCATCACGATCAACTGCAGCCCCTCCGCGGCCAGCAGCACGTGCTGGTCGATCCGCAGCTCGCCCAACTCCTCGTGGCGCACCACCTTCTCCGCGCCCGAACGCTCCGCGACCTGGTGCTCGTCCAGCCAGCGGTCCGCCTCCGGATGCTCGCCGCGCACATGCTGGATCATCCGGCCCAGCCGGCGGCCCACCGCCGTCGCCTCCCCGCCCCGCTCCGCGTACGCCGAGCGCAACTGCGCCAGGAAACGGCGGGCGTGCTCCTCCCAGTGCTCCACCCGGTGCCGGTGCACCGCGTTGCCGAACACCACCCACGCCAGGTTGCACTCCTCCGGCGGCCGCCCGGACAGCCCGAACAGCGCGTCCGCACCCGGATTCCAGGCCCGCACGTCCCAGTTGGCGTCCATCACCCAGGCCGGCGACGGCCACTGGGCGTGCATCAGCCGCAGCAGCGCCGCCGGGACCTCGGCGGCCGCCGTCACCTCGCCGTCCAGCGGATGACTGCTCGCCAGCCGGAACAGGTACGCCGTCTCCGCCCGGTCCAGCCGCAGCGTCCGCGCCAGACTCGCCAACACCTCCGGCGACGGATGGATGTCCCGCCCCTGCTCCAGCCACGTGTACCAGGTCACCCCCACCCCGGCCAGCAGCGCCAACTCCTCCCGCCGCAGTCCCGGCGTGCGCCGCCGGACCCCCGGCGCCAGCCCCACGTCCTGCGGCGTCAACCGGGCCCGCCGGGTGCGCAGGAAGCTCGACAGCTCCGCGCGACGCTCCTCCACCTCGTTCATGTCCCCCCGTCCTTCCTGGTGCTCGAACTACCAGTATCCCCACGCACTGCTGCGCCCCCGGCGTCCGAGCGAAGCTTGATCACGACAACGCACCGCATGCGCAAGGGACCCCGTGATGAACCGTCAGAACCGTACTGCCCGACGCGCCCTGGCCGCCCTCGCGGCCGCGACCCTGCTCGGCACCGCCGGTACGCTGCCCGCCGCCGCGGCCGCCCACCGTCCGGCCCCGGCCGTGATCGCCGGCCACGCGCCCACCCTGGTGCCCGAGACCGCGGTCTGGGACGCGGCCCACCACCGCTTCCTGGTCGGCTCGCTGCGCCACGGCACCGTCTCCGCCGTCGCCGCCGACGGCAGCGTCCGCACCCTGATCGACGACCCCGACACCCTGATAGAGATCGCCGGCCTGCGGATCGACCAGGCCCACCGCCGCATCCTGGTCACCAACCTCGACAACGGCATAGGCGAACGCACCAGCCCCGCCACCCTCGGCCGCGTCGCCGGCATCGCCGCCTACGACCTGGACACCGGCCGCCGCCTCTTCTACACCGACCTCGCCGCCGTCGCCGCCGACGGCGGCGCCCACCTGGCCAACGACATCGCCGTCGCCCCCGACGGCACCGCCTACGTCACCGACTCCTTCGCTCCGTACGTCTACCAGGTCGACCCCGACGGCACCGGCTCCGTCCTGCTGCGCGACGGCCGCCTCACCGCCCCCGCCGGCTCCTACGGCCTCAACGGCATCGCCTACCAGGGCGGCCGGCTCATCCTCGGCAAGTGGGACGACGGCACCCTGTGGCAGGTCCCGCTGTGGGACCCGGCCGCCCTGCGCCGCGTCGAGGTCGCCGACGGCGGGGCCCTGCTCCACCTCGACGGCATCTTCGCCCGCCCGGACGGCACCCTCGCCGGCGTCACCAACCTCTTCTACGGCGCCGGCCGCGACGCCGAGGTGGAACTGCGCTCCGACGACCACTGGCGCACCGCCCGCCTCACCGCCGTCCACCCCTCCACCGACCCCACCCCCACCGCCGTCACCAACGGCCCCGGCGGCAGCCTCTACCAGCTCTCCGGCGGCCTGACACAGGCCAACGCCGGCCACCCGACGGACACCTTCACCCTGCGGCGGATCTGAGCGGCCCCAGCCCGACGGCGCGCACGGCCCCGGCCGTGCGCGCCGTCACCCGCCCGGGTGGGGGCGGCTGGTACTGGGCGCCGGGGTGATGGCATCCTGCCGCCGCCGGGGACGGGCGGGATCCGGCAGTTCGAGTGGAGGGGCAAATGGCCGACGACGGTTCGGAGTTCGAAACGATCGCCGAGTACGACGAGGCGCACGAGTTGACCGAGGACGAGATCACCGGCGCCGAGCCGGCCGCTCCGCCGGCGGCGGAGTCGGTCATGGTCACCACCTCGCTGCGGCTGCCCAAGCCGGTGATGGACGAGGTGCGCCGACGTGCACGGGAGCGCGGCCTGAAGCCGACCGCCCTCCTGCGGGAGTGGGTCGAGGCCGCCACCGCCGACCCGGACGAGCCGGTGCCGCTGAGCGTGATCATCGCGGCGGCCGGGTCCTACCAGCAGCGGGAGCGCACAGCCCGCATGGGGCTGCACTTCGAGCGGGCGCGGCAATGGGCGGCAGTCGACGATGCCGAGCGCCTGCACCACGCGGAGAAGGCGGCCCGCTGACGGCCGTGTCTCGCGCCGTCGCGGCTCAGGCGGTGAGTGCCGGGACCACCGCCGCCGCCCGGCGGGCCGCGTCGTAGCGCTCCAGTAGCAGCGCCGCCAGTTCCGGGGCGGGGCCGAGGACCTCGGCCAGGACGTCCGCCCCGGCCGAGGCCGCTGCGATGCGGTCCGGCAGCAGGCCCGGGGCCAGCAGGTAGGGGGCGACGGCGGTGTGTTCGCCGCCCGCCGCGCGCACGGCGGCGAGGGCGTCGGGGACGCGCGGGCCGCCGGCGGAGGCGTAGGCGACCTCTACGGCGGCCCAGCCGCGGGTGCGCCGCCACTCGGAGGCGACCGCACGGGTGGCGGCGTCGGCGGCCGGGTCGGAGGAGCCCGCGGCGGCCAGCACCACGCCCGTACGGGCGCGGACCGCGGCCGAGTGGACGTCGAGCCCGGCCTCGGCCAGGCGGCGGTCCAGGGCGGTCAGCAGCAGGGGCGAGGGGCCCAGCACGTCGCCCACCGGCAGTGCGGCGCCGGCGGCCCGCAGGGCGGCGGGGACGTCGTGCTTGGCGTGGAAGGCCCGGTTGAGCAGCAGCGGGACGGCCACCGCGTCGTCGAGCCGGTCGACGACCTGGGGGATCCGCGGGGCGCAGTGGTCCAGGTAGGCGGTGGCGACCTCCAACCCGGGTCGCTGCGCCCGCACCTGCCGCACCAGGGCGGCGACGGTCGCGGCGTGGCGCGGGTCGCGGCTGCCGTGGGCGATGAGGAGCAGGGCGGGCATCAGCGGGGCCTCACTTGGCGGCGGCCAGCAGGCCGCGGTTGCGCAGCACCCGGCGCTCGATCGGGGTGAACACCAGCAGCTCGATGGCGATGCCGACGAACAGGATGAGGATGATGCCGAGCAGGACGCCGGACATGTCGGAGAACTCGCGCTGGTCCTCCAGGAACCGGCCGAGGCCCCGGCCGAGGTCGGGGGAGGAGGCGACCAGCTCGGCGGCCATCAGCGAGCGCCAGGAGAACGCCCAGCCCTGCTTGAGGCCGGCCAGGTAGCCGGGCAGCGCGGCGGGGATCAGCACGTGCCGGGCGCCGGTCAGGCCGGTGGCGCCGATGGTGCGTCCGGCGCGCAGGAACAGCGGCGGCACCTGGTCGATGCCGGCGACCAGGCCGTTGGCGATGGAGGGGACGGCGCCGAGCAGGATCACCGCGTACATCATCGAGTCGTTGATGCCGAGCCAGATGACGGCGGCGGGCACCCAGGCGACCGAGGGCAGCGACTGCAGACCCTGCAGGACCGGGCCGATCGCGGTGCGCACCGGCTTGACCCGGGCGACGACCAGGCCGATCGGGGTGCCGATGACGACGGCGAGCAGGAAGCCGGACAGGCCGCGCCAGACGCTGGTCCAGATGATCGAGAACAGCGTGCCCTGGTACCAGAGTTCCTGCAGGGAGTGCCAGACGTCCGCGGGGCTGGGCAGCTTGTACGAGGAGGTGAGGTGCAGGCTGTACGCGCCCTGCCAGAGCGCGAGCACCACCAGCACGCCGATCAGCGGCGGAAGCGCCTTGGTGCGTAGCACCTCGCCGAGTGAACTGCGCTGCGCGGAGACGGAGTCGAGGGCGTCGAGGCCGGCGCCGACGTCGGCGGTGTCGCTGTCGGGGCGGGGGAGGGTGGTGTCAGTGCTGGACATGGCGACGGATCTCCCCACGCAGTTCTTCGGTGATCTCGATGGACAGGTCGGCCACGCCCGCGGACTCGATGCGCCGCGGCTGCGGCAGGTCGATCCGCCACTCGCGGGCGACCCGGCCCGGACGGGAGGAGAGCAGCACGACGCGCTCGGCCAGGCGCACCGCCTCGCGCACGTTGTGGGTGACGAACAGGACGGACAGCCGGCGTTCGGCCCAGATCCGGGTGATCTCGTCGTGCAGCACGTCCCGGGTGATGGCGTCGAGGGCCGCGAACGGCTCGTCCATCAGCAGCACCTTGCTGCCCTGGGCGAGGGCGCGGGCCATCGCCACGCGCTGGCGCATGCCGCCGGACAGCTCGTGCACCCGCTTGCCGTAGGAGCCGTTCAGGCGGACGAGTTCGAGCAGGCGCTCGGCCTCGGCGCGGCGTTCGGGGCGGGGGACGCCGGCCAGTTTGAGGGCGAGTTCGATGTTCTTGCCGGCGGTGAGCCAGGGGAACAGCGCGTGCTCCTGGAACATCAGGGCGGGACGGCCGCCGGGCACCTCGATGGTGCCGCGGCTGGGCTTGTCCAGGCCGGCGACCAGGTTGAGCAGGGTGGACTTGCCGCAGCCGGAGGCGCCGAGCAGGGTGACGAACTCGCCGGGCGCGACGTCGAGGGTGATGTCGTCCAGGACGTGGGTCTGGGCGCCCGGGCGGCCGAAGGACTTGTGCACGTGCGAGATCCGGACGGCGGGCGTGCCGTCGGGGGCGTCGACGACGGGGGTGTTGGCCTCGGTGGTCAGTGCCGGGCTCATGCGCCCTCCTCGCTTCGCTCGGCGGGGGCATTCGCCCACGCGCGCCTTTTGATGATTCGCTCGCTGCGCTCGCTCATGCGGGCACCTTCTGCGTGAGTGGTCTGGCTGGGGCTGCGGGGCTGGGGCCGGGGTCCGGCCCCGCCCGTCCCGGTGGGCATCGATCGGGGATCGACCGGACGGGCGGGGACCGGACCGCGGGTTCGGGGGCGGACTGCCGTACGGCTGGCGCTACTTGGCGCCGAGTCCGGCGTCCGCCACGGGGGCCTGGCCCTGGGCCGCGAGGACCTTGTTCAGCAGGGTGAGGTCGTAGATGCCGTTCAGGTCGGGCTTCTTGAGGAGCCCGGCGGTCACGGCGTGGTCGGCCTCGGCCTGCAGGGTGTTCGCCAGGGGGTCGTCCAGGAAGTCGATGTCGGCCCAGGCCGGGTCGAGGACGGCCGGCTCCAGCGCGGTGCCGGCCTCCTTCTTGATGGCCTCGTTGGCGTCGGCCTTGGCCTTGTAGGGGCTGGCCTGGATGAAGGCGTTGGTCTTCACCGAGCCGCGCAGCACGGCCTCCACCACGTCCGGGTGCTCCTTGAGGAACTTCTGCGAGACGATGATGTTGGTGATCACGAACTTCTTGTCCGGCCAGAGGTCCTTCTCGTCGAGCAGGACCTTCGCGCCGAGCGTGACCAGCTTGGAGGCGGTGGGCTCGGGCACCCAGGCGCCGTCGATGGAGCCCTGCTTGTAGGCGTCGGGGGTGACCTTGTTGTCGGTGCGCACCACCGGGACGTCGCCGGCGCCGGACGCCGCGTCCTCCTTGTAGCCCTTGCTCGCCAGGTAGTTGAGCAGGGCCACGTCCTGGGTGTTGCCCAGCTGCGGGGTGGCGATCTTCTTGCCCTTGAGGTCGTCCAGCGAGGAGATCTTCGCCGGGTTGACCACGAGCTTGACCCCGCCGGAGGCCGAACCGCCGATGATCTTCAGTGACTTGCCGTCGGACTTGGTGTAGCCGTTGATCGCGGGGGAGGGGCCGATCCACCCGATGTCGATGGAGCCGGCGTTGAGCGCCTCGATCTCGGACGGGCCCGCGTTGAAGACCTGGGTCTTGATCTGGGTGGCGCCCAACTCCTTCTGGAAGATGCCTTCCTGGAGGCCGACCAGGGCGGTGCCGTGGGTCAGGTTGGCGAAGTAGCCGATCTTCACGGTGTCCGCGGAGAGCTTCGCGCCTGAGCCGCCCGAGGCGGAGTCGCCGACGGTGGCGGCGGTGTTGGCCTTGTCGTCCGCCTTGGAGCCGTAGCCGCAGGCCGACAGCAGGGCCACGGCGGTCAGGCCGGCGACCGCGGCCGCGGCGGTGCGTCTGATCCGACCGGCGTTGGGGCGGGTGAAGGTATGGGAGGGTGCCTGGCTCGGTGCCATGGTGGTGAGTCCTGTTCGCGGACGGACCGTCAGGAGGCGGTCCCGGGCGGGAAGTCGGAAGGGTGGTGCGCGCGGCACCGAGGTGCCGGGGCAAGCCGGGCGGCTGTGGGGGAAGACAGCCCGGTGACAGGGCGTTCTCAGCCCTGTCGGCCCACACATCGGGTCAAGCCGCCCTGGCCGCTGCCGAGGGCGCCGCTGCCGATGCGGCCGCCTTCCTTGTCCATGCCCGAGAACGCCTCGCTGGGCATCAGACCCAGTCCTCCTCTTCGGATGCGTCGGGTGCGTCGTTGGTGCGTACGGTCTCGAAGGCCTCGCCCGCCATCCCGGCGGTGAGGGTGGTGCCGTCGGCCGGGTCGATCAGCAGGAACGAGCCGGTGCGGCGGTTGTCGGCGTAGGTGTCGAGGGCCAGCGGCTCGGCGGTGCGCAGCCGCACGTGGCCGATGTCGTTGACGTTCAGCCCCTCGGCACCGGAGCGCTGTTGGAGGCCCCCTTCGCTGATCGGCGCAGTGATGTCGATCCGGTAGGAGATCTCCTTGACCAGCGCGCGCACCGTGCGGGTGGTGTGCTTGAGCAGCACCTTGTCCCCGGCGCGCAGCGGCCGCTCGTTGAGGTGGCTGACGGTGGCCTCGATGTCCTGGGTGGGGGCGGGGGCCGCCCCGGCGGCGATCAGGTCGCCGCGGGAGATGTCGAGGTCGTCGGAGAGCCGGACGGTGACCGACTGCGGCGCCCAGGCGATGTCGCTCTGGCGGCCGAGCGCGTCGATCCCGGCGACCGTGCTGGTCTGGCCGGAGGGCAGAACCGTGACGCTGTCGCCGACGCGCAGCACGCCGGAGGCCAGCTGGCCCGCGTAGCCGCGGTAGTCGGGGTGCTCCTCGGTCTGCGGCCGGATCACGTACTGGACCGGGAAGCGGGCGCTCTCCTGGCTGGGGTCGCTGCCGACCGGGACGGTCTCCAGGTGCTCCAGCAGGGTCGGGCCGCCGTACCAGTCCATGTGGGCGGACGGCTCGACGACGTTGTCCCCGGCCAGGGCGGAGATCGGGACGGCGAGGACGTCCTTGACGCCGAGCGAGGCGGCGTAGGCGGTGAACTCCTCGGCGATGGCGGCGAAGACGGGCTCCGCGAAGTCGACCAGGTCCATCTTGTTGACGGCCAGGACGACGTGCGGCACCCGCAGCAGCGCGGCGACGGCGGCGTGCCGGCGGGTCTGCTCGACCACGCCGTTGCGGGCGTCGACCAGCACGACGGCGAGCTCGGCGGTGGAGGCGCCGGTCACCATGTTGCGGGTGTACTGCACGTGTCCGGGGGTGTCGGCGAGGATGAACCGCCGCCGGGGGGTGGCGAAGTAGCGGTAGGCGACGTCGATGGTGATGCCCTGCTCGCGCTCGGCCCGCAGGCCGTCGGTGAGCAGCGCCAGGTCGGGCGCTTCCTGGCCGCGGCCCAGGGAGACGCGTTCGACGGCCTCCAGCTGGTCGGCGAGCACCGACTTGGAGTCGTGCAGCAGCCGGCCGACGAGGGTGGACTTGCCGTCGTCGACGGAGCCCGCGGTGGCGAAGCGCAGCAGCGACGTGGCGGTGGCTTCCCGGGTGGTGCTGGTCATGGTTAGAAGTACCCCTCGCGCTTGCGGTCTTCCATCGCGGCCTCGGACAGCTTGTCGTCGGCGCGGGTGGCGCCGCGCTCGGTGAGGCGGCTGGCGGCGATCTCGGCGATCACGGCCTCGATGGTGGTGGCGTCGGAGTCGACGGCGCCGGTGCAGGACATGTCGCCGACGGTGCGGTAGCGGATCAGCCGCCGCTCGACGGGCTCGCCGTCCTTGGGGCCGCCCCACTCGCCGGCGGTCAGCCACATGCCGCCCCGGGCGAAGACGTCCCGCTCGTGCGCGTAGTAGATCTCCGGCAGCTCGATGCCCTCGCGCTCGATGTACTGCCAGACGTCCAGCTCGGTCCAGTTGGACAGCGGGAAGACCCGCACGTGCTCGCCGACCGCGTGCCGGCCGTTGTACAGCGACCACAGCTCGGGGCGCTGGCGGCGCGGGTCCCAGGCGCCGAACTCGTCGCGCAGCGAGAAGACGCGCTCCTTGGCGCGGGCCTTCTCCTCGTCCCGGCGGCCGCCGCCGAACACCGCGTCGAAACGGTTCTTCTCGATCGCGTCGAGCAGCGGCACGGTCTGCAGCGGGTTGCGGGTGCCGTCCGGGCGCTCGCGCAGCACGCCGCGGTCGATGAAGTCCTGGACGTGGGCGACGTGCAGGCGCAGGTTGTGCTGCGCGACGACGCGGTCGCGGTAGGCGATGACCTCGGGGAAGTTGTGCCCCGTGTCGACGTGCAGCAGGGAGAACGGCACCGGCGCCGGGTGGAAGGCCTTGAGCGCCAGGTGCAGCATGACGATGGAGTCCTTGCCGCCGGAGAACAGGATCACCGGGCGCTCGAACTCCCCCGCGACCTCGCGGAAGATGTGCACCGACTCGGCCTCCAGCGCGTCCAGGTGGGACAGCGCGAAGGGGCCCCTTGAATTTTCATTCTGGGCTTCGGTGCGGACCGGGCTGTCGGTCGCGGTGGTCATGCGAGACCCCTCTCGGTCAGGAAGGCGTGCAGCTCGGCGGCGGACTCGGTGACCGCGCGGCCCTGCGTCTGGATGCGCAGCTCCGGGTTCTCCGGGGCCTCGTACGGGTCGTCCACGCCGGTCAGACCGGAGATCTCGCCGGCGGCCTGCTTGGCGTACAGGCCCTTGACGTCGCGTTCGACGCACAGCTCGACCGGGGTGGCGACGTGGATCTCCAGGAACTCGGTGCCGGCCGCGGCGTGCCGCTCGCGCACGGCGGCGCGGGAGTCGGCGAACGGGGCGATCACCGGCGCTAGCACCTTGACCCCGTTGGCGGCGAGCTTCTCGGCGACGAAGCCGATCCGGGTGACGTTGGTGTGCCGGTCCTCGCGGGAGAAGCCGAGGCCCTTGGAGAGGAACTCGCGGATCTCGTCGCCGTCCAGGACCTCGACCCGGTGGCCGTCGGCGCGCAGCCGCTCGGCCAGCGCGAAGGCCAGCGTGGTCTTGCCGGCGCTCGGCAGCCCGGTCAGCCACACGGTGGCGCCGCGCTCGCAGGGGGCGGCCGCGCGGGCCGCCTCTGCGGCTCCATCGGCGGCCAGGGCGTGAGCTGTCACGGTTTGTTCCTTACACGAGAAGTGGCGGATGGTCAGAGGTGGATGCCGCACTCGGTCTTGCCGGAGCCGGACCAGCGGCCGGCCCGGGCGTCCTCGCCCTCGGCGGGCTTGCGGGTGCAGGACAGCGGGGAGCAGCCGATCGAGGTGTAGCCCTCCCACAGCAGCGGGTTGAGCAGCACGCCGTTGGCGGCGACGTAGGCGTCCACGTCCTCCTGCGTCCACCGGGCGATCGGGGCGATCTTGACCTTGCGGCGCTTGGGGTCCCAGGCCACCACCGGGGTGTTGGCGCGGGTCGGCGACTCGTCGCGGCGCAGCCCGGTGGCCCAGGCGTCGTAGCCGCCGAGGCCGCGGTTCAGCGGCTCGACCTTGCGCAGCGAGCAGCACAGGTCCGGGTCGCGGTCGTGCAGGTTCGGCCCGTACTCGGCGTCCTGCTCGGCGACGGTCTTCAGCGGCGTGAGCGTGATGACGTTGACCGGCATGGTCGCGGCCACCGCGTCTCGGGTGCCGATGGTCTCCGCGAAGTGGTAGCCGGTGTCCAGGAACACCACGTCCACGCCGGGGAACACCGAGGAGGCGAGGTGGGCGACCACCGCGTCCTCCATCGAGGAGGTGACGCAGAACCGCTTGCCGAAGGTGTCGGCGGCCCAGCGCAGGATCTCCTGCGGCGTGGCCTCCTCCAGTTCGCGGCCGGCCCGGACGGCGATCTCCTCGTAGTCAGTCGTCGTGCTGCTCATGGGACGCACCCCCGTTGGTCGGTGACAGCAGGCCGAGGAACTTCAACTGGAAGGCGCGGCGGCAGCCGTGGCACTCCCAGGCGCCGTGCCCGGCCTCGGAGGGGCGCAGGTCCTCGTCCCCGCAGTAGGGGCAGAAGAACGGAGCTGCTCTTTCACTCATGACAGCTGCTCCTCGGTGGCCCGGGCCGCCCACTGGGCGAAGCGCTCGCCCTCGGCGCGGTCGGCCTGGTAGCGGGTCAGCAGGCGCTCGACGTAGTCGGGCAGGCCGGCGCTGGTGACCTTGAGGCCGCGGACCTTGCGGCCGAAGCCGGCCTCCAGCCCGAGCGCGCCGCCCAGGTGCACCTGGTAGCCCTCGACCTGGTTGCCGTCCTCGTCGGTGACCAGCTGGCCCTTGAGGCCGATGTCGGCGACCTGGATGCGGGCGCAGGCGTTCGGGCAGCCGTTGATGTTGATGGTCAGCGGCTCGGCGAACTCCGGCAGGCGCTGCTCCAGTTCGTCGATCAGGGTGCGGCCGCGCTCCTTGGTCTCGACGATGGCGAGCTTGCAGTACTCGATGCCGGTGCAGGCCATGGTGCCGCGGCGGAACGGCGAGGGGGTGACCCGCAGGTCCAGCGCCTCCAGGCCGGCCACGACCGATTCGACGTGCTCCTCGGCGATGTCGAGGATCAGCATCTTCTGCTCGGCGGTGGTGCGCACCCGGTCGCTGCCGTGGGCGGCGGCGAGGTCGGCGATCTGGCCGAGCAGCTTGCCGTCGACCCGGCCGACGCGCGGGGCGAAGCCGATGTAGAACCGGCCGTCCTTCTGCCGGTGGACGCCGACGTGGTCGCGCCAGCGGGCGGCGGGCTCGACGGGCGCGGGGCCGTCGACCAGCTTGTGCTTCAGGTACTCGTCCTCCAGTACCTGACGGAACTTCTCCGCGCCCCAGTCGGCGACCAGGAACTTCAGCCGGGCGCGGTTGCGCAGGCGCCGGTAGCCGTAGTCGCGGAAGATGCCGATCACGCCGCCGAAGACGTCCGGCACCTGCTCCAGCGGGACCCAGGCGCCCAGGCGCACGCCCAGGCGCGGGTTGGTGGACAGGCCGCCGCCGACCCACAGGTCGAAGCCGGGCCCGTGCTCGGGGTGGACCACGCCGACGAAGGCGACGTCGTTGATCTCGTGCGCGACGTCCAGCAGCGGGGAGCCGGAGATCGCGCTCTTGAACTTGCGCGGCAGGTTGGAGAATTCCTTGTTGCCGATGAAGCGGCGGTTGATCTCCTCGATGGCCGGGGTGCCGTCGATGATCTCGTCCTGGGCGACGCCGGCCACCGGGGAGCCGAGGATGACGCGCGGGGTGTCGCCGCAGGCCTCGGTGGTGGACAGGCCGACGGCCTCCAGCTTCCGCCAGATCGCCGGGACGTCCTCGATCCGGATCCAGTGGTACTGGATGTTCTGGCGGTCGGTCAGGTCGGCGGTGCCCCGGGCGTACTGCTCGGAGACCTCGGCGACGGCCCGCAGCTGGGGGACGGTCAGTCGGCCGCCGTCGATGCGCACCCGGAGCATGAAGTACTCGGCGTCCAGCTCGTGCGGGTCCAGGATCGCGGTCTTGCCGCCGTCGATGCCCTCCTTGCGCTGGGTGTAGAGGCCCCACCAGCGCATCCGGCCGCGCAGGTCGGCGGGGTCGATCGAGTCGAAGCCCCGGTGCGCGTAGATCGTCTCAATACGTGTCCGCACATTGAGACCGTCGTCGTCCTTCTTGAACTGCTCGTTGGCGTTCAGAGGGGTGAAGTGGCCCATGCCCCACTGGCCCTCGCCGCGGTGGCGGGTCACCTTGCGAGCCGCGGCGGGTCGGCGCGCGGCGGTGCGGTCGGCCGTGGGCTCTGCGGTCTCGGGGGAGGTGGCCATGGTGAAGTCCTTCGGGGCAGGTGGTGCTGGAGCCGGGTGGGTCGCTGGGCGTGCTCGACGCTGCGGTGCTGCTGTGACCTGCGGGTTTCTCAGGACCGGGAGAGCAGTGACCGGGCCGGGCGGGCGCCTGCGCATCCGCTGCTGCGGGGATGGCGTGAGGATCGGCGCCGGGTGCGGTGGTGCGGCGGGGTGGGCTCAGATCACCGGACAGATGGCGCTGGACACGCGAAGGAGATCGACGTGGAGTCGACCTACCAGGGTGGTTCCGGCGCTAGACATGGCAAGAGATTCGCACGGCACGGGACTCGCGGTCCACTAACATCCGAATGCTGGACGCTGGAGTTTCAGAATCCGGGACACCGTACGGTTCCCGCCGCTCCCCGCCGGGTGTCCGGCCACGCGCCCGTACCCCCGGGGAGATCAACCGCACCGTCCCGGCCCGATACCGTTAGCCCTGTGCAAGCAGCAGGCGATACGAGCAGACCGGACCCCGAGCGGCCCTCCCGGCGCCGGGGCAAGGGCTCCCGGCGCGCGGCCAAACAGGCCACCTGGCGCCGCACCGCGTGGGATTTGGTCAGGGACACCACCAACACCTGCGTCGAGTACCGGGTCACCGGCCTCGCCGCGGAGGCGGCCTTCTTCACCCTGCTGTCGATCCCACCGCTGCTGCTCGGCCTGGCCGCCACCCTCGGCTACCTGGACGAGTTCCTCGGCGCGGGCACCATCGACCGGCTCAAGCACGACATCGTCTCGGCCTCCGGGACGGTGCTGTCGGACTCCTCCGTCAACCAGGTCGTCAAGCCGCTGCTCAGCCAGGTCTTCGACCACACCCGGCCCGACCTCATCTCGATCGGCTTCCTGCTGTCGCTGTGGTCCGGATCCCGGGCGCTCTACATCTTCATCGACACCATCACCGTCATGTACGGGCTGGACGGCAAGCGCGGCATCGTCAAGACCCGCACGATGTCGCTCGGTCTCTACCTCGGCGCCCTGGTGATCGGCTCGCTGGTGCTGCCCCTGATGATGGCCGGGCCCGGACTGGTCGAGAACGCCGTGCCCGGCATCGCGGGGCTGGTCGGCGCCGCCTACTGGCCGGTCGCGATCCTGCTGCTGATCGTCTCCCTCACCACCCTGTACCACCTGGCCGTACCGGTCTCCACGCCCTGGCGCGAGGACATCCCCGGCGCCCTGGTCGCCCTGGTGGTGCTGGTCTTCTGCAGCGTCGGCCTGCGCCTCTACCTGGTCAGCTCGGTCGAGGGCCCCTCGGTGTACGGCTCGCTGGCCGCGCCGGTGGCCGTGCTGCTGTGGATCTTCGTGGTGGCCCTCGCGGTGCTCATCGGCGCCGCCATGAACGCCGCCATAGACCGGCGCTGGCCCACCCTGGAGACTGCCGACGCCCGTGCCGAGAACGAGCGCGCCCACGAGGAGGCGGCCGCCGCCGTGGTCCGCGAGGTCGCCGCCCGACGGGCCGTCGAACGGGCCCGGCGGGCCCGCGAGCTGGGCCTGGCCGAGGGCGCCGAGGAGGAGTGGGGCGAGGAGGAGGTCGACGACGTCGACGTGCCCGCCGAGTACCCCGAGCGGTGGGCCGACATACTGGCCGCCGACAACGTGCGCGGCCGCCTCACCTCCCGCGGCGGGCCGCACCACCGGCCCGCCCCGCCGCCGCCGGACAGCGACCGGCCGGCCGGGCCGCCGCCGGAGCGGCAGATGCCGGGGTATCCGCCCAGGCCGCCGCGGCCGCCGTGGGAGCAGCGGTAGCGGGCGGTGTCCGGCGGCGTCCGGCGGTGACAGGTGGTTCGGGCGGCGGCCGGTGGTGACGGGAGTTTCGGGACATACGGGCAGGGCCTCCCCCGCGGGTGCGGGGGAGGCCCTGTGCGTGTTTCCGGCGGGATGTGGCGGTCGGGTGGTGATCAGGTGCCGGCCGGGTCCGGGGGGAACGGGGACTGCGGGGGCCGGCCGTACCCGTGGGTGGGCTGGTCGGCGACCGGCGGGTAGCCGTACGAGGGCTGCGGGCCGCCCGGCTGGGGGCCGCCGGACTGCGGTGCGCCGGACTGCGGGGCTGCGGGGGTCCGGCCGAACGCGGGGCGCAGCTCGGTGGGGGCGCCCGGGTCCGAGAGGCCGCCCGGGGTCGGGCTCGGTGCCGCCGGGTCGGTGTCCGGGGCCGTACCGGCGTCCGCGCCCGTACCGGCGTCCGGGCCCTGCGCCGCCGGGGCGGGCGCGGCGGAGCGGTCCGCGGGGCCGGCCTGCGCCAGGACCGGCTCGGGGCTCGGCGGGGCCGGCTCCATGGCGGTGCGCCCCGAGGAGTCGCTCAGCTTGATCAGCAGCGCGACCATCAGCCAGTTCGCCAGCAGCGAGGAGCCACCGGCGGCCAGGAACGGCAGCGCCTTGCCGGTCAGCGGGACCAGCCCGCTCACGCCGCCGACGACCACGAAGATCTGCAGCGCGAGCGCCGCCGACAGGCCGGTGGCCAGCAGCTTGCCGAACGGGTCGGTCAGGCCGACCGCGGTGCGCAGCCCGCGCTGGATCAGCAGCACGTACACCAGCAGCACCGCCGTCACCCCGGCCAGGCCCAGCTCCTCGCCGATGGTGGTGAAGATGAAGTCACTGCGCCCGGCGAAGCCGATCAGCCACGGCCGGCCCGAGCCCAGGCCGGTCCCGGTCATGTGCCCGGTGCCCAGGCTGAACAGTGCCTCGGCGGGCTGCTCGGAGATCGCCGGGTCGTGCACCGCCTTGTAGTAGTCCATCGGGTGCAACCAGGCCTCGACACGGCCGTGCACGTGCGGTTCCAGGGTGCCGACCACCGTCGCTCCGCCGACCGCCATGATCACGCCGAGCACCACCCAGCTGGTGCGCTCGGTCGCCACGTACAGCATCACGATGAAGAGGCCGAAGAAGATCAGCGAGGTGCCCAGGTCGCGCTCGAAGATCAGCACCAGCAGGCTGACCGCCCAGATCGCCAGCACCGGACCGGCGTGCCGGCCGCGCGGCAGGGTCATCCCCCAGACCTTCCGCCCGGCCAGCGCCAGGGCGTCCCGGTTGGCCATCAGGTAGCCCGCGAAGAAGATCGTGATCGCGACCTTCACGAACTCGTCCGGCTCGAAGGAGGGCAGCCCGGGGAGCTTGATCCACCGCTTGGCACCGAAGCTGTCGGTCGGCGAGAACACCGGCGCGGTCAGCAGGATCAGCGCGCCCGCCATCAGCAGGTAGACGTACCGCTGGAAGAAGCGGTGGTGCTTGACGAAGACGATCAGCGCGAGCGCCGCCGCCACCGAGATGAACACCCACATGAACTGGGAGGGCGCCGTCGGGAGCTTCTGGTAGTCGCCCTTGACCGCGTGCGCGGCCTTGTAGCTGAAGTCCAGCCGGTTCAGCAGCATCAGCCCGAAGCCGGTCAGGAACACCCCGATCGGCAGGATCAGCGGGTCGGCGTACGGCGCGAACCGGCGCACCGCCAGGTGCGCCACCGCGACCAGCGCCCCGAGGGGCAGGACTTGCAGCAGCAGCCCCTTCGGCATCGAGCCGGTCAGTGCCAGCGAGGCATCGATGTGTCCCGCCAGACAGGCGGCCACCGCGAGGACCAGCAGGCCCAGCTCGATGTTGCGGTGGCGCGCGGCCAGCCGGCGGCCCTCGCCGCGTGCAGTGCTTCGCACCTCTTGTCGTCCCCTTGTCGTCACCCACGTGGCCGGTATCGCCGACGGTGCATCCTGCCAGACGAACGCGGTCCGGCGCCGGTTGCGGTCGCCGGGCCGGCAAGGGGAGAACTTTGCCTCGGCAAAGCTTTGGCGGGGCTTGGTAAAGCTTTGTTCAGGCCCAGGTATAGAGGTGGGCCCCGCCCGGGGCGGACCCCGTGGGGGAGGACATCATGGCCGGGCGCCGCGGCCCCCGCCCGGTGCCTTCCGGCGGTTGCGGACGAGGTGAGTGGACGGATGGACGGCGCGGCGCTTGCGTACAGCGGACCGCCCGCGTGGCAGTGGTCCGACCTGGTCACCTCCTGGACCTTCGAACCGCTGGTGCTCGCGCTCTCGGTGCTGCTCGGGGGCTGGTACCTGGTCGCGGTGCGCACCGTCCACCGGGGCGACGGGCGCTGGCAGCCCACCCGCACCGCCGCCTTCCTCGGAGGGCTGCTGCTGTGGATCTGGTGCACCTGCTCCGGCCTCGGCGTGTACGAGCGGATCCTCTTCACCGACCGCGCCGTGCAGGTCGTGCTCCTGCTCATGGTCGTCCCGCTGCTGCTGGCGCTCGGCGCGCCGATCTCGCTGCTGGTCGAGTCCTCGTCGGAGCACCGCCGCGAGCGGATCCTGCGGGCGCTGCGCAGCCGGCCGTCCAAGGTGCTGATGTTCCCGGCGGTCTCGACCGCGCTGCTGATGGCGCCGCCGTGGCTGCTCTACTTCACGCCCTGGTACGAGTGGTCGCTCTCCAGCGGGGTCGGGAACGTGGTGCTGCACCTGACGCTGGTGCTGCTCGGGCTGGCGTACTTCTGGCCGCGGCTGCAGATCGACCCGGTCGGGCACGAGTACCCGCACCTGGTCGGGCTGTTCATCACCTTCGCCGAGGTGATCTTCGACGCGGGCCTGGGGATCGTGCTGATCTACGGCGGCCACCTCGTCGCCGAGCACTACTACGTGGCGCTCGGGCGGCCCTGGGGGCCGAGCCTGGCGCAGGACCAGACCTGGGGCGGCAACGCCTTCTGGGTCCTGGGGGACCTCGTCGGGCTGCCGTTCCTGGCCGCGCTGGTGCGGCGGATGGTGGTGCAGGGGCGCGAGGAGATCAAGGCCGTGGACGCCGAGCTGGACGCCCGCTTCGAGGCGGCGGCCGCGGAGGCCCGGGCGGCGGGGCTGCCGGAGGAGGAGGAGACCGGCATGCGGCCCTGGTGGCTGGACGACCCGAACCTCAAGCACCGGTACGGCGGGTAGGGGAGTCCTGTGGGGTGGGGGCCAACTTTGCTCCCTGCCGGACCCTTGTTGCCGCCCAGTCGTCTCACCTGCTCTCGGCCCGCTGCCGGGCTGTTGTCAGGCCGTTGTCGGGCCGTTGGCGAGCCCCTTCCGACCGCCGCGGGCGCATTTCCGCAGGTCGTGTGCCACGAACGCTGAAGGAGGCGTGATGTAGGAGCTTCTGGACGCGGTGCTGTGCGAGAGATGGAGGTAGGTCCTCCGGGGTCGCCCT
>NZ_JBHTTU010000052.1:0-50525 GCF_042794375.1 Kitasatospora sp. NPDC056531 | reverse complement strand
GTTCGATGGCACTCATCGGACGATTATCGCCAGCGGCCAAAGCCATCGACAGGCAGGACCTCCGACAGGGCGAACGTTGCCTGATGCGGCACTAGCCCGGGTCCGGCGGCCCCCGGTGTCCGGGGTGTCCCGGGACGGGGGAGGGACGGGGAATCGTGGTGGGGCGGGCCGGCGGGCACCTAGCGTGGTGGCCGAGCGGTCCGCTGCGGGCGGACCCATGCCGGATTCAAGGAGAACCGTGGCCATTCACTCCCTGGTCAAGCGTGCCGCCGTGGCGGCCGCCACCGCTGCCGTCGCCGTGATTCCCATGGCCGGGACGGCCAGCGCCAACACTGACGCGGGGTACGTCGGCTACGGCCAGGCCAACAACTGGAACGCCGTGTACTGCGTCCAGGCCGAGCTCAACTACTACTTCTACAACCAGGGCGTGCGATTCCCGACCCTCGCGGAGGACGGCTCCTTCGGCCCGGCCACCTACAACGCGGTGCTCGTGTTCCAGAACCGCCTGATCAGCTACACGAAGCACGCCGACGGAGAGGTGGGCCCGCTCACCGGGGACATGCTGATCGCCTATGGAGACCCCTCGATGTACGGCAACTGCCGGAACGCCCTGCCCACCACCTACTGACCGGGCTCCACCCCCGTCCCCGCGCCGTCCGCAGGCGCGGGGACGGGGGCCTTCCGTTCCCCGACCACACCGAAGGAACAGGTAGCCCCGCATGAACCCGGAATCCGCCCCGCTGAACCCCGGTCGTCGCACGTTCCTGGCCGGTGCCCTGGCCGTCGGCACCGGCGCCCTGCTCGGGCCCGGGCCGTCCGCCGGGGTGGCGCGTGCCGCGACCGGGCCGGTGATCGCCGACACCACCGCGTGGGGCGCCCGGCCGCCGAGCAGCCCGATCAACTTCCTGGCGGGGGCACCGGACAAGGTGATCGTGCACCACACCGCGACCGCCAACGTCACGGACTACTCGCAGGCCGCCGCGTTCTCGCTGGCCCAGTCGATGCAGACCTACCAGATGGACACCGAGCACTGGATCGACACCGGGCAGCACTTCACCATCAGCCGCGGCGCGTACGTCATGGAGGGCCGCCACAACAGCCTCTCCACGCTGCTCAGCGGCACCCAGCACGTGGAGTCCGCGCACTGCACCTCGCAGAACACGGTGGCGATCGGCATCGAGAACGAGGGCACGTACACCACCGTCGACCCGCGCAGCGAGCAGTACGCGGCGCTGATCGACCTGATCACCTACATCTGCCGGCAGTACGGGCTGCGCGCGTACCAGGTCTACGGCCACCGGGACTTCAACAACACCGAGTGCCCCGGCGACCGCCTCTACGCGCTGATCCCGCAGATCCGGGCTGACGTCGCGGCGCGGATCGGCGGCGACCCGACCGGGCCGGTGTGGCCGGTGCTGAGCAGCGGCGCCTCGGGCGAGAACGTGCGGACGCTGCAGTACCTGCTGGTGCAGCACGGCGCGACGCTGACCGTGGACGGGTCGTACGGGCCCGCCACGCAGAGCGCCGTCACGGCCTTCCAGAGCTACACCCACGCCTCGGCCGACGGCGTCGCGGGCAACCAGACCTGGAGCCAGGCCGTCGCACCGCTCGCGTACGGCGCCTCGGGCAGCGCGGTGCAGGCGGTGCAGAGCCAGCTGGTCGCGCACGGCATCCAGGTGAGCGTGGACGGCGCGTTCGGGCCCGGTACCCAGGCCGGGGTGGCGGGCTTCCAGAGCTCGGCCGCGCTGCCGGCCGACGGCGTGGTGGACGCCCGGACCTGGAGCCGGCTGCTCGCCTGACCCCAGCGGGAGCGATCCGACCCGGCCCGGGCACCGCGCGCTGCCCCTCAGTGCGGTGCCCGGGCCGTCCGTTGCTCAGGAGCTGGGCCGCCGGGGCCGTCGGCCGGCGGTGGCCAGCCCCGCGCCCGCCGCGAGCCCCAGCCCGAGCAGGACCAGACGGCGCAGGATGACGGCCTGTCGACGGTGCGGGCACGCGGACGGCGGGTTGTCCAGCGGCCCGGCCGACAGTGCGTTCGGCGCGCTGATCGTGACGCGGCAGCTGTTGGCGAGGTGCCACAGGGAGAGCAGGTGCTCGGCGTCGCCCTCGCAGACCGAGGCGATGCTCTCCACCGCGTCGCGCGGCGGGAACTGCTTCCCGTTCACCCAGCGCTCCCACGAGGACTTCGCGTAGTGGGTGCGTTCACTGATACGGGCGTAGGTCAGGCCCGATGCGGACTTCAACGACTGGAGCTCCTTGGCGAGCTGGTCGACAGCGGACAGAGACGTGATCTCGGACGCGTGCTGGCGGCCCATGAGGCTTCCCCCCTGCTTGCTCTGAACTGACCGGTGTGGTGCGGAGGACGTCCTGACCGCTACCCGGTTGGGCCAACTCTCCGGCATGTGACCGCGATCATTCGACTGTCTCCGAACGATCTGAGACGGACCCGTCCTGTCTCACGGCCCGGAGCTGGGGTTTCGGCGGGCGAGCGGGAGACGGTTGAGACGATGCCCCGGGGAGCGGATTAGACTGATCATCCAAAAATTGATCAGTTCACGACGTCTGTCGACCCGCCAGAGGGGCCCGCGATGAGCCAGTCCTGGAAGCCGCTTCCTGATGATCTTTCGGAACCCGCCCGGCGGCTGGCCGAAGAGCTGCGCGCGGTCAAGGACGCGCACCGGATCTCGCTGGCCGAACTCGGCAAGCGGACCTACCTCAGCAAGGCCTCCTGGGAGCGGTGGCTGAACGGGAAGCGGCTGATCACCCCGCAGGCGCTGGCCGGGCTGATCGCGGCGGTGGAGTGCGACGCCGAACTGCTGACCTCCCTCCTGCGGCAGGCCGAGGCCGAGCGGGAGGAGGCCACCACGGAATCCGCAGCCGTCCTCGTGCTGGCGCCCGTGCCCGTCCCGCCGCCCGGGCCGCCGGCCGAGGCGCCCGCGCTGCCCGTCGAACAGCCCCCGTCCGTCGAGCCGCCGTCCGTCGAGGTGCCGCTCGTGCCGGCGGCCGAACTGCCGACGGGCATCCCCATGGCGCGCGTGGCCGCCGTCGTAGCGGCCGCCGTCGCCGCCGTGCTCGTCCTGGTCGCGGGCCTGTGGCTGCGCGGCCCACAGGACGGCGGCGGCAGCGCTGCGGCGGCGATCCTGCCGACCGCGACGGCCTCGGGGCCCGCGCCGCTCTGCCAGGGCGTCGGCTGTGCGGGCAAGGACCCGCAGGCCATGGGGTGCGAGACCGACGACCACACGCTGCTGAAGGGCAACGTCGGCCAGGTGGTCCTGTACATGCACTACAGCCCGCGATGTCGGGCCGCCTGGGCCGGGATCACCGACGGCTCCCCGGGGGACAGCGCCACCATCACCACCAACACCGGCTGGCAGGAGACCGCCCTGATCCACTGGGGCTACGACAACTATTCGGTGATGGTCGACGCCAGCCCGGGCGACACCACCCTGCGGGTGTGCGGCCACCAGAAGGGCGGCGACGGCTGTACGGACGTGGTCACCGACCCGGCCGCCCGCGCCGCCGCCGCGCCGCTGCCCGCGCCCCCGACCGTCACCACCACCCGGACCTCCTGAGCCTCCTGAGCCGGCTGGGACGAGCGGGGCGAGCGGGACGAGCGGGACCGGGGCCCGTCGGGCGGACGGGGGTGCCACCCCACGGGCCCCGGTGTCAGGTGGTCAGGCGGTCACGGCCGTCCGGTCGGGCCGGACGGTGCGGGCGTTGTGCTGCTCGGACCAGGTCTGCAGGGCGCTCATGCAGGCATGGTCGAGATGGCGCAGCGCGGCCAGGTCGAGCTCGATCGGCCGGTCGGTGGGCAGCCGCTCCAGGGTGTCGAGGATGCGGGGCAGGCGCAGGAAGGTGGCGTTGCCGAAGATCCGGACCCGCACCAGGCCCTCGCCCCGGTCCTCCACCTCGATGTGGACCCGCGAGGTCTCCCAGGCGGCCTTGACCACCGCCAGGGCGAGGCCGATCAGCACGCCCTCGAACATGTCGGTGACCAGGATCGCCCCGGCGGTGACCACCAGGACGACCGCCTCACCGCGGTGTTCGCGCCACAGCGGCCCGAGTTCCTTGACCGGCAGCAGCTTGAACCCGGCGTGGACCAGCACGCCCGCCAGCGCGGCCACCGGGATCATGCCGAGCGCGGCGGGGAGCAGGGCGGCGAACAGCAGCAGCCAGACGCCGTGCAGCACGCGCGAGACCTTGGTCCTGGCGCCGGCCTGGACGTTGGCGGCGCTGCGCACGATCACGGCGGTCATCGGCAGCGCGCCGAGCAGCCCGCACACGGTGTTGCCCGCGCCCTGGGCCATCAGCTCCTTGTCGTAGTCCGTCTTCGGCCCGTCGTGCAGCCGGTCGACGGCGGCGGCGCTGAACAGGGACTCGGCGGAGGCGATGAGGGTGAAGGCGATGACGGTGGTCAGCAGGCCGACCTCGGTCAGCCGGGAGAAGTCGGCCCCGCCGGGCGGCTGGACGGCCTCCAGGAGGCCCTTCACCTCCACCCGCTTGACCGGCAGGTCGAACAGGACGGTGGCGGCGGTCGCGGCGCCGACCGCGACGAGCGGGCCGGGCAGCAGCTGGGCCCGGCCGGGCAGCTTCCTCCACAGCAGCATGATCAGGACGGTGCCGGCGCCGATGCCGACGGCGGTGAGCGCGGGGCCGGACCGGGCGACGTCCAGGGCGAGCCGGGGCAGCCCGGCCAGCTTGGCCGGACCGGTGCCGGGCGCCCTGCCGTCGGCGAGCGCGTAGATCTGCCCGGCGACCAGGACGAGCCCGATGCCGGCCAGCATGCCGTGCACCACGGACAGCGAGATCGCGCGGAAGAAGCGGCCCAACCTGAGCGCGCCGAGGGCCAGCTGCAGCAGCCCGGTGGCCAGGACGACCACACCGAGGGCGCTGAGCCCGTAGTCCTGCACCAGGGTGAGGACCAGCACGGTCAGGCCCGCGGCCGGACCGCTGACCTGGAGGCTGCTGCCGGGCAGCAGCCCGGTGATCAGTCCGCCGACGATGCCGGTGATCAGGCCGAGTTCGGCCGGGACGCCGGAGGCGACGGCGACGCCCACGCACAGCGGCAGGGCGACCAGGAAGACGACGAGGGAGGACGTGAGGTCGGTGCGCAGCGCGGAGCGCAGCGAGGCGAGGGAGCAAGTCATGGGCGTTCTCTGTTCGAGGGAGGGAACGTCGTGGAGGGGGCGCCCGCCGCGCGCGGGCGCGGTGGGTGCCGTGGCCGGGAGCGGCCGGAGGGGTCGGGCTGCGGCCTACAGCGCCTGGAACGCGCCGCTGGCGGGCTTCCAGGCCTGGACCGCGCCGGTTTCGACGGTGTAGTACCAGGCGTGCAGCCGCAGTCGGCCGGCCGCCAGGCGGTGGGCGACGAACGGGTAGCTGCGCAGGTGGTCCAGCTGGGTCAGGACGTGCTGCTGGGTGACGGAGACCAGGTCGGGCGCCGGGCCGTGCGCTCCCGCCGGGCCCTGCGCCCGCACGGTCCCGTCCGTTTCCGGCCGGTGCCCGGCCCAGGCCAGCCAGCGCCCCACCAGGGGCATGCTCGCGACCTTCTGCTCGCGGACCAGGCCCTGGACGGCGCCGCAGTGCGAGTGGCCGCACACCACGATGTCCGGCACGCCCAGGGCCTGGACGGCGAACTCCAGGGAGCCCGCGACGCCGCAGGCACCGGCCTGGGTCCGGTAGCGGGGGACGATGTTGCCCGCGGTCCGCAGCTCGAAGAGGTCCCCGGGGCGGGCCCCGGTGAACATCGACGGGATCACCCGGGAGTCGGAGCAGGAGATGAACAGGGCTTGCGGCCGCTGGCCGTTGGCCAGGCGGGCGAACTCCTCCCGCCGCTCGGAGAGGGCGGCGGGGAACGTACGGGCGTGCTCGATGAGGGTCTGCATGATTTCGGCCTCGTGGCTCTTCGTGTGCTCACCGGGCCGAGCGGGCTGGCTCGGCGGGGAGCGGTACAGGGACGCGAGGAGTGCGTGCGGCGCACGTCCGACGACAGGCCTCAACCCCGGGCGGTCACGGGTGACCGACCGTCACACCGTGGTGGAGGCACGGTGCGGAGGCCGTCGTGGGAGCGTGCCGGGCGCACGCCGCCCGTCAGCAGCGGAACGTCTGCAGGGTGGTGGCGTCGGGGGTGAGCGCGGAGGCGGGGCTCCAGGCCTCTCTTGCTCTGCGTGGATGGGCCGCACCGGGCGGGGTGTCGGATTCCGCGGCCGTCGCCGTGACGTCCACGGTCTCGCCGGCGGGGGTCGGTTCGTCGATCAGCTGGGCCCGGCGCGGGGCCAGGACGGTCGCGGCCGCCGCGTCCAGGCGGGCCGAGGTGTCGGCCTCCTCCGACGGAGCGTCGAGCGAGCCGCGCAGCTTGCGCTGCTCGGCCTCCTTCTCGGGGGCCATCGCGCACACCGGGCGCGGGACGGCCGACGCGGTCTTGGGGGTCAGCAGCAGCATGAAGACGGCAAAGGTCAGCAGGACCACTGCTGCCGCAACTCGCCGTATCACCACTGGACTCCCGATGTCGTACTCGTCGTACTCGTCGTGCCGACGCCGAAACGTTACCTGCTCTTGGTGAACCCTTGCCCGAACTCCGAACGTGATGTGGGTAACAAAAGCGTCCGCCCCACTGGACAACTTCCGGAAGGGCGGACTCGGTTGTGGTCAGGTTGTACCGGTGCGGCGGGGGAGTGGTGAGGTCGAACGTGAGGATCCCGACCGGGCGGTCGAACGCGGCGCGCCCAGGGCGCCGAGCACCGGGCTGTCCAGCGGGCTGGCCGCCAGTCGGTCCAGCACCGTCGAGAGCGCGGCGCGCAGTCGGTGGGCCCGGTGGCGCACGTCGGGGACGTCGGAATGGAACGCGGCGGATACGGACATGCGGCTCACCTCCGGAGCGACCTGCGGACCTGCAGGTAGGTCGAGCCTGCACCGCTCCGCCCGGGCCCGGGCCCGTCTTGACGGCCTGCTGACACGGCCCTGACGATTCGTGAATTCCGGCGGGCGAAGGCGGCCGGCCGGGCGCGAACGCCCCGTCTGTATCATCTGTCGCACGCGGCGGCAGGGGGGCATGTTCACGTGGAGACGCTGGGGCCGTGTGGGCCGGTGCAGGTGGGTCCGTTCCGGGTGCTGGCGGTGCTCGGGCAGGGCGGGATGGGCCGGGTGCTGCTCGGGGTCTCGCCGGACGGGCGGACGGCGGCCGTGAAGCAGGTGCACGCGGAGTTCGCCGAGGACGACGGGTTCCGGGTGCGGTTCCGGCGCGAGGTGGAGGCCTCCCGGCGGGTGTCCGGGGCGTACACGGCGGCGGTGATCGCGGCCGATCCGGAGGCCGGAACCCCGTGGCTGGCCTCCCAGTTCGTGCCGGGCCCGGCGTTGAACGAGGCGCTGGCGGCGGCCGGGGCGCTGCCCGAGGAGGCGGTGCGGCGGTTGGCGGCCGGGCTGGCGCAGGCGCTGGTCGACGTGCACGGGGCCGGGCTGATCCACCGCGACCTCAAGCCCTCGAACGTGCTGCTCGCCGAGGACGGCGTGCGGGTGATCGACTTCGGGATCGCCCGGGCGGCCGAGGGGCAGGACACCAAGCTCACCCGCACCGGCGCGATGATCGGCTCGCCCGGCTACATGTCGCCCGAGCAGGTCGGGGGGCGTGAACTGACGCCCGCCAGCGACGTGTTCTCGCTCGGCGCGACCCTGGTGGTGGCCTGCACGGGCCGGCCGGCCTTCACCGGGGAGTCGCTGCCGCGGATCCTGTTCAACGTCCTGCACGCCGAGCCCGAGCTGAGCGGGGTGCCGGAGGGCCTGCGGCCGCTGGTCGCGGCCTGCCTGGCCAAGGACCCGGCGGCCCGGCCGGCCCCGCAGCAGGTGCTCGCGGCGGTGGGCCGGATCGCGCCCTCGACCCGGCCGTGGCCGGAGGCGGTGCACGGGCTCCTCGCGGCCCAGCGGGCGGAGGTCGCCCGGCTGTTGGGCGCCGCAGCGCCGGCGGCTGGTGAGTCCGGGTACTCACCAGCCGCTGTTGAGTCGCTGCCCACGGTGGCCGCGGACGCCGCGCCGACCGAGCCGCAGCCGGCCCCCGTGCCGCGGCGTCGGCGGGGGAGGCGGATCGCCCTGGTGGTGGGTGCGGTGGTGCTGGCGCTCGCCGCGGTGGCGGGCGGGCTGGTCGCCACCGGGGTGGTGAACCTGGACTCGGTGTTCCCCGAGCCGGTGCCCACGCCGGGGAACGTGCCGCTCTCGCAGGTCCAGGACCGGTACGCGCGCGTGGTGCCGAGCTGCGCGGACGCCGCCAAGGTGACGGCGCCGCCCGAGTTCTCGAAGCCCTGGGGGAACCCCGGAACCTTTGAGACCACGGACCGCGACGGGAAGCTCCCGGAGCAGGGCTGCGAGTGGAACACCCGCTCGGGCGACCAGATCCAGGTCGACTGGGACGTCTTCCCGACAGTCCCCGGCGGCAGGACCGGCGCGGAGCGGGCCAAGGAGCACTACGAGGCCCTCTACATGGGCGGCCACACCCGTGACTCCGGCATCACCTTCGCCGAGGAGGCCTTCTGGCTCCCGTCGAAGTACCTGGACGAGTCCAACTGCGTGCTCTACGTCCGGGACGTCAACCTCTACGTGTTCGTCGCGGTGAAGGGAACGACCTATCCGCGCGGGCGGTGCGAAACGATGACCAGGACGCTCGGCGAGTCGGCGGTGAAGCTGGCGCGGACGGTGTCCGCGAACGGCCCGAGCCCCCAGGGCACCGCCACGGCCCCGGTGTTCCCGCAGTGACGGGGATGCCGCGGTTGAGGCCCCGGCGGGAGTCCGATCCGGCCGAGGTCGGCCCGTACCGCGTCCTCGCCGAGCTGGGCCGGGGCGGGATGGGCCGGGTGCTGCTGGGGGCCGGGCCGGACGGGCGGCTGGTGGCGGTCAAGCAGGTTCACGAACGGTTCGCCGCCGACGCCGGGTTCCGGGCCAGGTTCCGGCGGGAGGTCGGCGCCTCGCGCCGGGTCTCCGGTGCCTACACGGCGGCGGTGATGGACGCCGACGTCGAGGCGGTGACGCCCTGGCTGGCCTCGGTGTTCGTGGTCGGCCCCTCGCTGGGCGCCGCCGTGGAGGCCGCCGGGGCGCTGCCCGCGGACGCCGTGCACCGGCTGGCGGTCGGCCTGGCCACGGCCCTGGTGGAGATCCACCGCACCGGGCTGATCCACCGCGACCTCAAGCCGGAGAACGTCCTGCTCGCCGAGGACGGCGTCCGGGTGATCGACTTCGGCATCGCCCGGGCCGCCGAGGAGGAGGCCGAACTCACCCACACCGGCGGGGTGATCGGCTCGCCCGCGTACATGTCCCCCGAGCAGGCCGAGGGCGGGGCGCTGACCCCGGCGAGCGACGTGTTCTCGCTCGGCTCGGTGCTGGCCCTCGCCCTGACCGGGCGCAGCCCCTTCGCCGGGGCCTCCACCCTGCAGACGCTCTACAACGTCGTGCACAGCGAGCCGGACCTCACGGCCGTCCCCGCCGTCACCCGCCCGCTTCTGGCGGCCTGCCTGGCCAAGGACCCCGCCGCCCGCCCCACCCCGGCGCGGCTGCTCGAACTCCTCGGCCCGGTCACCCCGGCCGGGCGGCAGTGGCCGGCGGCGGTGCACGCGCTGATCGCGGCGCAGCAGGCGGCGGTGGACGGGCTGCTCGCACAGCCGCAACGGACGGTGGCGCACCGGACGGTGGTGGTGGAACCGCGGGAGCTCCCCGATCCCACGGCCCTGGCCACCGTCCTGGAGTCCGCACCGGCTGAGGCCCCGCCCGTCCGACGCTCCCGCCGCACCGCCGCCCTGGTGACCGCCGGGGCCGTCGCCGCGGCGGGCATCGGTGTCGGCGCCTACCTGCTGCTGCGCGACCCGAACGGCCCGGCGGTCCCGGACAAGTACCTCAAGGCGCCGGTCTGCGCGGAGGCCGCCGCGCAACTGCCGCTTCCGTCCTCGGAACGCAAGCAGGACGCGGACGGCTACCTGGAGCAGTCCACCTTCGCCCGGACCAGTTGCTTCTGGTACGGCTCGACCGTTGTCGCCGGGCAGCGTTTTTCGGATCAGACGCCGTCCGCCGCCGTCCAGTGGGAGTTGCAGCGCAGCGCCGGCAGCAGCGACAACGCCACGCAGAAGCAGCGCAAGGACTTCGCCCACGCGGCCAAGGGCAAGCGGCGCGACGACGGGCTCGGGATCGGCGAGGAGGCGTACTGGGACTCGTCGGGGAGCGGGGAAGGGTGCGCGCTGGCCGTCCGCGACGGCAACCTGAGCCTGTCTGTCGGCCTCGGCGGCAAGGAGCACCCGGCGGCGGGCTGCGAGGCGGAGGCCGTGAAGGTCGCCCGCGCGGCCCTCGCCGCGATGCCGCGCTGAGCGGATCCGGCCGCGAGCCGCGGTACCCCCGTTGCCGCGGCTCGCGGCCGGTCGACGGACGGCGCCCCGGGGCGGCCCGTCGGTCTGTGGATCAGTTGCTCACAGTGATGCAACTTCCGGTGTACACGCCGCCGTTGGCGTCGCTGAAGCCGCACCACCGACCGGCGGCGACATAGCCGTTCGGCGTGTAGGTCGCGGTGTACCAGGTGCCGCCGGTCGCGTGGAAGCTCGTCCCCGTCACGACGGCCCCGGAGGGGCTCTTGATCTGGATGTCGGCCCAGGTGCTCGCACCGTAGTAGGTGCTGTTCTCCATGGAGCGGACGTAGTAGCCGCTGCCGTCCACGGCGAAGCAGACCTTCGGGTTGACCCCGTTGCAGGTGGTGGCCCAGGTGGGCGGCGTGGTGTCGCCGGCGCCCGAGGCGGGGTCGACGGTCGGCGGCCGGCCGGTCGAGCGGTGGACGGTGAGGACCCCGTCAGCGGTCCTGACCTCCTTGACCGGTACGGGGCCGGGACGGGGCGACGTGGTGGCCAGGGTGGCGGCCGGGGCGGCCGGGGTGGCCGAAGCGTCGACCGTGCCGCCCGCGCCGAGCGCCGCGAGGGCGACGGCGACCGCCGTCATCCGGGCCGGACCTCTGGTCGGACGCGAAGCGGCCCTGCGAGCGTTCATGTCTTCCTCCTACGACGGGGCCGTTCGGCGCTCATCATCGCGGCGGTGGGGCCGGGTCGACCACGACATTGACCTGACGTTGACCTGACACTTGGGCGTGCGCGGCGCTACGCTCGTTCGCGATCGGTGCCGGCCGGGCAGACGTCGGCACGGTTCGCAGGGGACCAGGGGGATGAGTGGGGGCTGCTGTTTTCGCCGAGCTGTTGCGGGAGCGACGACTGTCGGCGGGGTGGAGCCAGGACGAGCTCGCGGAGCGTTCGGGGGTGTCGGCGCGATCGATCAGCGCCCTGGAGGCGGGCGGGCGCCGACCGCGACTGTCCTCGGTGGTGCGGCTCGCCGAGGCCCTCGGCGTCGACCAGGACACCCGTACTTGGTGGCTGGCGGCGGCACGGGACACGGAGCCGCAGCGCTCGGCCGGGTCGGACGCACCGGACGCTCCGGCGGCGGCCCCGGTCCCCGCGGCTCTCCCGCCCCTTCGTCCCGGCCTGTCGTCCGGCCCGACCGGGTCGAGCAGCCCGCAGCAGCTGCCCATGGCCATCCGGCACTTCACCGGGCGTGCCCGCGAACTCCAGGTGCTCGACGAGCTGCTGGCCGACGTGACCCCCGGCTGCGGCGCGGTGGTGATCTCGGCGATCGCCGGCACCGCGGGCGTGGGCAAGACCACCTTGGCCGTGCACTTCGCCCACCGGGTGGCCGACCGCTTCCCGGACGGTCAACTCTTCGCCAACCTGCGCGGGTTCGACCCCGACCGCGCCCCGGTCGACGCCGCCGACGTGGCGCGCGCCTTCCTGGACGCGCTGGGCGTTCCCGCCCTGCGCGTCCCCGCCGACCCGGACGGGCAGCTCGCGCTCCTGCGCAGCCGGCTGGCCGGCACCCGGACGCTGATCGTCCTCGACAACGCCCGTGAGGCGGAACAGGTCCGCCCGCTGCTGCCCGGCTCGAACACCTGCCTGGTCGTGGTGACCAGCAGGAACCGGCTGCCCGGGCTGGTCGCCCTGGACGGCGCCGTCCCGCTGGCCCTGGACGTGCTCTCCCGTGCGGAGGCGCGCGAACTGCTCGCCCGCCGCCTGGGCGCCGCGGTGGTCGAGGACCAGCAGGACGCGGCCGACGAGTTGATCGAGCTCTGCGCCCGGCTGCCGCTGGCCCTGAACATCGCCGCCGCACGGGCGGCCGACCACCCCGGCACCCCACTCGGCGTGTGGGCGCGCGAACTGAGGGACTCCCAGGCGCGCCTGGACCTCCTGTCGGCCGGCGACAGCCATGCCGACGTCCGGGTGGTGCTCTCCTGGTCCTACCGCGCGCTGGCTCCGCAGGCCGCCCGCCTGTTCCGGCTGCTCGGACTGCACCCGGGCCCGCACGTCAGCGTGGCAGCGGCCGCGAGCCTCGCGGGCCTGCCGCTGTCCGAGACCCGCGCCCTGCTGGAGGACCTGCACCGCGCCCATCTGATCACCGCGCCGGAGCGGGGCCGGTACACCTTCCACGACCTGCTGCGCGCCTACGCCGCCGAGCAGGCGGCCGCCCTCGAATCCCCGCCGGGGCAGGCCGGGGCGACCCTGCGGATGCTCGACCACTACCTCCACACCGCACACCGCGCCGGCTGCCTCGCCTACGCCGACGACGCCGCCTGGCAGTCGCTCGACCTCGCGGAACCCGCCGCCGGGGTGGCTCCCGAGGACCTCGCCGACCGCCAGCAGGCGCTCGACTGGTACCGGGACGAGCAATCGGTGCTGGAGCGGATCGTCGACTCGGCCCACCGGGCGGGGGCCGACGTCCACGCCTGGCAGCTCGTCGGCGCGCAGGTCGCCTACCTGCTCAAGTCGGGGCTGTGGCAGCAGTGGCAGCGGGCGAGCGAGACGGCATTGGCCGCCGCCGAACGCACCGGGGACCTCCGCCGACAGGCGCACGCGCACCGCTGGCTCGGCCAGGTGCACCGCTCCCAGGGCCGCCAGCCCCAGGCCCAGCGCGAACTGCGCCAGGCCCTCGAACTCTTCGAGGCGCTCGGGGACCGGCCGCGCGAGGGCAGGACCCGGCTCGACCTCGCCATCGCCCACGGCGAGGAGCACGCCGACGCCGAGGCGGTGGCCGAGTCCCGCCGGGCCCTGGAGCTGTTCCAGGCCATCGGCGACCCCTCCGGGCAGGCCCTCGCGCTCAACAGCATCGGCTGGTACCTGGCGCAGCAGGGCGAGCTGCGGGAGGCACTCCCGTACTGCCGGCGCGGACTGGACCTGGCCCGCGACACCGGCAACCTCCCCGGCCAGTCGTCCATCTGGGACAGCATCGGCTTCATCCACCACCACCTCGGCGAGTACCACGAGGCGCTCCCCGCCTACCACGAGTCGCTGCGCCTGCGTCAGGCCGTCGGCGACTACTTCCTCCAGGCCGACATCCACACCCACATCGGCGACACCCACCTCGCCCTCGGCGACGTCGAGGCGGCCCGAGGTTCCTGGAACCGGAGCCTCGCCATCCTCGAAGACCTGCAACACCGCGACGCCGACGCCGTTCGGGCCCGGCTGAACTCGAGCACCGGGCCGGGGCGGCTCCGCTGAGCGGCGGACCCGCCGCCGGAATCGACCTGACCGGTATTCGGGCCGTGCGGTGGCGGACGGGAAATCCGCCGCGAGGTGCACCGCAACGGCACCGCGATCACGGTCACCGACCCGTACGGCACCCACGTGCTGCCCAAGCTCGCCGGGAAGCCGGACGAGGAACTGCACGTCGGCGGCACGCACCACCACCCGTACCGGACGCCGGTGGCGCAGGCGAAGAAGTAGCCGGCAGTGCGCGAACGGCCGGCCGGGGGCAGCTGCTCCCGGCCGGCCGTCGGCTGTCGGTGGGCCTGTCTACGCTCGCGGCATGACGTACACGGTGGATGCCCGCCTGGCGGCGGGCGAGGACGAACGGATGCTGTTGGACGCGGTCTTCACCCCGGGGGAGGGGCTGGGGATCCGGGCCAACGATCCGCTGACGGTGGTTCGGGTGGTCGAGGTGAAAGAGGTGACGACCATCCGGGTGCCGAGCGGCCGACTGGTGGTGGGCTCGCCGTGGCCGGACGACGAGGACGACGAGCTGAACCCGCCGACGGGACGGGAGCTGGCCGAGCGGATACCGCCGGGCAGCTACCTGGTGGAGGCCTCCTGGATCGCCGACCAATGGCGTTCCGCGGTGGCCGCCGTACGGCTGTGCGTCGCCGACGCGCCGGTGGTCGCCTGGGAGAACGCCCTCGGGGTGGGCGAGGACATCGAGTCCGCCCGCCCGGGAAAGCGGTTCCGCTTCTTCCCGTCCGACACGAACACGGCGTGCTTCGCCGACGCCACGGCCTGGGTGGAACTGACCCTGCCGTTCCGGCAGTTCTGGCGGGACCTGCGCACCGGTCTCGACACCGCGCAGGAGCGGGAGCAGTTGCACGACGGCTCGTTCGAGGGGGTGAGCCACGAGGGACTCGGGGCCGACCTCGTGACCTTCACGGCGGACGAGGACAACGCGGTCTGGCTCGGCCGGGCGGGGGACGGAACGGTCGCCTCCGTCGTGGTCGTCGGCGGTTTCCGGCCGCACCCGTACTGACGGGTGACCGCCGCCGCGCTGCGGCTGAACCCCGGTCGACGGAAGCCCCGTAGAGCGGGACGGAACGGGACGGGGAAGGAACACGGGATGGATGCGGACGGCCTCGAGGTGCGTGGGTACATCGCGGCCCTGGTGCGGATGGGTGCGCCGGAGGTGCCGGGGCCGCCCGCGCTGGCGCTGCCGGTGGGCGCCGCGGCCGAGGTGACGGCCGTCGCCCGGCGGCTGGCGCTGCGGGCACTGCCGGAGCGGCGGCGACCGGAGCCGACGCCGGGGCTGCTGGCCGTGGCGAGGTCGCTGGTGGTGGACGTGCACCCGTCCGCGCCGGGGTGGACGACGGCCGAGCGGGAACGGCTGGCCGGGTGGGTCGCGGTGCTGATCGAGCACCGGGGCGAGGACGGCGTCCAGGAGCTGGTGCGGGAGCTCGACGAGGGCTGAGCGGTGGCACTCGGCGGCGGGCCCGGTGCCCGCAGGTCGGGGCGTTGGCGGATCGTTGGCGGGTCCTTGGCGGCGCCCGGCAGGCTGCTGTCTGCCCGCCACGGGGGATGTACGGCGGAAGCCCTGCCCTGTGCCCTTGCCCGACCTGAGAGGTAGTGCGTGTCGAAGCCGTCAGTCGCCCAGCCCACGCCCGTCGTCCAGCCGCCCGTCGGCCGGTCGGTCGCCGTGGCGGCGACACCCGAGCCGGGCCCGGCCCGACCGACCCTCGACCCCGACACCCTGGCCGAGATCCACCGGCTGCACGGGGGCTACCTGTTGCGGGCCCTGATGCGGGCCACCGGCGGTGACCGGGGCAAGGCCGAGGACATCCTGCAGGAAACCCTGCTGCGGGCCTGGCAGCACCCGGAGGCGCTGACCAAAGGCCCCGAGCAGAGCCGCCCCTGGCTGTTCACGGTGGCACGGCGGATAGCGATCGACCACTACCGGATGGCCGCCGCCCGCGCCAAGGAGGTGATCGGTGAGCCGCTGGAGGACCGGCCGCTCGCCGAGGACCCGTACGAGCAGGTGGTGGTCGCCCGGGACATCGCCCTGGCACTGCGGCGGGTGCAGAAGCACCACCGTGAGGTGCTGGTCGAGCTGCACCTGAAGGACCGCTCGGTGCAGGAGGCCTCGGCCAGGCTGGGGGTACCGCCGGGGACGGTCAAGTCCCGGAACTTCTACGCGATCCGGGCGCTGCGGCCGGTCCTGGCGGCGGAGCACGGGTACGCGCCGGTCGGCCGGTGACTCCCGGGCCGGTGACTCCCGGCCGGTCGGCTTGCGGGCCGGTGGGGCCCCGGAGTCGGCCGAGCCCCGGGCGACCACGAGCAGCAGGGCCGGGCGCTCACCGACCTGAACGCGGACGGCAACCGCCCCGGCCGGGTCTCGCCGTAGCGTCGGTGGCGAGGCCGGTCCGGGGCGGCGCGGGGATCGGATCCCGGTGTCAGATCCGGGTGTCCTCGACCACCGGAACGCCCTGGTCGTCGCCGTCCTGCGGCGCGAAGGCCGTGCGCGGCGCGACCGCGGGCTTCTTCCCGCAGAAGGCCGGTTCCAGCGCGCTCATCAGCCCCTGGGTCACCGCGCCGTTGTTGGAAGCGTTGGCGAACACGACCACGCTGCGCTGCCCGTCCGGGGTGGTGAAGGACTGGGTCTGGTAGCCCTGGACGATGCCGCCGTGCCCGTACACGTCGCCGCAGGAGAGCGAGATGCGGCGCAGCCCCAGCCCGTAGCCGATCTTCGCGGTGGGCGTCGGCAGCGCGGCCTCCATCTGTTTCAGCGAGGCGTCCGAGATGAGTCCGCCGTTGCTGCCGGCCATCAGCGCGGTGAGGAAGCGGTCGAGGTCCCCGGCGGAGGAGATGACCCCACCGGCGCTCCACAGCCAGGAGGCGGTCTGCTCGGTGGAGTCCAGCAGCGGCTTGGTGCGGTCGTCGTTGGTGAGGTAGCCGGTGACGTGCGCACCCTCGATCTGCTGGTCGGGCACGACGAAGGAGGTCTTCTCCAGGCCCAGCGGCTCGATGATCCGCTCGCGCAGCACGTCCGCGTACGGCCGGCCGGTGAGGTGCTCGACGGCGAGGCCCATCAGCACGAAGTCGGTGTTGGAGTAGGAGTAGCGGCTGCCCGGGGTGTACTGCTGGCCGTGCTTGACGGACATCGCGACCAGGTCGGCCGGCGCGTACACCTTGGTGCGGATGCGGGCCTCGAAGGCGCTGGTGGTCTCCTCACCCGGCTGTTCCAGCAGGTCGTCGGTGTGGTCGTAGATGCCCGCGCGGTGCTCCATCACCTGGCGGCCCGTCATGGTCCAGCTCTCCGGGAGGGTTCCGGCCGGCAGGTAGTCGCGCAGCGGCTCGTCGAGGTCGATCCGGCCTTCCTCCGCCAGCTGCATCACGAGAACGGCCGCGAACATCTTGCTGTTGCTGGCGATTCGGAACCTCCACGAGGAGTTCATCGGGGTCCCGTCCAGGTCGGCCTGGCCGACGGACAGGGAGCGCGCTCTCTCGTCCTCGTCGTGGTCGCGGATGACCGCGAAGGCGCCCGGGGCGCCCGCACGCATGGTGGCCTGAAGTGCACTGAGCACCGCGGCGGTGTCGGGGACGGGCAGCGCGGCGCCGTCCTGGTCGGCGGCCAGCGCCGGTACGGTTCCGGTCGCCGCCAGGACGGCAGCGGCGGCGGCCACCGCGAGGGGGCGCAGCAGGCTGGTCTTCGCCATGTTCCTCGGCTCTCTCGTGAGCTGACGCGGCGTCAGATTGCGCCGCTCGAAGGTCACTATCACCGGTTGGGGCGGCCGGTGGCAATGTGAACCGGGCCGCCCGCCTCGTCCGTTATCGGCCCGGTTTGGCATGTGCACCATTCGTTTCCCGGCCCGGGGACAAGGTTTTACCCGCCGTCATCTACCCGCGTTGACTGCCGCACAGCCATGCTGTTCGGGCGCTTCGTTCGCCTTCCGGTGCGACGCACCGGCCCCCTCTCATCCCCTCACTCCCCTCACTCCCCTCACTGACCATGGAGTCCCCCATGTCCCTGGCCACCTTCGCGCGCCGTGCCGGCGCGCTGCTGCTCGCCGGCGCCGGTCTGATATCCGCCACCGGTACCGCCCACGCCACCGGCACGTACACCGCGGTCGTCTTTCCGGACCAGGACCACTCGGTGGTCTACAGCCTGATCAACTCGGCGACCAAGACCGTCGACGTCACCATGTACGAGCTGCGCGACACGACGGCCGTCAACGACCTGATCGCCCGTCAGCGGGCCGGCGTGAAGGTCCGGGTGATCCTGGACGGCCAGCACACCTCGGTCAACGGCTCCGCCTACAACGCGCTGAAGGCCGCCGGCGTGGGCGTGACGTACTCCTCCTCGGCGTTCGTCTACACCCACCAGAAGACCGTCACCGTGGACGGCGCCAAGTCCCTGGTCCTGACCGGGAACCTGGACGCCACCTACTACTCCAGCAGCCGTGACTACGGCGTCTTCGACACCGACGCCAACGACGTCAACGCGATCGAGCAGGTCTTCGCCGCGGACTACGCCAAGACCTCGATCACCCCCTCCGACGGCGACAACCTGGTCTGGTCGCCCACCGACTCGCAGGACCGCCTGCTGGCGCTGATCAACGGCGCGCAGACCTCGCTGGACGTCGAGCAGCTGGAGTTCGGCGACCAGGCCCTGGTGGACGCGATCACCGCCGCCGCCAACCGCGGCGTGACCGTGCGGGTCGTCGGCATGAACCCGAGCTCGTACGGCTCCTACTTCGACCAGGTCACCACGGCCGGCGCCAGGGTGGTCACCTACTCCTCGACCACCGGCCTGTACATCCACGCCAAGGCCATCGTCGCCGACTACGGCACCCCCTCGGCCAAGGTGTTCGCCGGCTCGGAGAACTTCTCCGACAACTCGCTGAACAGCAACCGCGAGCTGGGCCTGATCGTCCCGGACTCCGGGGTGCTCGACACCATCGAGACGACCTTCAACACCGACTTCGCCAACGGCGCCCCGTACTAGGCCGTTCGCGAGAGCAGGACCGTCCGTCACCTCCACCGAGCCGGGCGGCCCTTGGGGGCCGCCCTCCACCCGAGGATTCGTCATGACTTCGTCCGCGAAGATCCCGAACGACGCCCCGCTGAACGGTGCCCCGCTGAACGACGCCCCCCGGACCGGCGTCCCCCGCCGCTCCCGCCGCACCGCGACCGCGATCGCCTCGGCCGCCGCCCTGGTCGCCGCCTCCGCCGGCCTCTGGGCGGCGACCGCCACCACCGCGCAGGCGGCCGCGCTGCCCACACCCGACCACATCGTCGTCGTGGTGATGGAGAACCACTCCTACAGCCAGATCATCGGCAGCAGCAGCGCGCCGTACATCAACAACACCCTGAAGGCGGGCGGCGCCAACCTCACCCAGTCCTTCGCCATCACCCACCCCAGCGAGCCGAACTACTACGCCCTGTTCTCCGGCTCCACCCAGGGCAGGGTCGACGACAGCTGTGTGACGGTCGGCGGGTTCCGGGCCCCGAACCTGGCCTCCGAGGTGGCCGCCGCCGGGAAGACCTGGGCCAGCTACAACGAGTCCCTGCCCAGCCAGGGCAGCACGGTCTGCAGCAGCGGCAACTACGCGCAGAAGCACAATCCCTGGTTCGGCTTCGGCAACGTCCCGCTGAACACCGCCATGACCTTCGCGCAGTTCCCGACCGACTACACCACCCTGCCGAACGTCTCCTTCGTGGTGCCGAACCTGTGCAGTGACATGCACGACTGCTCGATCAAGACGGGTGACACCTGGATCCAGAACAACCTGGGTGCGTACGCCACCTGGGCGCAGAGCCACAACAGCCTGCTGGTCGTCACCTTCGACGAGGACAACAGCCTGTCCGGCAACCGGATCCCGACCGTGGTCTACGGCGCCCACGTCGCCCCGGGCAGCAGCTCGGCCACCACCTACAACCACTACAACGTGCTGCGCACCCTGGAGGACCTCTCCGGGGCGAGCGGCCACGCGGGCAACGCGGCGAACGCCACGGACATCACCGGCATCTGGAACTGACCTTCCAGTCCTAGGAGTTGACCCGGACCGGCGGCTGCTCGACGGCCGCCGGTTCCGGCGCATCCCGGTCGGCGCCGAGCCGGCGCACCCCCGGCACCGCCGCCGTACCCGCGCACACCGCGGTCACCAGCGCGGCCGCGGCCAGCAGCGGTACCCGGCTGCCCCAGGCGTCGGCGGCCAGCGGCGCCAGCACGTACCCGAGCGGCGCGGCGGCCAGCGAGAGCAGCCAGTCGTAGGAGGTGACCCGGGCCAGCACCCGGGCCGGGAAGTCCTGCTGGACCACCGTCTCCCAGACCGGGTTGAGGAAGCCCAGTCCGGCCATCGCCACCCCGTACGCGGCCACCGTCACCGGCGCGGGCGCCGGGACGGCGAGCGCCAGCAGCGGCAGCCCGTACAGGGCGAGGGCGAGGTTGCCGACCAGCACCGGGCGCCGGGGCCGGACCCGCCCGGCGAGCAGCGAGCCCAGTAGCAGGCCGACCGCCCCGGCCTGGGTGATCGCCACCCAGGCGCCGTCCCCGCCCAGGCGGGTGGCGGCGATCAGCGGGCCCAGGGTGAGTGCGACGGCGCTCGCGCCGTTCCACACCCCGTGGGCGATCAGGCTGGTCCAGTACCAGTCCCGGGAGCGCACCTCGCTCCAGCCCTCGGCGAGGTCCCGGCGCAGCGAGCGCGACCCGGCGGGTACGTGGGCGACGGCGATCCGGGTGAGCAGGGCGGCGCTCAGCAGGAAGGAGACGCCGTCCAGGACGAAGGCCCAGCCCGGCCCGGCGGTGTACACCAGCACCCCGGCCAGCGCCGGGCCGCCGAGCCGGGCGGCGCTGGTGGCCGAGCCGAGCAGGGCGTTGGCGCGCAGTCGGTGCTCGCCCGGGACGGTGCCGGTGACCAGCGGCGAGGTGGTCGGCATGGCGAAGGCGGAGGCGGCGCCGCCGATCGCCTCGGCGACCGCGATGTGGGCGAGGCTGGGGCGGCCGCCGAGGAGTTCGAGGCCGACCAGCAGCTGGGTGGCGGCCCGCAGCAGGTCGGTGGTGAGCGCGACCAGACGCGGGTTGAAGCGGTCGCCGACCACTCCGCCGAAGGGCAGCAGGAGCAGCCTCGGCACCACCGCGCAGCCGAGCACGAGGGCGAGCGCCCCGGAGGAACCGGTGGCGCGGGTGATGGCGATGGCCAGGGCGGCGGGCACGACGGCGTCGCCGAGGGTGGAGACCGTCCGGCCGAGGAAGAGCAGGCGGAAGTCGGGTAGGCGCAGCGGGTGTTGGGGCATGCGCGGCACTGTATTTCGGTGCCGAAATTTTGGCAACGAATATTTCGACAGCGACAGGTCTGCCCTTTGTAGACTCCTCCCATGCCCGAGCACCCTCCCCAGCAGCCGCCCCCGCCCCGCGACTGGACGGACGGCCACCTCGACCGCTGGCTACCGGTGCTGTCCGACCTCGACCCGGACATCGAGGGCGCGGTGACCCGGATGTCACGGCTCACCCACCACCTCGGCCGCGTCCGCGAACAGGGTGTCTCCGACTACGGCCTGCACAAGCACGAGTTCGACACCCTCCACGTGCTGGCCGGCCGCGGCGGCCACGCCGCCCCCTCCGACCTGCGCGCCGACCTCAACCTCGCCCCGGCCTCCATCACCGGCCGCCTGGAAACCCTGGAACGCCGCGGCTTCGTCCTCCGCACCCCGTCCACGGAGGACCGGCGGAAGGTCGACATCGTGCTGACGGAGGCCGGCCGCGCCGCCTGGCAGGAGGCCCTGGACGTGGTCGGCCGCGAGGAGCGCCGGCTGCTGGGCGTGCTGACCGAGGACGAGCGGCGGACGCTGTCGGACCTGCTGCGGAAGGTGATGCTCGTGCAGGAGACGGCGGAGGGGTAGGGCCCGGCGGACACCCGCGGGGCACGCACCGGCACGCGCACGGGTCGACCGGCGAGGCGCCCGCCTGGTATCGATAGGGGCGTGCGATTCGAACTAGTGCCGATGCCGGACGAGGTGGGGGCGCGCCCCAAGGACGGGCGCGGATACCCGGTGCCGGCGATCACGCCGTGGCAGGACGGGCAGCCGCAGTTCGCGCTCACGGACTACGGGCGCAGCGCCGACTGCGCGCTGGAGCGCCGGTGCTCGGTGTGCGGTGGGTTGATGGCGCGCGGACCGGTCTGGCGGGTGGTCGGCGCAGCCGAGAGCGCCGCGATCGCCGAGGCGATCGCGGCGGGGCGGCCGTACCGCAACCTCGCGCCGACCATGGAGGGCCCGGGCCACCGTTCCTGCATGCTGTACGCGTCGATGGTCTGCCCGTACCTGGCCCGGCCCAACGCGCGCCGGAGGGTGACCGCCGAACCCGCCGCGGACGGGGTGACGTCGGCCGCCGTCCGCGGTGCGGCGCGCGGCGGGACGGGCGCGGTGGTCGGGTTCGGCGACTACGAGTACGCGGTCACCGAGACCCGGGTGCTGTTCCGCTTCCTCGACGTGGTCGAGTTCCTGCCGCACGAGTCGGCCGACGAGCACCTGGCCGAGCTGCGCGCCGAGCTGGCCCGGGCGACCGGGGCTCAGGGCCGGTAGGAGGGCAGGCCCTTGATGGTGGAGACCTGGGTCGGCGCCGCCGAGCCGTCGGCCGGCAGGGTGCTCACGCCGTCCGGGGTGCGGGCCGCGAGGGTCTTGCCGTCGGGGGACCACGCCGGCTCGGTGTAGTCCGTGGTGGCAGAGGGGGTGAGGTCCTTCTCGGTCTTCTGGTCGTACGCGGTGGCGCGGGTGAACAGGTGGTCGTGGCCGTTCACCGAGCGGACGAAGACGAGCTGCTCACCGTCGGGGGACAGGGCCGGCTGCGAGCCCTTGGCCATCTCCCCGGTCGAGGGCCGGATGTAGTCGTCATAGATGTACACCTCGTTCGCCGGGGTGTTGGCGTACGCGATCTCGCCGTGCTTGCCGCCCGCGTCGGGCCAGGTGTTGCCGGTCGTCGGCGGCTGCGGGATGCCGTTGTCGGTGCCGCCCTCGGAGCTGCGCGGGGTGAGCACCTGGGGGGTGCCGCCCTTGGCGGGGACGGTCTCCAGCTGCAGCGTGCCGCCCTTGCTGGACGCGAACACGATGTTGTTGAAGCGGTCGGTCTCGTTGGGCACCGCGCCGTCGCTCGGCCCCTTCGCGGCGTGCTGCCAGGTCGGGTGGGACCAGGTCTCGCCGCTGGGAGCCTTGGCGAGGAGCGCCTTGCCGCTGCCGTCCGGGTTGGCGGTCATCAGATCGCCGTCGCCGTTGACGAAGACGACCTTCTTGCCGTCGGGGGACCACGCGAGGTCGCGGACCACCGTGCCGAAGTCGACGGTGGTGCCGTTCATCGCGACGGTCTTGGTGCCCGTGCTGATGACCAGGTGGTTGGCCGCGGAGGTGCCGTTGACCTCCTTGCCGCCCGGCGCGGGGCTGCCGGAGTGCGACCCGCCGCCCGGCGCCGCCGTCCCCGGGGCCGCCGTACCGGGCGCGCTGGGGGCGGCGGTGGAGCCGGGGTCGGTGTTGTCGGGGCCGCAGGCGGAGAGCAGGACGGCTCCGACGGTCGTCATCAGGGCGATCGCGGCGACGCTGCCGAATCTGTTGCGCACGGACATTTCCAGGTCCCCCTCGGGTGGTGCTGTTCGCTTCCGACAAGGAGGTTCCCAGTCGCGGGTCAGCGCCCGATACCCGCCGTGTCACAGGCGTGGAACAGAGTGGCCCGACGGCCCCGGCCGTTCAGAGGCCGAGCTCGGTCAGCCCCGGGTGGTCGTCGGGGCGGCGGCCGAGCGGCCAGTGGAGGAGCCGCTCGGCGGCGGTGATCGGCAGGTCGTTGATCGAGGCGAGCCGACGGGCCATCAGGCCGTCGCCGTCGAACTCCCAGTTCTCGTTGCCGTACGAGCGGTACCACTGCCCGCTGTCGTCGTGCCACTCGTAGGCGAAGCGGACGGCGATGCGGTCGCCGTGGTACGCCCACAGCTCCTTGACGAGGCGGTAGTCGAGTTCGCGCTGCCACTTGCGGGTGAGGAAGTCGCTGATCGCCCCGCGGCCGGTGAGGAACTCGCCGCGGTTGCGCCAGCGACTGTCCGGCGTGTACGCGAGTGAGACCCGCTGTGGGTCACGGGTGTTCCAGGCATCCTCGGCGGCCCGGACCTTGCGGCGGGCGGTTTCCTCGGTGAACGGGGGCAGGGGAGGGCGCTGTTCGGTCATCGGTCCGGCTCCTTGAGAACGGGCGTTCCGTCGGCGAGAACGATCGTTCTCGCCTCTCCGGCTACCCTAGGAGAACAATCGTTCTCGCGCAAAGGGCACGGCAGATGGAGTACGAAGACCCGCGGACCCGCATCCTCGACGCGGCCGAGGAGCTGTTCTACGGACAGGGGGTCCAGGCGGTCGGCATGGACGCCGTCCGGGCCGCCTCCGGGATGACGCTGCGCCGTGTCTACCAGCACTTCCCGTCCAAGAACGACCTGGTCGAGGCCTATCTGCGGCGCCGGGACGGGCGGTGGCGAGCGAGCCTCGCCGTCCACGTCGCCGGGGCCGGCGGCACCCCCCGGGACCAGGTGCTCGCAGTCTTCGACTGGCTCGGCCGGTGGTTCGCCGAGCCGGGTTTCCGCGGCTGCGCCTTCGTGAACGCCTTCGGCGAACTGGGCGCCACCACCCCCGCCGTCGCGGCGGCGGCCCGCCACCACAAGGAGGAGTTCGCCGGCTACCTGGCCGGCCTGGTCGAGGCCGCCGGCGCCCCGCCCGCGACCGCCGGACACCTCGCGCTGCTCGCCGAGGGGGCCATCACCACCGCGGCGATCCACGGCGACCCGGGCGCCGCCGCCGACGCGAAGGAGGCCGCCCGGCTGCTCCTGGACGGCGCTCTGGACGGTGCCCCGGGCGGCGCCCGACCGTGAGGGGTCCGGTCGGGCGCCGTCAGGCTCGGGACGTCAGCACCCGATCGGGAGGATCGATTCCTGCGTCATCACCTTGCCCTGTCCGGCCGTTGACGTTTCGGCGGAAAGGAGCCGGGGCCGGTCCCCACAGTCCCGGACCCCGGGGTGAGGGGAGGGGGTCAGCCGATGGTGTAGCCGGAGCCGAAGGCGGTGATGCTGAACGGGCCGTCCAGGTCGTAGTTGCCGGTGGCGGCGATCCGGCGCAGGCACTCCACCCGGTCGACCGACTTGCGCCACTCGTCGGCGGTGGAGGAGTTGGCCGGGTTGTTCAGGTCGTCGATGCGGACGTCGAAGAAGGCGTCCAGCCAGGCCCGTTCACCGGCGGCCGAGGGGGTGCCGACCTTGGCGTCGGTGCGGTCGATGAGCGCGGGCAGGGCGTCGTACTCGCTGCCGTTGCCGTGCTGGATGGAGGCGTCGTAGAGCTCGGCGCGGGCCAGGGCGGTGGTCAGGTCGAGCTGGTCGGCCTGACTCATGGCGGGGGTGAAGTAGCGCTGGTCGACCTGGTCGTCCTGTACCTGGCGGAAGACCGGGTCCGCGGCGGCCTGTTTCCAGGCGGCGATGTAGTCGCCCTCGGGCAGGCTGCTGGTGTCGCCGCTGCCGGCGGAGGCCAGGCGCTCCAGCTCGGGGATGAAGCGGGCCAGCGGGTTGTCGGGGGAGGCGGCGGTGTAGGCACGGACCACCTTGAGGGCGTCACCGTCGTCGGTGGTGAACCCGGCCCGGCCGGCGGTGACGCCACGGCCGTCGTTGATGTTCTCCGCGTAGCCGTACTGGATCTCGGTGGTGCTGTTCTCGAAGACGCTGATCAGCTGATCGGCGCGGCGGCGCTGGTCGGGGGTGAGCCCGCCGGCGGTCACGCGCTGGGCGGCAGTGGCCTGCTGGGCGGCGGTGGCCTGCCGGTTCGCCGTGATCCCGGGCGTGGCCTGCGCGGAGGTCGCGGCGCAGGCGGTGCCGGCGGTCAGGGCGGCGACCACGGTGACGGTGGCGGCGAGGCGGTGGGTTCCGGAAACGCGCACGGGGATGGCTCCCTTCTCCGGCGGCGCGACCGCCGGAGGCAGTGGTGGGGGGGTGCGGGGTGGGGGTGCGGGGTGTGGCGGGGCCGGCCGTCAGGGCGCGCTGGTGTGGGTCAGGGTCTCCCAGCCGATGAAGTAGTTCGCCCCGAACGGGCTGTGCGCGGCCACGTACCGCTCGGTCTGCGGCATCGGGAGGCCCTCGCGCAGGTGGTACTCGTTGTACGCGAGCTGCACGGCCGGGCCGAGGCCGGTGCTCACCGAGCCGTCGCACAGCCAGTCCGGCACGCTCGCGCCGTTGTCGTAGGCGGTGTGGAACTCCAGCGCCTTGACCAGCCGTTCGCGTCCCTCGCCCCACAGGTCGAGGCCCTGCAGCCGAGCCGTCTCGGCGGCCTGGGCGGCGGCCTCCAGGCCCCAGCCGGTGTGGCCGAAGTCCCGGCAGGTCTCCTGCGACAGCCCGTCCACAAAGGTCGACTGGCCGTTCCAGTACGTGACCAGCGCCGATTCGCCCTCGATCCCGGCCTTCGGCGGCGGTACCGGCAGCTGGCCGTCCGAGGAGAGGTAGACGTACGCGGGCAGGCGCCCGCGCCACAGCTCGGCGGCCCGGTCGAACAGTGCGTGGTCGTCCAGGAAGACCGCGATGCCCATCAGGGCGTCGGTCTCGATCAGCTCCCAGTTGCCGTTCTTGCGCGGGCTGCCGGGGGTGAGCAGCGGCACGTAGACGGTGCGCAGCATGGTGGCGAAGCGGTCGACCGAGGTGGCCGACCAGCCCGCGCCCGAGTAGCGGATCAGCTCGGCGGCGCGCGCCCAGTTGTTGCCCGACCAGCCGGTCTGCAGCGGGGCGTTGCTGTTGGTGTGCTCCTGGATCACGCCGGACCAGGCGTCCATGATCTGGATCGCCTTGTCGGCGTACCGCTGGTCCTTGGTGAGCACCCACTGCAGCGCGTGCGCGTACGCGGCCATCGCGTCGTCGCGCTCGTCGGAGCAGCCGTTGTCGGGGTGGGAGCTGGAGCCGCACTCGACGTCGGCGCGCGGTCGGGGCTGCCAGTCGAGCGAGGCGTACCTGCTTGCCCGCAGATCGGCGAAGGCGGAGGCCCAGGGTTCGGCTCCGGCGTCCAGTTCGCCCTTGACGAAGGCGAGTTGCTCCGCGCCGACCAGCACGCCGGGGTGCTGGAAGCCGGCGGCCTGCCGACTTGTGGCGGCGGGGGTGGCGGCTCCGGCGGGGGTGCGGGCTCCGGCGGGGGTGCGGGCTCCGGCGGGGGTGGCGGCGACGGGCAGGAGGAGGGCGGCGACGGCGGCCCCGGAGATGAGTGTCCTGGTGGTGCTGCGACGCATGGGGAGGTCGTCCTCTCGGTGGCGGAGGAGGTCGTGTGGCGGCCACGCGTTTGAAGCTTGTTAGGAAACCTTCCTAACATGCCGCGCACGTGGCATTGAACCACCATCTCGTGGACACGCCAAGTCGTCCCGCGTCCCCAACTCGGCTGGAGCGGCGTGCGGTTGCCGAGTATCACGACGGGCCGGGGTCGTTCCGGGACGAAGCGGGTCGGGCGGGCGCAGTCGATGCGCGGCGAGTCACGGCCGTCCCGCCAGCCCCTCGTTTATCTCCCGTTGATCGCCTCCGCCTAGCGTCGGGCGCATGGACGACAGGACGGCCGAGTGGCCGGGGGTGGCGCCCGAGGGGCGGATGACGGAGCAGGACGCCGAGCGGTTCCGGCAGTTGCTGGCCGGGCTGGAGAGCTCGCTGGCGGCGGACCGGGAGACGGCGGGGCGTGATGCCTGAGGCCGTCGAGCTGCGACCGGTGGTGGTGCTGCCGCTCTGGCGAAGATCCGAGCAGCGCGAGGACACGGACCGGCCCGGGGTGCTGCGGGGGCACCCCGGGCCGATGGCGTCCGATCAGTTGGAGGCTGCGCCGGAAGAGAATTGACGATCTGTCAGCAGTCGCAGCCGCAGTCGCAGCCGTCACAACCGCAGCTGTCGCACCCGCAGTCATCGCAGCACTGGCACCCGCAATTGCAGCAGTCGCAGCAGTCGCAGTCACACGAGTCGCAGCAGTCGTGCCGCTCGCAGAACCCCTTGCGGCGCTCGCGGCTGAACGGGTCGTTGTGCTCGCAGCAGAGCAGCTGGCAGGTGCAGGCCATCAGCGCCCAGACCGCGCAACCGGCGAGCAGGTTGCGCGGGTGCGGCGGCTTGCCGCCGGGCGGGGTGAAGCCGGGGCCCTGCGGCACCCACGGGGGGATCGGTGCCTGGTTCGGGTCCTGGCCGGGGTACGGCCCGCCCGGGTACCCGGGCGGCACCTGACGCGGCGGCGCGTCCTGCGGGTGCTCGCCGGTGGCGCCGTACTCGCCGTGGGCGCCGCGCCGGCAGCCCGCCCCGTGCGCGGCCGGGCCGAAGACCCGGTCGACCGCGCGCTCGGTCTCGTGCCCGAGCAGTACGTGCACCAGCGCCCGGTCGCCCAGCTCGACCTCGCGCAGTGCGAGCCGGATGCCGTGGACGGCGTCGCGGCAGAGCCGCTCGGCCTCGGCGCGGTCGGTGCCGGTGGCGGTCAGCGGGTTCCAGGCGCCCGAGGCTGCGTCGGCGGCTTGGTCCTCGGCGGCGTCGAGGAGGTGGGCGAGCCGGCCGAACAGCCGCCCCGCCTCGGCGAGCGGGGCGGCGTTGCCGGGGCGCCCGGCGATCGCGGCGGTGTGCGCGAAGGCGGCCGAGGTGGCGGTCTCGGTGGGTTCGGTGACCAGCAGCACCGAGCCGCCCGGCAGCAGCGAGCGCTCCAACTCGCCCTGCCGGGAGGCGGCGTCGAGCAGCACGGCGGTGTCGAAGCCGACCGTGGAGGCGCTGCCCGCACTCTGCCGGTCCCAGCGCCGGGTCACCGCCCGGGCCCCGGCGGCCACCGGGCGGCGGGCGAACACGCCGTCCCGGTCCTCGACGTGGTCGCGGATCTTCACCGAGGCGAGAGCGAGCGAGACGGCGGCCGCCAGGCGGGCGCCCTCGCCCTTGGCGACGGAGGCGGTCCGCATGCCGCGCAGCGGGCACGGCCCGGCGGTGCGCCGCCAGGAGGAGTCCTCCCGGGCGGCCTGGGCCTCGACCAGGACGGAGATGATCAGCCCGTCGTAGTTGGTGGCTGTGCGGGCGAGTTGTCCGTGGTCGTCGCGCAGGGCGAGGCAGAGCCCGCACAGGTGCGCCATCCAGGAGGTCTGGAGCCGTTCGGAAAGTCGGTGCCTGCACGGTCTGATGATGCCGAACACGATCGTGGTCCCCCTCGCCCGATGGGCCGCTGACCGGCCACTTTGTCGGCGGACATCATATGATCACAGCTCGCCTGGGCCGAGGGGGAGGAGGCGAGCTGCCGTCAGACCTTCACCAGGCCCTCGAAAAACCGGAGAAGGTGATCTCATATCCGGGATAGCATCGCGAATATGGGAATCGATACGGCCGCTGACGAGCGGCTGGCACAACGGCTCGCCGAGCTGCGGGTCGAACGCGGCTGGACACTGGAGGAGTTGGCGCGGCAGGCGGACGTCAGCCGGTCCACGCTGTCCCGGGTGGAGCGGGCCGAGGTCAGCCCGACCGCCGCGCTGCTCGGGCGGCTCTGCGCCGTGTACGGGCGGACGATGTCCCGGCTGCTCGCCGAGGTGGAGTCCGAACCGGCCCGGCTGGTGCGCGCGGGGGAGCAGCAGGTCTGGCGGGACGAGGCGACGGGCTTCGTCCGCCGCTCGGTCTCGCCGCCGCACGGCTCGCTGCGCGGGGAGATCATCGAGGGCCGGCTGCCGGCCGGCGCCGACATCGCCTACGACCGCCCCTGTCTGCCCGGGCTGGAGCACCATCTCTGGGTGTTCGAGGGGCAGTTGGAACTGACCCTGGACGGAGAGGCGCAGCTGCTCGGCCCCGGCGACTGCCTGCGCTACGGCTCCGGCACCAGCCGCTTCCGCAGCCTCGGCCCGGGTGAGGCCCGCTACGCGCTCGTGGTGGTCGAACCGTGAGCGCCGCCGCCACCGGGCCGATGGGCGATGGCCCGACAGCCGGCGGCCCGATAGGCGAGGGCCCGGCGGCCGAGCCGCCCAGGGAGCGCTTCGACGCCGCTGGGCGCCGCGTCCTGCTGGTCTGCGTCGCGGGTGGGTTCACCACGCTGCTCGACCAGTCCGTCCTGAACACCTCCATCCCCGCCCTGCGCGCGGCCCTGCACGCCCAGCCCGCCCACCTGCAGTGGATCGTCGCCGGGTACTCGCTCGCCTTCGGCCTCGCGCTGATCCCCGGCGGCCGGCTCGGCGACGTCAAGGGCCGCAAGTGGTTCTTCGTCACCGGACTCGCCCTGTTCACCCTGGTCAGCCTGGTCTCCGCGACCGCCACCGACCCCGGGGTGCTGATCGCCGCCCGACTGCTCCAGGGCGCGGGGGCCGGGCTGGTCAACTCCCAGATGATCGGCACCCTCCAGGACGTCTTCGACGGCCAGCTGCGCGCCCGGGCCCTCGGCATGTACGCCGTCACCGGCAGCCTCGCCTTCGCCCTCGGCCCGCCGATCGGCGGCATGGTGCTGGCCGCGGCCGGGCCCGAACTCGGCTGGCGGCTGACCTTCCTGCTGAACGTCCCGTTCGGCGTGGCCACCGTCGCCCTGGCCGCCCGCCACCTGCCCAAGCCCCGCCCGGCCACCCGGCACGCCGATCTCGACCTGGTCGGCCTGCTGCTGGTCGGCGCGCTCACCCTCGCCCTGATGCTGCCCTTCGTCCAGCCGCCCGGATGGACCGGCTGGCTCGGCTTCACGGCCGCCGCCCTGCTGCTGCTCGGCACGCTCACCTGGTGGCAGCGCCGCTACGCCGGACGCGGCGGGCACCCGCTGATCCACCCGGCGCTCACCCGCTCCGCGCCGTACGCGCTCGGCACGGCCACCGCGATGGCCCAGTTCGGCTCCTCGCTGGCCGCTTCGCTGGTCCTCACCATGTTCCTCCAGGACGGCCTGGGCCTGTCCCCGCTGGGCGCCGCCCTGGTGGCGCTGCCCTCCGCGCTGGCCATGGCCACCGCCTCCGCGCTCGCCTGGCGGGTGGTGCAGCGCTTCGGCCGACGCACCATCACCATCGGCATGATCGGCTCCGCCCTGGCCATGCTGGGCAGCGGACTGGTCGCCCACCGGGCCCCGGCCGCCGTACTGCCCTGGCTGCTGGCGATGCTGCAGCTCCTCAGCGGCGCCTCGGTCGGCCTGATGGGCTCCACCAACCAGGCGTTCGTGCTGCGCCACGCGCCCGCCGAGGCGGCCGGGGTGAGCGGGGCGATCCTGCAGATGACCCAGCGGATCGCCGCCGCCGTCGCGGTCTCGGCGCTGTCCGGCGTCTACCTGCGGGCGACCGCCGGGGGCGGCAGCCACCGTTCCGCCTACTTGGCCGCCAGCGTGGTCTGCGCCGCGGTGGCCGGACTCGCGGTGCTGGCCTCGGTGTTCGCCGGCCGGGCGGGCGGGCGGGAGCAGCGCGAGAACGAACCGGTCGCGATGAGCCGAGGGCGAACACCCGTCCGGTGAGGCCCCGTCAGCACGTACGGTGGTGGGCATGTTGCGTCCTGAAAGCTGGTCCAGGCTTGCGGGTGGGAGTCCCGTCCGGGTAGACACCGGAGTGCCCGGTAGCAGGTCCCGGTTCGTCGTGGAGACGCGGCGGGCTGAGCGGGATGTCAAGAGCCTCTTTGGAGGGAGCAAGCACGCGGGCCGTAGCGTGAAGCGAACCTTGCAGCCTCGTCAGACCGACAACGGAGAAGCCGAGCCCCTCATGTCCGGGCGAAGGCCATGTCCTGGGGGCCCTGTTCCGGGGTCAGCCCTCGGGGTTCTCCCGGGGTATGGAGGGCGGCACGTGTGCACAGTCTGGGCCGGAACAGGAGAGACCCGTCTGCCTGTGCCTGACGTCGGGCAGGAGACCGGACGTATAAGCCGATGGTGAAGTCGTCCGGAGGGCAGCGGGAGTCCGATGGGGTCGTAGTACCGCTGATCGGCGTGCAACACAACGCGCCGGGAGGGAAGGGCCCCAACTTTGATCACGCCCGTGACGGGGGTAAGCGCGAGGGCATGGCCGGAGAAAGACCGGTCAACCACCCCGACGGGGCGAGTCCCGTCGTAGTGGACGGGCGAGCGTCCGTCCTGAAAGTGCGACAACTCCAACGCGCGCTATGGGCTGCGGCCAAGCAGTCTCCGGAGCGGCGTTTCCACGCCCTGTACGACCGTGTCCACAGAGGTGACGTGCTGTGGGAGGCGTGGGAGCGGGTCCGGGCCAACGCAGGGAGCGCCGGGGTGGATCGGGTCACCCTGGAGTTCGTGGAGAGCCAGTACGGGGTTGGCCGGTTGCTCGGCGAACTCCAGCAGGCTCTCCGCTCAGGCACGTATCGTCCTGCGCCGGCCAGGCGCGTGGACATCCCGAAACCACAGGGTGGCAAGCGGCCGCTGGGCATTCCCACGGTGCGCGACAGAGTGGCCCAGCAGGCGGCGAAGATCGTCCTGGAGCCGGTGTTCGAGGCGGACTTTCTGCCGTCCTCGTACGGGTACCGGCCGAAGCGGTCGGCGTTGCAGGCGATGGAGCGTCTTCGGACGGGCTTCATCGAGGGCCGCTGTGTCGTCGTGGAGTTCGACATCCGCAACTTCTTCGGCGAGATCGACCACGGTCGGCTCCTCGCCGAGGTGGGGCGTCGGGTGTCGGACCGCAGGGTGCTCAAGCTGCTGCGGCTGTGGCTCCAGGCGGGTGTGATGGTGGACGGGGAGGTTCGGCGGACGGTCGCCGGGACTCCTCAGGGCGGGGTGATCTCACCCTTGCTGGCCAACATCTACCTGCACGTCCTGGACACCGAGCTCGCCGAGCGCGGTGTCGGTGAGCTGGTGCGGTACGCGGACGACGGTGTCGTCCTGTGCCGGTCGGTGAGCAATGCCAGGAACGCCTTGGCGGCGGTCGGGGAGATCCTCGGCGAGCTGGGGCTGGAGCTGCACTCGGACAAGACGAAGGTGGTAGACCTCAGAGAGGGCCGGGAAGGACTCGACTTCCTCGGCTGCCACTTCAGAGCCCGCTTCTCGGGCAAGGTGTGGGAGAAGTACCGCAAGGTCCGCTTCTACCTGCACCGTTGGCCCTCACAGGCGGCGATGAAGCGACTCCGGGACAAGGTCCGCGAGCGGACCGACCGCCGTCGGTCGGGATGGGACATCCGTGAGGTGATCGCGGAGTTGAATCCGATCCTGCGCGGCTGGGGCGCCTACTTCCGAACCGGGAACGCTGCCCGGAAGTTCACACAAGTCGATGACTATGTGGTGTGGCGTCTCCGCAGATTGATGGTCAAGAAGCGAGGACGCAACCTGCGAGCTGGCCAGATGGCGGTGTGGACGGAAGAGTGGTTCAACGGGCACGGCCTGCATCGTCTGCGTGGCACGATCCGCTATCCGAAGGCGGCGTAACCATGCCAAGAAGATCATCGGTAAGCCGTGTGCGGGAAAACCGCACGCACGGATTGAAAGGGGACGGAGGAACCGGGCCCGGCAGGGCACCGCGCCTCCAACTACCAATGACGAAGGTGCGGACGGTTGAACTCCCCGAGGTCGTGCTCGCCTACCGCGAGAGCGGACGGCCCGACGGCCCGCCGCTGGTGCTGCTGCACGCCCTCGGCGAGCGCGCCGCGGACTGGGACGTCGTGCTGCCCGACCTCGCCCCCGGGCACCACGTCTACGCGCTCGACCTGCGCGGCCACGGCGACAGCGGCCGCACGGCCGGGTACAGCCTGGAGGCGATGCGCGACGACGTCCTGGCCTTCCTCGACGCGCTCGGCCTGGGCCGGATCGACCTGGTCGGCCACTCGATGGGCGGCGCGGTCGCCTACCTGCTCGCCCAGGCGGTGCCCGAGCGGATCGACCGGCTGGTCCTGGAGGAGATCCCCGCGCTCCACCCGCGCCCGGCCGGCGGACCGGCCGAAGGAGCGGAGGAGCCGGCGCACTTCGACTGGGCGATGGTCCGGGCCGTCAAGGCACAGCTCGACACCCCCGACCCGGCCTGGCGGGAGGGGCTGACCCGGATCACCGCCCGCACCCTGGCCGTCGCGGGCGCGGGGGACAGCCACATCCCGCAGGAGCGGATCGCCGAACTCGCCCGGCTGATCCCGGATTGTCGGCTGGTCACGATCGAGGCCGGGCACCTGGTGCACAGTGCCCGGCCGGGCGAGTTCGTCGCCGCCGTCGCGCCGTTCCTCGCTACCTGAGTCGGACGTCAGACGCCCTGCTCGGCGGGCAGCCGTCCGCTGCGCACCGCCGTGACCAGCTCGGCGTGGTCCGCCTCGGTGCGGTCCGCGTACGCGACGGCGAAGGCGGCGACAGCCTCGTCCAGCGCCTCGCTCTTGCCGCCGTACCCGGCCAGCAGGCCCGGGTCGGCGGTGTGGGCGTGCGCCCGGGCGAGCAGCGCGCCGGTGATCCGCGCGTAGTCGTCCAGCTGGGCCGGCAGCAGCGCGGCCGGGTCGACGCTGCCCTTGCGGTTGCGGAACTGCCGGACCTGGTAAGGAAGTCCGTCGACGGTCGTCCAGCCGAGCAGGGTGTCGCTGACCACCTGCATGTGCTTCTGGCCGAGCACGACCCGCTTGCCCTCGTGCTCCTCCGGCTGTTCGCGTCGCAGGTGCGGCAGCAGCGCGGACGGCCTGGCCTCCTTCACCTGCAGCACCAGCGGCTGGTCCCGGTGGTCGGTGAGCAGGACCACGTACGAGCGGGTGCCGACACTGCCGGTGCCCACCACCCGGAACGCCACGTCCTGCACCCGGTAGCGGGACAGCAGGGTGCGCACCTCGGGGGGCACCGTCGCCACGTACGGGCCGAGCGCCCCGGCCACCGCGCGGGCGGTTGCGTCGGTCACCTCGGTGAGCACCGGGGGCGCGGCGGTGAACCGCCAACCGCCGTCCGCCGTACGGGTGGTGCTGCGGGCGGCGAACCGGGCGCTGGTGTTGCCGAGCGCCTTCGCGCCGACCTTCTGCAGCACGTCGGCGAGGTCGTGCGCCTCGGCGAAGGACACCAACTGCTCGTCCGCCACGGCGTTCCAGGCGTCCAGCGCGGGCAGCTTGGCGAGCGTGCGCATGGTCCGGCGGTAGGAGCCCGCCGCGTGTTGGGCGGCCGCCCGGGCGGTGGTCTCGCTCGCCCCGGTCTCCCGGCCGGCCAGCACCAGGCTGGTCGCGAGGCGCTTGAGGTCCCACTCCCAGGGGCCGGGCACGGTCTCGTCGAAGTCGTTGATGTCCATCACGAGTTGGCCGCGCGCGTCGCCGTACAGCCCGAAGTTCGCCGCGTGGGCGTCCCCGCACAGCTGCGCGTCCACTCCGGTCGCCGGGGTGCCCGCGAGGTCGGCGGCCATCAGCCCGGCCGACCCGCGCAGGAACGCGAACGGCGAGGCGGCCATTCGGCCCACCCTGATCGGCACCAGCCCCGGGATCCGGCCCGCGTTGGACACCTCAATCGCGGCCACGGCGGTCGGCCGGTCGATGGCGGCCGCGAACTCCGCATGCCGCTCCCGGGGCACCCGTTGCCGCAGTGCCTTCCCGCGCTCCCGTGCCCGCTGCGCCCGGCCGTCCGGCCCGGCCGCGAACCCGTCCACCGCGAACTGCCTTCGCGCCTTGGTGCCTTCGCCGTCTGTCACTGCTCCCCGCCCGTACGTTCCGTTCGACTCATGCCCGTGACCTGCACGGATCGGCCCATCGGGGGGAGTGACGTCCGGCGCGGCGCGGTGGTTCCTGAACGGTGGTTGCTGATGGGCACTTCCTGATGGGCACTTCCGGAACGGTGCTTGCGGATCGGTGCTTGCGGAACGGGGGCGCGGCGGCCGGAGCGACCCGAGGCGTAGTGTGGGGCGGGTGGATGATCTTCGGAGGGGGTCGGCCCGACGCGTTCCGGCCGCGGCGGCGGCCGCGCTGACGGTCGCCGCGGGTCTGGGCGTGCGCGCCGCACTGGACGGCGACATCGCCAAGTACGCCGGTGACGCGCTCTACACGGTGCTGGTGTACGTCCTGGTGGTGCTGGTCGCGCCGAGCGTACGCCCGGTGCGGGCGGCGGTCCTGGCGGCGGCGGTGAGCTGGGCGGTGGAGCTCTTCCAGGCCACCGGGCTGCCGGACGCCTGGGGTCGGCGCAGCGCGCTGGTCCACCTGGTGCTCGGGTCGACCTTCAATCCGCCGGACCTCGCCTGGTACCCGGTCGGCGCGGCCGGCGCCGCCCTGCTGCACCGGGTGCTGCGGGCCGGCCGCGCCACAGCACCCGGTGTCGGGAGTTGAGTGTTCGTCAGAGCGGCAGCAGGTCCGGCCGCTTGGGCTCGACATGGTCGCCCGAGGACTCGCCGCGCAGCCGGCGTCCGACCCACGGGAGCAGGTACTCGCGGGCCCACTGGATGTCCGCCCGCCGCTGGTCGGCCGGGGACAGGACCGGCGCGGCCGGCCACGGGTCCTCCGGGTCCTGCGCGGTGGCCAGGCCCAGTGAGCGGGCGGCCAGCAGGGCGACCCGCTGGTGGCCCTCGGGGGAGAGGTGCAGCCGGTCCTCGCTCCAGGCGCGGCGGTCCTGCACGGCGCGCAGGGACCACAGGTCGGCCACCTTGCAGCCGTAGCGGTCGGCGACCGCCCGCATGTGCCCGTTGTAGGTGGCGATCTTGCCGCGCAGGTGCTTGAGCAGCGGCACGTCCTTGGTGTCGAAGCCGGTGCAGATCAGCACCGTCCCGGCGGATTCGGCGAGTTGGGCGACGGCGGCCTCGAAGCGCTCGGCCACCTCGTCCGGGTCGCTGCCGGGCCGCAGGATGTCGTTGCCGCCGGCGCAGAAGGTGACCAGGTCGGGCTGGAGCCGGCGGACCTGCGGCACCTGCTCGGCCGCGATCTGGTCCAGCAGCCGCCCGCGCACCGCCAGGTTCGCGTAGCGGAACCCGCCCGGCGGTCGCCCGTCGGCGAGCATCCCGGCCAGGCGATCCGCCCAGCCGGTGAAGGCGCCGCCCGCACCGGGGTCGTTCAGGCCCTCGGTGAAGCTGTCCCCGAGGGCGGCATACGAACTGAGGTCAAGGGTCTCCTGGAGGTTCGGCATGAAAGAGATAGTTCACCGGATCAAGTGACCTACGCCACCGTAGGTGACGGTGAGGGCACGTGAGATGGGCCACGTGCCCTCAGAAACCCACCTGCGCCCCCGCAGAGCAAGGCGGTCTGAAAACCACAAGATCCTTGCCCTCTTCCCGTTTTGGGTGCGAACGGACGATGCTCGAGGTGTGCGGCCGCCCGGCCGCCGAAGTTCCAGGGGGAAGCCGCCCGTGAATCGCTCCGAGAACCCGACTGCTGACGAAGGCCCGACCGCCGACCAGAACTGGACCATCGACGACCGCTGCACCAACTGCGACGTCGCCCGGCAGCTCGCGCCTGACCTGATCATCGAGCGCAACCGCACGTCCGAACTGATCCGCCAGCCGCGTGACGAAGCCGAGCGGCAGCAGCTGCTCGCCGCCGCCCACGCCTGCCCGACCCGCTCGATCCGGCAGGGCAACGGCCGACTCGACCCGGCCACCGACCCGTTCCCGCTCACCCTGGACGACGGGGTGCTGCTGCTCGGCCACAATTCCCGGCGCAACGCGGGCGCCAACTCCTACCTCTGCCGTCGCCCGGGCGGCTGGGTGATGATCGACACGCCCCGCTTCAGCGAGGGCCTCGCCGCCCGCTACGAGGCGCTCGGCCCGGTCACCGACATCCTGCTCACCCACCGCGACCACGCCGTGCACGGACGTGCGTACGCCGACCGGCTGGGCGCCCGGCTCTGGATCCACGAGGGCGACCTCGAGTACGCGCCCGACGCCGACCAGGTGCTGCGCGGTATCGAGCCGGTGGAGATCTCCCCGGGCCTGGTCGCCCACCCCTTCCCCGGCCACACCCTCGGCAGCGTGCTGTACGTGGCCGACGAGCGCTACTGCTTCAGCGGCGACAGCCTGTACTGGTCCCGCACCACCCGGGACATCGAGGTGCAGGAGGCGGTGACCTGGTACTCGATGGAGGAGCAGTCCGCCTCGCTGGACCGCAGCCTGGGCGTGCTGCGCTTCGAGTGGCTGCTGCCCGGCCACGGCGACAAGCGCCGGATGCCCGCCGAGGAGGCCGACCGCCGCCTGCGTGCCCTCGCCGTGCGTGCCCGGGCGCTGCGCACCGAGCCGGTGGACTTCGCCGCGGTGCGCTGGTAGCCGCCGGACACCAGGGCCCGTGCGCCGGGGCTCGCGCCGGGTGCGCGGGGGGTTGCGCCCGGCGGGGGCGCCCGCGCGGGTGTGCGAACGGGAGCGGCGGGGCAGCCGCCTCTGGAACGAGGTGTACCCCCGACTTCCCGAGATCCGAGGACGGTTGAGCAATGCCCACGCGCACCCCGGCACGCACGGCACGGCCGCGCCGCTACCTGATGTGCCGGCCGACGTACTTCACGGTGGACTACGCGATCAACCCGTGGATGGACCCGACGCAACCCACCGACACCGCGCTGGCCGTCCGCCAGTGGGAGCGGCTCTACTGGACGTACCGCCGCCTCGGCCACACCGTCGAGCTGATCGACCCGGTGCCCGGGCTGCCCGACATGGTGTACGCCGCGAACGGTGCCACCGTTCTGGACGGCCGGGCCCTGGTGGCGACCTTCCGCTACCCGGAGCGGGCCGCCGAGTCCGGGGCCTACCAGGCCTGGTTCCGCTCGCGCGGCTACCGGGCGGTGCGGCGCGCCGGGCACGTCAACGAGGGCGAGGGCGACCACCTGGTGGTCGGCCGCCGGGTGCTCGCCGGGACGGGCTTCCGCACCGCGCGGGCCGCGCACGCCGAGGCGGAGGAGCTGTTCGGTGTGCCGGTGGTCAGCCTCACCCTGGTGGACCCGCGCTTCTACCACCTGGACACCGCGCTGGCCGTCCTCGCCGACGACCACGTCATGTACTACCCGGAGGCCTTCGACGCCCGCAGTCGCTCGGTGCTGCGCTCGCTCTACCCGGACGCGATCCTCGCCGACCGGGCCGACGCCGAGGTGTTCGGGTTGAACGCGGTGTCGGACGGCCGCCGGGTGCTGCTGCCGGAGGCCGCCAAGAACCTGGCGGGCCGACTCGCCGAGCACGGCTACGAGCCGATCCCGGTGGACGTCTCGGAGCTGCTCAAGGGCGGCGGCGGGGCGAAGTGCTGCACCCTGGAGCTCAGGCCCCAGTGACGTCCGGCGTTGTGAGCAGCACCTCCAGGGTGCGTGGCCCGTGCACCCCCTCGACCCGGTCCAGCTCGATGTCGCTGGTCGCCGAGGGCCCGGAGATCCAGGTCTGCGGGCGTGCCGGGTCGAGCCGGGGCAGCGCGAGCGGCACCGAGGCGACGACCTGCTCGGGCGCCCGGACCACGCAGATGTGGTGGTCCGGGACGAGCGAGAGCAGCCGCCGGCCCTGACCGGGGCCGGCGTCCAGCACGATCGTCCCGGTCTCGGCGATCGCCAGCGCGCAGCCGGTGACCACGCTGTCCACGGCGTCCAGCCGGGCGGCGGTGAGGCCGTCGCCGTCCGGTAGCAGCTCGACGTCACCGGCTGCGGAGAGCCAGGAGGCCGGCAGGCCGTCCGGCACGGCGACCGTGCGGCTGCCGCGCTCGGCCAGCAACTCCGCGACGCGGCCCGGAAGTTCGGCCGTGGAGCAGCGGTGCACCAGTGCCCGGTAGTCGGCCAGGTTGCGGTGCAGCAGGTCGAGGAGCGCCGCCGGGTCGTCCGGCGCCACGTGTGAGCTCCGGTACCCGCGCGGCAGCGGCTGTTCGGCCACCCCGGCGGCGTCCCCGAGCGCGGCCCGGATCCGGCCGAGGATCAACTCCCTTGAGCTCAAGACCGGTTCCTCCTCCACCAGTCGCGGAACGGTTCGGCCGGCACCTGGGGCAGGTCCCGGGTGTCGGTCCAGGCTCGCCCCGGCCCGGGCAGCCGGCGCGGGTGCAGCGCCCGGGTGCGCCCGGCCAGCCGTTCGGCGGCCGCCAGCGCCGCCGGGTGGTCCAGCACGTACCCGGCGGCCGCCATCGCCGCCCGCTCCAGCGGGTGCCCGCCCTGTTCGGCGACCCGCTCGCGCAGGTGCACCAGCACTTCGGGGATGTCGATCGCCACCGGGCACACCTCGTAGCAGGCTCCGCAGAGCGAGGAGGCGTACGGCAGCGAGGCGTCCACCGGGCTGGCGGTGCCGCGCAGTTGGGGCGTCAGGATGGCGCCGATCGGGCCCGGGTAGACCGAGCCGTAGGCGTGCCCGCCGGCCCGCTCGTACACCGGGCAGACGTTGAGGCAGGCCGAGCAGCGGATGCAGCGCAGCGCCTGGCGGCCGACCTGGTCGGCCAGCGTGGCGGTGCGCCCGTTGTCCAGCAGCACCAGGTGGAACTCGGAAGGGCCGTCGCCCTCGGTCGTCCCGGTCCAGAGCGAGGTGTACGGGTTCATCCGCTCGGCGGTGGAGGAGCGGGGGAGGAGTTGGAGGAAGACCTCCAGGTCCCGCCAGGTCGGCACGACCTTCTCGATGCCGACCACGGAGATGAGGGTGCGGGGGAGGGTGAGGCACATCCGGCCGTTGCCCTCGGACTCGACCACCACCAGGGTGCCGGTCTCGGCGACCATGAAGTTGGCGCCGGAGATCGCCACTTGGGCGCGCAGGAACTTCTCCCGCAGGTGCAGCCGGGCGGCCTCGGCGAGTTCGGCGGGGCGGTCGGTCAGCCCCTCGGGCGCGGGGCGGCCCCAGGCCGCCATCCGCTCGGCGAAGATCTCCCGGATCTCGGCCCGGTTGCGGTGGATCGCCGGGACCAGGATGTGCGAGGGCCGGTCCTCGCCCAACTGCACGATCAGCTCGGCGAGATCGGTCTCGTAGGCGGTGATCCCCTCGGCGGCCAGTGCCTCGTTGAGCCCGATCTCCTGGGTGGCCATCGACTTGACCTTGACCACATCACGCTTTTCATTGTCACTGGCTTTGGTGGCCCGGACCAGCGCGGCGACGATCCGGTTGGCCTCCTCGGCGTCCGCCGCCCAGTGCACGGTGCCGCCCGCCGCCGTGACGGACTCCTCCAACTGCACCAGGTAGCGGTCGAGATGGCGCAGCGTGTGGTCCTTGATCGCCTTCCCGGCGGCGCGCAGCTCGGCCCAGTCGTCGAGTTCGGCGACGGCCCGGGCGCGCTTGTCGCGGATGGTGTGGGTGGCGTGCCGGAGGTTGGCGCGTAGTTGCCCGTCCCGTACCGCCCGGGCGGCGGCCTGCGGGAAGGCGGGCATGCCGACGAAGGTGCTGCTCACGAAGGCCTCCAGGGGTGCTCCTCGGTGCTGGCCAGGATCTCCGCGAGGTGCAGCGGCCGCAGCGGCTCGCCGCGGCGGCGCAGGGTGCCGTCGAGGTGCAGCAGGCAGGAGTTGTCGGCGCCGCACAGCACTTGGGCGCCGGTGCCGAGGGCGTTGGCGAGCTTGTCCTCGGCCATCGCCGCCGACACCGCCGCGTTCTTCACCGCGAAGGTCCCGCCGAAGCCGCAGCACTCCTCCGCGCCGGGCAGCTCCACCAGTTCCAGTCCCTTGACGGCGCGCAGCAGGCGCAGCGGCCGCTCGCCCAGGCCGAGCATCCGCAGGCCGTGGCAGGAGGGGTGGTAGGTGACGGTGTACGGGAAGTACGCGCCGACGTCCTCGACCCCGAGCACATCGGTGAGGAACTCGGTGAGCTCGACCACCCGGGGTGCCAGGTCGACGGCGGCGTCGGTGAGTTCGCTGCCCCGGCCCTCGGCGGCGGCTCGGGCGCCGATCCGCGGGTAGTTGTCCCGGACCATCGCGACGCAGGAGCCCGAGGGCGTCACTACGTGGTCGTACCCGGCGAAGGCCCGGGCCGTGCGTCGCACCAGCGGTTCGCAGGCCCGGCGGTAGCCGGTGTTGTACTGCGGCTGCCCGCAGCAGGTCTGCCCGGCGGGGAAGTCCACCGTCACCCCGAGCCGCTCCAGCAGCCGGACGGTGGCGACCGCCGTGGCGGGGAACAGCGCGTCGTTGACGCAGGTGGCGAACAGCGCGACCCGCAACCCGGACTCCTTCGGTCGAAGCGGCACCGGTCCGCCCGTGATGCTATCGGGCGGACCGGCGCTGACGAAGGATCTGACGGAGGATCTCAGGCACCGAGCCAGAGGTCCGGGCCGAACACCTCGTAGTGGATGTCCGCCGCCGGGACGCCCGCCGCGAGCAGCTGGCCGCGGACGGCGCGCAGGAAGGGCAGCGGGCCGCACAGGTAGGCGGTGGTGCCGGCCGGGATCTCGACGGTGGCGAGGTCGACCAGCCCGGTGCGCTCGGCCGGCCACTCGCCGAGCGGCTGCTCGTAGAAGACGTGGGCGCTGGCGCCCGGCAGCTTGGCGGTCAGTTGCTCCAGGTCGGCGCGGAAGGCGTGGCTGAGCTGGTCGCGGTCGCCGTGCACCGAGATGACCTGCCGGCTGGAGCCGGTCGCGGCGAGGTGGTCGAGCATGGCGGTCATCGGGGTGTTGCCGATGCCGGCGGAGGCGAGCAGCACCGGGCCGTCGCCGTCGGCCAGGAAGATGTCGCCCATCGGGGGCGCCAGCTCGACGGTGTCGCCGGTCTTCAGGTGGTCGTGCAGGTGCCCGGAGACCTCGCCGCCGTCCTCGCGCTTGACGCTGAAGCGCAGCGCGCCGTCGGCGCCGCCGGACAGGCTGTACTGCCGGATCTGGTGGGCGCCGTCGGGCAGTTCGGTGCGGACCGAGACGTACTGGCCGGGGCGGGAGGCCGGGACGGGGCGGCCGTCGGCGGGGCGGACCAGGTAGCTGGTGACGGTCGCGGTCTCCTGATAGCGGGTGATCACGGTGTACGGGCGCCACAGGTCGGCCGGGTCGCCGCCCGCGGCGGCCTCGTCGCGCAGCCGGTCCTCGATGGCCATCAGCGCGTTGGCCATCAGCCAGTACACCTCGTCCCAGGCGGCCGCGACCTCGGGGGTGACGGCCGCGCCGAGCACCTCGACGATCGCGGCGAACAGGTGCTCGTGGACGACCTTGTACTGCTCGTTGTCGATGCCGACCGAGACGTGCTTGTGTGCGATCCGCGCGAGCATCGCGTCCGGCCGCTGGTCGGGGTTGGCGATCAGCGCGGAGGCGAAGGCGGCTATCGAGCCCGCCAGGGCCTCGCGCTGGGTGCCGTTGGCCTGGTTGCCCCGGTTGAACAGGTCGCGCAGCAGCTCCGGGTGCGCGGCGAACAGCCGGTCGTAGAAGCGCGGGGTGATGTCACCGATCGCGGCGCCCACGACGGGCAGGGTGGCTTCGAGGACCTCGGCGGACTTCGCGGACAGCATCAGAGGAGCTCCTAACTGGTATCTGATATTCGCATTAAAGCCTGTGGGTGCCGACCACCCAGGGGGGTGGGGTCAGTCGGCGGGTCTCGTGGTGAGGCTGAGCAGCACCGGCCCGGTGGGCGAGGCCACCAGGTCGTCGATGCTGAGCGGGTCGAGCGCGGCGAAGAAGGCCTCCTGTGCGGCCCGCAGCGCCCCGCGCAGCCGGCACGCGGCCCGCAGCGGACACGGCGGGTCGTCCTCGCAGCCGACCACGTCCCCGACGCCCTCCAGCTCGCGCAGCAGCAGGCCGAGCGAGCCGGTCCGCCCGGCGAAGGTGATCATCAACCCGCCGCCGCGTCCGCGCCGGGCCTCCACCACCCCGAGGTGCTGCAGCCTGCTGACCACCTTCGCCGCGTGGGTGTACGGCACACCGACCGACTCGGCCACCTCCCGGGTGGTCGGGTTCTCGCCCTCGCCGAGTACGGCGAGCCGCATGGCGATGCGCAGGGCGATGTCGGTGCTCTTGGTCAGCCTCACGTTCGAAACGTTATCGAATGCGACTCTCCAACTCCAATTTTCTGCACGGTTCCGACCGAGACCCTGGTCACGTTCGCGGGTGGGGCCGGTGGCGCGGCTTATGCCCGGCGGTCCGGTGCGGCCGCCGAAGCCACGCCCGGTCGAACCTGAACAGTTGGCGACATTACTGATCAGCTCCTGACGTGCCATCAGCACGCCTTCTACGCTTCCTGCGGCTCCGGAACCACGTCATTCACCGCACCCCTCGGTCCATCCCCCTGGAGAGATTCCGTGAGAGCACGTCGCGCACCCCGGCGCACCTGGACGGCGCTGGTGGCGATATCGGCAGCCGCGGCCGCACTGCTGTCCCGGCCCGTGACCGCCGAGGCGGCCGCACCGCCGCCGACCGTGGCCGCCCATGTGCCGATGGCGCCCTACCCGGCCGGGGTGGCGCTCACGCCGGACGGCGCCCGGGCGTACGTGACCAGCCAGAGCAGCGGCACGGTGAGCGTGCTGGACACCGCGAGCAAGGCGGTGGCCGGCAGCTTCACCGCCGGCACCGGTTCGTACACGGTCGCCCTCTCGCCCGACGGGCACCGGGCCTACCTGACCCACCACCTGGACAACGCGGTCAGCGTGGTGGACACCGCGGGCAACACCGTCACCGCCACCGTCCCGGTCGGCGCCCAGCCCTGGGGCCTGGCGCTGTCGCCGGACGGCGCGCGCGCCTACGTCAGCAACGCCGGGGCCGACACCGTCAGCGTGCTGGACACTTCGTCCAACACCGTCACGGCCACCGTCCCGGTCGGCGCCGAGCCGCACGGGCTGGCCGTCTCACGGGACGGCAGGTGGCTGTACGTCGCGGCCTCCGGCGGCAAGGCGGTGAACGTGGTCGACACCGCGAGCGGCACGGTGAGCGCCACCGTGGCCGTCGGCCACAGTGCCTTCGGCCTGGCGCTCAGCCCGGACGGCAGCCGGCTGTGGGTCGCCGACGGGGACGACGGCACCGCCGCGGTGATCAACACCGGCGCCAACACCCTGCTCGGCACCGTCGCGGTCGGCAACGGCCCGTACGCCGTCGCCCTCGCCCCGGACGGCTCCGCCGCGTACGTCTCCAACTACAACGACAACACCCTGAGCGTGGTCGACACCGCGAGCCGGACGGTCACCGCGACCGTGCCGGTCGGCGCAAGCCCGTACACCCTGGCGCTGAGCGCCGACGGGCGGCGCGGCTACCTCGCCGACTTCACCGGCAGCGCCGTCGACCTGCTGAACTTCCCGCTGCCGGTGCCCGTGGTGAGCGGGATCAGCCCGAGCGGCGGCTCCGGGGTGGGCGGCACCGTGGTGACCGTCACCGGGACCGACCTGAACGGCGCCACCGCCGTCACCTTCGGCGCGGCCGGCGCGGCCACCTCCTTCAGCTGCACCAGCACCAGCTGCACCGCGACAGCCCCGGCCACCACGGTGACCGGCCCGGTGGACGTCCAGGTCACCACGCCCGGCGGCACCAGCGCCGCCGTCGCCGCCGACCGCTTCACCTACACCGCGCCCAGCGCCCACCTGGGCGTCGCGCTCACCGCGACCCCGGTCACCGATCTGTTCGCCAGCCGGGTCGACTACACCGTCACCCTCACCGGCCAGGGCCCCGACCCGGTGGCCTCGGCCACCGTCTCGGCCGACCTGCCCGCCGGCCTGGCCGCGAGCTCCGGCGACTGCACCGTCGCCGCCGGCAAGCTGACGTGCACCCTGAGCGCCCCGCTCGCCAAGGGCGCCGGCACCACCCGACACTTCTCCCTCGGCGTCGGCCTGCTGAACCTGGTCAGCAGCTGGGACGTCACGGTGGCCCGCACCGCGGGCGCCCCCGCCGACCCGTCGCCCGCCACCAGCAAGGACACCCGCAGCTGCACCTCCGTCCTCGGTCTGGTGATCACCTGCAGCTGAGCGACATCCGCTCCCCGGAGGCCCCGCCACCCGTGGGCGGGGCCTCCGCCGCAAGCAGTCCTGGACGAAGTGTCTCGTCTGGACGTACAGTCCATTCATGCCTGTCGAAGACCCCGACCCGCGCGTCCGGACCTGGTCACCGGTCTGCCGAGCGGTGGCCCTGCTGCTCGGCCCCTACGCCGAGGTGGTGCTGCACGACACCGCCACCGACCGGGTGCTCGCCATCTGGAACCCGATGACCACCCGCGCCCCCGGCGACCCCTCCCTGCTCGGCGAACTGGACCAGCTGGGCCCGTCCGCGCCCGACGTCTACGGCCCCTACGAGAAGCTGCTGCCGGACGGCCGGCGGCTCTCCTCGGTCAGCGCCGTACTGCGCGACCAGGCCGGGCACCCCTCGGCGGTGCTCTGCGTCAACCTCGACCGGGGCCCGCTGGAACAGGCCGCCGCCCTGCTGGCGAACTTCGCCGCGCCCACCGCGCCCCGCCCCGAGCCGCTGTTCGAACGCGACTGGACCGAGCGGATGAACGACGTGATCGGCGGCCACGTCCGCGCCCAGGGCCGCCCGCTGGAACGCTTCACCCGCGAGGACCGGCTCACCGTGCTGCGCGAGCTGGACGAGGCCGGGGTCTTCGCCGTCCGTCGCGCCGTCCCCGCCGTCGCCACCGCACTGCGGATCTCCCGCTCCACCGCCTACGCCCTGCTCGCCGAGCTCAAGCACCCGGCAGGCCCCGGAGCCGGCGCCGCCAGCCCCAGGAAGGACTGAACCGATGACCCAGCTGCCCGACTTCCGACTCGAAACCTACTTCTCGCGCTGGGAGTTCACCGCCCGCCACCACCTCACCGCCTCCGACGCCCAGACCATGACGATGGCCGAGCTGCTCGCCCTGGCCGGCCCCGAGGACCGCGAGGCCTGGGACACCCTCACGCTCGGCTACACCGAGACCTACGGCGACCCGGGCCTGCGCCAGGCCATCGCCGGGATGTACGAGCGGGTCGAGGCGGACGACGTGATCTGCTTCGGCGGCGCCCAGGAGGGGATCAACCTCGCCATGCAGGTGCTGCTGGAACCGGGCGACCACGCCGTGGTCCTGACCCCCAACTACCAGTCCGCCGAGACGATCCCGCTCTCGCTCTGCGAGGTCACCGGCGTCGCGCTGGACGAGCGGCAGGACTGGGCGCTCGACCTGGACGCGGTCGAGGGGGCGCTGCGCCCCAACACCAAGCTGCTCTCGGTCAACTTCCCCAACAACCCGACCGGCACGCTGATCGACGCCGCCGACTTCACCCGCCTCGTCGACCTGTGCGAGGAGCGCGGCATCCGGCTGTTCTCGGACGAGGTCTACCGCGGGCTGGAGCGCGACCCGGCCCGCATCCTGCCGCAGGCCGCAGACCTGTCGGCGACGGCGCTCTCGCTCAACGTCACCTCCAAGTCGCTCGGCCTGCCCGGGCTGCGGATCGGCTGGATCGCCTGCCGGGACCGCGAGCTGCGCACCCGGCTGGAGCGGGCCAAGCACTACACCACCATCTGCAACTCGGCGCCCAGCGAGGTGCTGGCCCGGATCGCGATCACCGCCCGGGACCGGATCCTGGCCCGCAACCGGGGCATCATCGCGGAGAACCTGCCGCGGTTCGACGCCTTCTTCGCCGAGTTCCCCGAGCTCTTCGACTGGCGCGCCCCGGACGGCGGCTGCGTCGCCTACCCGCGCTACCTTGGCGCGGACGGGGTGGAGGACTTCTGCACGGCGCTGGTCGAGCAGGCAGGGGTGCTGCTGATGCCCGCGAGCATGTTCCGCTCCGAGCTCACCCCCACCCCGGCCGACCGCTTCCGGATCGGCGTCGGCCGCAGCGACCCGGGCCCGGCGCTGGAGGCCTTCGCCGACTGGCTCCGCAAGCGGTAAGCGGACGCGAACAGCAGGGGCGCCGGACCATGGGGACCATGGAGATCGGCGTCCCGGCTGCCACGGCTGCTACGGGTCAGAGCTTCTGCCAGGCCGGCTTGGCCGCGTAGGTGTCGCGGAAGTAGTCGGCCAGCTCGAGGCGGGAGGCGGCGGCCTCGTCCACCACCACGGTGGCGTGCGGGTGCAGCTGCAGCGCCGAGGCGGGGACGGCGGCGGCGAGCGGGCCCTCGACGGCCAGCGCGACGGCGTCGGCCTTGGCCTCGCCGGTGGCGAGCAGCACCAGGTGGCGGGCCTCCAGGATGGTGCCGATGCCCTGGGTGATGACGTGGTGCGGGACCTCGTCGATGCTGTCGAAGAAGCGGGCGTTGTCCACCCGGGTCCGCCGGGTCAGGGTCTTGATCCGGGTCCGGGAGGCGAGCGAGGAGCAGGGCTCGTTGAAGCCGATGTGGCCGTCGGTGCCGATGCCGAGCAGCTGCAGGTCCACGCCGCCGGCCTCGGCCAGCGCGCGGTCGTAGGCGGTGGCGGCCGCGGCGATGTCGGCGGCGTTGCCGTCCGGGCCCAGGAAGGAGTCCTCGGTCAGGCCGAGCGGCTCCACGACCTCGCGCAGCACGACCGAGCGGTAGGACTCCGGGTGGCCGGCGGGCAGGCCGACGTACTCGTCAAGCTGGCAGATGCGCGCCCGGGAGGCGTCCAGGCGGCCGTCCCGGACCCGGGCGGCGAGGGCCTGGTAGATCGGCAGCGGGGTCGAGCCGGTCGCGACTCCGAGCAGGGCCTCGGGCTTGTCGGTCAGCAGATCGGTGATCGCCGCGGCGATGAGTTCGCCGGCCGCTGTGGCGTCAGGGACGATCACGATTTCCATACTGGGTCCACCGTTCTGAGGCGAGTCTGAGGTCTAGACCTCCGAGGTCTAGACCAGTTTGCCGTGAACGGGGCCTCCAGGTCCACCCGGGGCCGGTGCGGACCGGTGGGCGTCCGGCCTGGTGGGGGTCGCCGGGGCGGGTGTGGAGCCCAGGGTGGGCGCGGAGGGAGCCGGGGCGCGAACGCCCCGGCTCCCGGTGCCCTGTCCTACGGATGCCGCCTCGTCATGCGGAACGGGTGGTGCGTCGGGGCGGTCCCCGGTCAGAACGGGTTGGTACAGGTGGTGACCTGCTTGCTCGCGTCCAGCGCCGGGCCGGCGGTGGCGCAGATGATGCGCGGGGCGGTGGCGGTCACGCGGGGGGTGACGGCCTGGGCCGAGCCGAGCCGCACGGTGGTGGCGCGGGCGACCGGCTCCCACGGGCTGCCCCAGGCCTGCTGGGTGCGGACCTCGACCTGAACCATCGTCAACTGGTTCGGGTCGGCGCTGACCTGGGCGACGCCGACGATGCCCTCGCCGTCGATCTGGTGCGAGATGCAGGGGCGGTTGAGCACCGTGGCGCAGGCTGCGGCGCCGGTCTCGGACGTCGCCGTGGCGGCCATGGCGGGACCGGCCGTCAGGGTCGCGATCCCTGCCACCGTCATCATCACAGCTGCGATCCGAGTGCGCATGATACGAACCTCCTTGGAAATTAAGGGAATCTCACTCCTTGAGATGAGTCTTGCACAAATCATGGACGTGTTGTGTGTGCGTTGCGTCACACTCATGGTGACCATTCAACTACTGGCTGCAATCGTTCGCTGAACGTTCAGCGCACGGACGAACTGTGGTCTGACGGATGATCGGTTCTTGGGCGGGCAACTCCATGTCGACGGGCCGTGGTTGGCGGTGTTCCTTCACCCGTCCGAGTGGCGCCTTGCCGCTGCGGGGAATCGGACGGATAGCATCGGACCGACCCCAGCGGAGGTGGCTGCGTGGACACGGTCATCGTGCAACTGCCCGGCCCGGGGCCGGACATGGCGCCCGGAGCGGCGCCCGGACTGCTGCGGATGGGCCCGGGCGAGACGGCGGTGTTCGGGCGCGGCGAACCCGGTCGGCCGGTCGCCATCCCGCTGAGCGACCAGGGCGTCTCCCGCCGCGCCGGCGAGGTGGCCGCCGCCGAGGACTACTGGCGGCTGTCCAACTTCAGCACCACCGCCACCTACGTGGTGGAGAACCTGGAGGGCGCGGGGGAGCACGTCAAGGTGGCCCCCGGACGGCTCGGCGCACCCGTCCCCTTCGAGCTCTCCCGGGTGCTCCTGCCCGCCCTCGGCGCACCCGCCACCTTCAAGGTCTTCGCCCCGCAGCACGCCTACCTGGACGGCGGCCCGGGCGGCGCCGACGGCGAGCGCACCGTCAGCCCCTTCGCCCTGGACCCGACCGCCAAGTACTTCCTCGTCCTGCTCGCGCTCTGCGAACCCCGGCTGCGCTCGCCCTCCACCGTCGCCGTCCCCGGCGTGACGGAGGTGCTGGCCCGGCTGCGCGCCCTGCCCTCCTGCCGCGGGCTGACCCGCTCGGCGGTGAACTACCACATCGACTACCTGGTGTGCACCAAACTGCGGCTGCGCGAGCCGTACGAGCAGGGCCCGGCCGGCGGCAAGCGCGAGGAACTCGTCGCCCTGGCCCTGAAGTTCGACCTCGTCCGGGAGGAGCACCTGGCCCTGCTCCCGCCCCGGCGCCCGGCCGCCCGGCCGTGACCCCTTCCGATCAACCGGGCGCCGCCCGGCCCGACCCTCAGCCACCCGAGGAGCGGCACCCGCCGCAGGCCCGCCCGCCCTTCGAGGTCCCCGAGGGCTACCCGCTGGCCGGCTACCGCACCGGTGCCTTCCTCGGCGCGGGTGCCTGGGGCAGCGTCTACGCCGCCGAGGGCCCGGACGGCACCCGGGCCGCCGTCAAGATCCTCGGCCCGGCCCGGTTCAGCCCCGGTCAGCGCCGCACCGCGGCCCAGATGGCCCACGGCGAGCTGCGGTTCAGCCGCCGCGCCGACCACCCCCACCTGATCCGCACCCTCGCCGTGGTCACCGTCGAGGACCCCGACCACCCCGCCCTGGACGGCGCCGTGGCCCTGGTGATGGAACGCGCGGCCCGTAGCCTGCAGGACCTCCTCGCCACCGCCCGCCCCGGCACGGCGGCGCCCGGCGCCGAGCGCATCCTCGCCCAGGTCTGCGCCGGACTGACCCACATGCACCGGGGAGGCTGGGTCCACGGGGACCTCAAACCGGCCAACATCCTGCTGATGCCCGACGGCACCGCCAAGATCGCCGACTTCGGCCTCACCGCCGAACTGGAGGGAACCCACGCGTACGCCCCGCCACTGGGCTCGCCCGACCACGTCCCACCCGAGTGGTGGTCCCAGCGAACCGGCGCGCGCGGGGTCGCGCTGCGCCCCAGCGCCGACATCTGGGCCTTCGGGGTGATCGCCCACCAGGTGCTCACCGGCGGGCTGCACCCCTTCCTCGGCGCCACCGCCCGGGCCCGCTCGCTGGCCGCCCAGGCGTACGCCCGCGGCGCGGCCCCGCTGCGGCCGGACCAGGCGTTGCCCGCGCCCTGGCGCGCCGTGGTGGCCGCCTGCCTGACCGCCGACCGGGACC
>NZ_JBHTTU010000051.1:33034-51101 GCF_042794375.1 Kitasatospora sp. NPDC056531 | reverse complement strand
AGCACACCCAGCTGGGCGCCGCGGCCGGTGCCGACCAGCAGCGCGGTCGGGGTGGCCAGGCCCAGGGCGCACGGGCAGGCGATGATCAGCACGGCCACGGCGGCCGTGAACGACTCGGTGGGACTGCTGGTGGCCAGCAGCCAGCCGACCAGGGTGGCGAGCGCGATCAGGATGACCACCGGGACGAAGACGGCGGAGATCCGGTCGGCCAGGCGCTGGGCGGCGGCCTTGCCGTTCTGGGCCTCCTCGACCAGCCGGGCCATCCGGGCCAGCTGGGTGTCCGCGCCGACCCGGGTCGCCTCGACCACCAGGCGGCCGCCCGCGTTGACGGTGGCGCCGGTGACGGCGTCCCCGACGGTGACCTCCACCGGGACGGACTCGCCGGTGAGTATCGAGGCGTCCACCGCGGAGGCGCCCTCGACCACCGTGCCGTCGGTGGCGACCTTCTCGCCCGGGCGCACCACGAAGCGCATGCCGACGGCCAGCCGGTCCACCGGCAGCCGGACCTCGCGGCCTTTCTGCAGGACGGCGACGTCCTTGGCGCCGAGGTCGAGCAGGGCGTGCAGGGCGGCGCCGGCCCGGCGCTTGGAACGGGCCTCCAGGTAGCGGCCGAGCAGGATCAGCACCGTGACGGCGGCGGCGGTCTCCAGGTAGAGGGTGGAGGAGGCGTCGGTGTCGCCGATCGACAGCGAGAAGTCGTGGTGCATCCCCGGCATGCCGGCGTGGCCCCGGAACAGCGCCCAGCAGGACCAGCCGAAGGCGGCCAGGGTGCCGAGCGACACCAGGGTGTCCATGGTCGCGGCGCCGTGCTTGAGGTTGGTCCAGGCGGCGCGGTGGAAGGGCAGACCGCCGTGGACCACGACCGGGCCGGTGAGGGCGAAGGCCAGCCACTGCCAGTTAGTGAACTGCAGGGCCGGGACCATCGACAGCAGGACCACCGGGACGCTGAGCACGGCGCTGATCAGCAGCCGGTCGTGGCGGGGGTCCTGGTCGACGGGCCGCTCGGCGGCGTCGGCGGCGACCGGCTCGGGGGCGGCGGGGGCCGGGGGCGGCGGGAGCTCGGCGGTGTAGCCGGTCCGCTCCACGGTGGCGATCAGGTCCTCCACCGAGACGCCGGGGCCGTAGTCGACCCGGGCCTTCTCGGTGGCGAAGTTGACGGTGGCCTCGACGCCGTCCAGCCGGTTGAGCTTCTTCTCGATCCGGGCCGCGCAGGAGGCGCAGGTCATCCCGCCGATCGACAGCTCGACCCGGTCCCGGGCCCCGACATCCGGGGCGGACGTGCTCATGCGGATCAGCTCCTTGGTGGGGGCGGGCGGCGGGGCCGTTGGGCCGGCCCCCGCCGTACCGTGGTGGCTCAGGCGCTGCGGCCGACCAGCTCGTAGCCGGCCTCGTCGACGGCGGCGCGGACCTGCTCCTCGTCCAGCGGGGCGGTGGAGGAGACCGTCACGGTACCGGCCTGGGCGTCGGCGGCGACCTCGGTGACACCGGCCAGCGCGGAGAGCTCCTCGCTGATCGCCTTCTCGCAGTGGCCGCAGCTCATGCCGGACACGGTGTAGGTGATGGTGTTGGACATCGGGGCCTCCGGAGGGTCGGTGCTGGTTTTGCTCTCTCGAACACACCATACCCCTCTGGGGTATTTCCTGGAGGGGCGGGTGAGGTGGATCGCATCGTAGGCGACCGGGCTGGTCAGGCCGGGGAGGAGGGGTGCTGGGCCGGGATCGGCGCCGTGGGCTCGCGTCGCACCAGCAGGCGCAGCCAGAGCAGCCCGCCCAGGGAGACCAGGAGCAGGCCGGCCGTGTCGTAGGCGGTGTACAGGTGCACCTGCTCGCTGGTCGGGTCGGGCATGTAGCCGAGGTCGAACAGCGCGAGCTGGAAGGTGCTGGTGGTGGTCCGGGCGACCAGCCAGACGGCGATGCCGCCCGTGGAGTCCCAGAGGGCGTGCAGCAGTGACACGCCCAGGTAGGTGAGCAGGGCCGGGACGGTGAGGCGGAAGTGGCCGCCGCGCCGCTCGCGGAACAGCACCCCGCCGATGATCGCGGTCCACAGGATGTGGCCGACCGGCGCGAGCACCCCGCGCAGGATCTCGGTCTCCACCAGGTCGTTCAGTGAGAGGCCCTGGATGCTCAATACCGCGTTGAAGGCGTACCCGGCGCTCTCGAAGGCGGCGAACCCGGCGCCGACGGTGGCGCCCAGCACCAGCCCGTACCGCAGACCGCTGACCCGCAGCCGCCGGCTGACCATCACCAGGGCGGCCAGCTTGACCGCCTCCTCGATCAGGCCGACGCCGACGTACATCCACACCGAGGGTGAGAGCAGGTAGCTCTCCAGTACCGAGGCGCCCAGGACGCCGATGATCCCGCCGATGCCGAAGCAGGCGAGGATCCGGTCCGGGCCCAGGTCGGCGGCGTATCGCTCGTACGCCCAGATCACCACGGTGACCGGGACGAGGAAGCTGCCGAGCAGCACGATCGTCGGGACCAGGTTGCTGTTGTCGGTGAAGAAGGTGACGAGGACGGTGCAGGCCCAGAGCACCAGGCCGGTCAGGAAGAACGTGAACCAGTGATTGGGCCTGGCAGTCGTATCGGCCTGAGGGGTGGAGAGGCGGTGAGTGGGTCGGTAACCGGACACCGGGCGGGGCCTCCTCTGAGTAGCCACTTTGGTCGAACTTTATGACAAATCGGGCAAGTGGGTGCGATGTGGACAGATGCGGGAACGGGGGCGGCCGATCGGGACGAGGGCGGGTCCGATGGGGCGAGGGGGTGGTTCGGCGCCGCGATCGTCCCTTATGTTCGATATGTGTCTCCGATCCGCCGCGCCCAGTCGCCCTCGGCACCCACCGCCGCCGGATTGCCGACGGACCGGCAGCGCGGTGCCCTGTTGGCCGCCGACCTCCAGGACGTACCGCTCTGGCGGCGGGCGACCCCGGCGCTGATCGCCGTCCTGCTGGTCTCACTCGCGGACCTCCTCTCCGGCAAGGACCGCTACCTCGCGCCCCTGATGACCGTCGTCCCGGCCGTCGCCGCGCTCACCCTCAAACCCCGCGAACTGCTCGCGGTCTGCTCGGCCGGGCTGCTCGCGGTCTACGGACTCAGCCACTACGACCAGGTCGACAACATCAACGACGCACGCTTCCTCTACGGTGCGATGGTCAGCTACCTGGTTCTGACGGTCTTCTCGGCCTGGGTGGCCAAGATCCGGATGCGACGGGCGGCGGCCTTCGCGGCGGTCAGCTCCGTCGCCGAGGCCGCCCAGCGGGCCCTGCTACGGCTGCCGGGGCCGGCCGTCGGGCCGCTGCGACTGGCCGTGCGGTACGTGTCGGCGGCGGACGCCTCGCGGATCGGCGGGGACCTGTACTCGGTGCTGGAGACGCCGCACGGGACGCGGGTCGCGGTCGGGGACGTCCGGGGCAAGGGGCTGGCGGCCGTCCAGACGGCGGCAGTGGTGCTCGGCGCGTTCCGCGAGGCCGCGTACGACGAGGCCGGGCTGCGAGGCGTCGCGGCGCGGATCGAGGCCAGCGTCGAGCGGCACGTACCGGACGGGGAGTTCACCACGGCGCTGTTCGCGGAGTTCCGGACACCCGGGGAGATGGAGCTGCTGCAGTTCGGGCACGTGGCGCCGATCCGGGTCGACGGCGACGGGCTCGCGCACGTGCTGGACGCGCCGGACCCGTGGGTGCCGCTGGGCCTCGGACGGCTGGCGGCCGGGGAGTCGGCCACCTGGGGGCAGCCGTTCGGGGCCGAGGACGTGCTGGTGCTCTGCACGGACGGGGTGATCGAGGCGCGGCACCGCAGGAGCGGGGAGTTCTATCCGCTGGCGGAGCGGGTCGGGCCGCTGGTACGGGGAGCCGCGCGCTCGGCGGGGGAGCTGGAGGCGGCGGTGGGGCGGGTGTACGCGGACCTGTTGGCGCACACGGGTGGGGAGTTGCGGGATGACGCCTTGTTGTTGCTGATCACGCGGACGGATTAGGGGCGCGGGGCGGGTTGGGGGCCTTCCGCTTCGCGCAGTTCCCCGCGCCCCCGGCGGGGCTGCGGGGAACTGCGCGAGGGGGATGGGGAGGGCGGGGGAGCCGCGCGGGACCGGGCGAGGATCGGGGCCGGGGTGGGTGCGGCTCAGCCGGTGGTGACGTCGGCGAGGGTGCGGAAGAGGAGGGCGGTGGAGGTGGCGCCGGGGTCCTGGTGGCCGATGCTGCGTTCGCCGAGGTAGGAGGCCCGGCCCTTGCGGGCCTGGAGGGGGACGGTGTCGCGGGCGCCCCGGTCGGCGGCCTCGGCGGCGGCCGCCGCCGCCTCGGGGAGGGTGGCGCCGGTGGCGGCCGCGTGGCGGAAGGCGGCGACGGCCGGCGTCCAGGCGTCGACGATGGTCTTGTCCCCGGGCTCGGCCTTGCCGAGGGCGCGGACGGCGTCCAGGCCGGCCGCGAGGGCCTCGGCGACGGCGGCCGGGGTGGCGGGCTCGGGGAGGGCGGCGCCGACGGCGCGGAAGGCCTTGCCGTAGAGCGGGCCGGAGGCACCGCCGACCTTGGAGATGAGGGTGGTGCCGGTCTTGGTGAGGACGGCACCGGGGCCGGCCGGCTGCAGCCCCTCCAGGGCGGTCAGGACGGCGGCGAAGCCCCGCTGGAGGTTGCTGCCGTGGTCGCCGTCGCCGATCGCCGAGTCCAGTTCGGTGAGCCGGGTCTGCTCCTTCTCGACCGCCGCGGCGATCGCGCGGATCCAGGCTTCAGCCAGTGAGATGTCGAACAGCGGGGTGTCGAAGTCCATCGGGTCTCCTTCGAACGGCTCAGGCGCGCTTGAGGGCGGGGGTGTCGACCGGGGCGTCCCAGAGTTCCAGCAGCTGGGCGTCGGCCTTGGTGAGGGTGAGTGAGAAGCCCGCCATGTCCAGGCTGGTGACGTAGTTGCCGACCAGGCTGCGGGCCACCGTGATGCCGCGCTCGGCGAGCCGGGCGGCGACCTCGCCGTAGACCACGTACAGCTCCAGCAGCGGCGTCGCGCCGAGGCCGTTGAGCAGGGCGATCACCTCGTCGCCCGGGGTCAGGTGGTGGTCGGTGAGGATGGTCTCGACCACCTCGGCGGCCAGTTCGCGGGCCGGGCGGAGCTTCTCGCGGCGGCGGCCGGGCTCGCCGTGGATGCCGACGCCGACTTCGATCTCGTCCTCGGGCAGGTCGAAGCCGGGCTTGCCGGCGGCCGGGACGGTAGCGGCGGTGAGCGCGATCGCGAAGGAGCGGGAGGCGGCGTTCACCCGCTCGCCCAGGGCGGCCACCTCGTCCAGCGGGGCGCCGCGTTCGGCCAGCGCGCCGGTGGTCTTCTCGACCACGACGGTGGCGCCGGTGCCCCTGCGGCCGGCCGTCCAGGTGGAGTCCTCGACCGCGACGTCGTCGTTGACCAGGACGGTGCGGACCTCCAGGCCCTCCTCGGCGGCGAGTTCGGCGGCGAGCTCGAAGTTCATCACGTCGCCGGTGTAGTTCTTCACCACGAAGACCACCCCGGCGCCGTTCTCCACCGCCTTGGCGGCGGCCAGCATCTGGTCCGGGACGGGTGAGGTGAACACCTCGCCGGGGCAGGCGGCGTCGAGCATGCCGGGGCCGACGAAGCCGCCGTGCAACGGCTCGTGGCCGGAGCCGCCGCCGGAGATCAGCGCGACCTTGGAACCGGCCGGGCGGGCGGCCCGGGTGATCACCCGGTTGGGGATGTCGACCGTCAGCTCGGGGTGGGCGGCGGCGACTCCGGCCAAGGCGTCCTCCAGGACGCTCTCCGGGGTGTTGATCAGCTTCTTCAACGCTCTTCGCTCCCTTGGGTGACCTTGAGATCAGGACGCTTCGGCTGCGGACGCTGGTGGACCCGACGCTACGCCAGACGGGGGCGCGGGGCACGGGGTGCGACACGCGCGATCGCGGTCACCCTCCCGGAGCAGTGGGACGGGGCCGTAGGGTCGCGAGCATGAGTGAGCGAAGCGAGCGAATCATTCGAAGGTGTGCGTCTCGCGAAGCGACCGGCGAGCGAAGCGAGGCGGGCGCATGAGCGGACACGTGGGCATTGTTCTGGTTTCGCACAGCGCCAAGCTGGCCGACGGGCTGCGCGAGCTGCTCGGTGAACTCGCCCCGGACGGCGTGCGGGTGGTGGTCGCGGCCGGGACGGAGGACGGCGGGCTCGGCACCAGCTACGAGCTGATCGCCGGGGCGATCGCGGAGGCGGACGGCGGGGCGGGCGTGGTCGTGCTGCCGGACCTCGGCAGTTCGGTGCTCACCGCGGTGACGGTGCTGGAGGACGAGCCGCGTCCGGGCGTGCGGCTGGTGGACGCGCCGTTCGTGGAGGGCGCGGTGGCGGCCGCCGTCACCGCCTCGACCGGGGCGGGGCTGGCCGAGGTGGTCGCGGCGGCCGAGGAGGCGCGTTCCTTCCGCAAGCTGTAGGACTCACTTGGCGTCCGCGTAGCAGTCCACCACCGCCGTGCTGAGCGGGAACCGCACCGGGGTGTCGCCGAAGACCAGCCGCCGGGCCTCGTCGCCGGCCTCGGTGACGGCGGCGGCCACTTCGTCGGCCAGGTTGGCGGGGGTGTGCACGATCACCTCGTCGTGCTGGAAGAACACCAGGTGCGGGCGGTCCGCCGGGCCCGCCACCGGCAGTTCGCCCAGCCGGCGGCGCAGCGCCGCGAGCAGGGCCAGGGCCCAGTCGGCGGCGCTGGCCTGGATGACGAAGTTGCGGGTGAACCGGCCGCGGGCGCGGGCGGTGCGCCCGCCCGCCTCGCCGGCGGTGTCGGCCTCGGTGAGGTCGAGGAAGTCGGCGGAGGCGGGCGGGCAGACCCGGCCGAGCCGGGAGGCGACCACGCCGCCGTCCTCGCCGGTGCGGGCGGCGGCCTCGACGTAGCCCATCGCGGCGGGGTAGCGGCGGCGCAGGGTGTTCAGCAGCGGGCCGATGTCGCCGCTGGTCTGCCCGTACATGGCGCCGAGCAGGCCGAGTTTGGCCTTGTCGCGGTCGCCCTGGAAGGCGGTGGCGGCGAGCGCCTCGTAGAGGTCGCCGCCGGCCGCGGTGCGGGCCAGGCCGGCGTCCTGGGAGAGCGCGGCGAGCACGCGCGGTTCCAGTTGGGCGGCGTCGGCGACGACCAGCAGCCAGCCCGGGTCGGCGACCACGGCGCGGCGCAGGATGCGCGGGATCTGCAGGGCGCCGCCGCCGCGGCTGGCCCAGCGGCCGGAGACCACGCCGCCGACGACGTACTCGGGCCGGAAGCGGCCGCCGCGGGCCCAGGCGTCCTGCCAGGCCCAGCCGTGGGCGACGTGGATCCGGGCCAGCTCCTTGTAGCGGATCAGCAGCTGGGCGGCCGGGTGGTCGATGCCCTTGAGCTCCCAGGAGCGGGTGGAGCCGAGCTGGATGCCGGCCTCGGCGAAGGCGCGCAGCACCTGGGTGTGCGAGTCCGGGTTGAACGGCTTGGCGCCGAGGGCCTGTTGGAGCTCGACGGCGAGTTCGGCGAGCCGCCGGGGCTGGGTGCCGGGGACGGTCGGGCGCGGGCCGAGCAGCTCGGTCAGCAGGTGGTCGTGGACGTCGGCGCGCCAGGGCAGGCCGTCGTGGGCCATCTCGGCGGCCGCCAGCGCGCCGGCCGACTCGGCGGCGACCAGCAGTCGGAAGCGCTGCCGGGCGGCCGGGTCGGCGATGGCGGCGATCCGCCGCTGCTGCTCGGCGTGCACGGCCACCACGGCGGCCAGCGGGTCGGCGCCGGGCGGCAGTTGCAGCCGGTCGGGGGCGAACAGGGTGTCCTGGCCGTCGTCCGCGTCGGCCAGGCCCGGTTCCGGCAGGTCGTCCGGGACGGGCAGGCCGCGCAGCCGGGACCAGGCGGCGCCGAGCGAGCGCGGCGCGCCGAAGCGGCCTTCGTGGCTCAGCAGCAGGGCCTCGACCAGCCGCAGGTCGTGGCAGCGGGCGAGCCGGTGGGGCAGCCGGGGCAGCAGCGGGGCGTACCCGGAGTCGGCGGCGGCCCAGACCCAGCGCGGCCCGGGCTGACGATCGCTCCCGGCGGCCTCCCGGGCGGCGACGGCGGCGGCGAGGTCGCGGACGGCCTCCGGCGGGCCGAGCGGAGCCCCGGCGTCGTCCAGCGGCTGGAGGCGGCCGCCGGGGCCGTGGGGGTCGGGCGCGAGGGCGGTTCTGGGGGCCACGGGGGCGTCTCCTCTCCGGCGGGCGGGCTGACGTGCGGCTGGGGGGCACGGGCGTGCGGGTCGACAGGTCTGCGGCGTCGACGTTAACGGGTGGGGCTGACAATCGGGATCGGGGGCGTATGGGCAGGGTGGGTGACACCGCGTATGGTCGGCGAAATGACCGAGAACCCGTTCTTCACGCCCAGCCCCCTGGTCTACCAACTGCCGCCCTACGCCGAGATCCGGCAGGAGCACTACCTGCCCGCGTACGAGCGCGGGATGGCCGAGCAGCTGGCCGAGATCGCGGCGATCACCGACACCCGCTCGACCCCCACCTTCGAGAACACCCTGGTGGCCCTGGAGCGTTCCGGCGAGCTGCTGAGCCGGGTGGACGCGGTGTTCCGCAACCAGTCCTCCTCCGACACCACCGACCTGCTGGACGAGGTGGAGGCGACGGTGAGCCCGCTGCTCGCCGCCCATCACGACGCGATCCACCTGGACCAGAAGCTGTTCGCCCGGATCGAGGCGTTGTACGAGGCCCGGGCCGGCCTGGAGCTCGACCCGGAGTCGCTGCGGCTGCTGGAGCGCCGGTACACCGCCTTCGTCCGCTCGGGCGCCCGGCTGGGCGAGGCCGAGCAGGCCCGGCTGCGCGAGCTGAACGCCGAACTGGCCGCTCTGGGCACCACGTTCCAGCAGAACGTGAACGCCGCCACCCGGGCCGCCGCGCTGGTCGTGGACTCCGCCGAGGAGCTGGCCGGGCTGTCCGAGGGCGCGATCGCCGGCGCCGCCGAGAACGCCAAGGTGCTCGGCCGTGAGGGCGCGTACGTGCTGAGCCTGAAGAGCACCTCCGGCCAGCCCGAGCTGGCCCAGCTCAGCGACCGTTCGGTGCGCGAGCGGCTGCTGGCGGCCTCGCTCGCCCGCGGTGGCGAGGCCAACGGCCCGCTGGCGATCCGGATGGCCGGGCTGCGCGCCGAGCGGGCCGCGCTGCTGGGGTTCCCCAGCCACGCCGCGTACGTGGTGGCGGACGAGACGGCCGGGACGGTGGAGGCGGTCTCCGGCCTGCTGGCCCGGCTGGTGGAGCCGGCCGTGGCCAACGCCCGCCGGGAGGCCGCCGAGCTGGCCAAGGTGGCGGCCGCGGACGGGATCGAGGAGATCGCCGCGCACGACTGGGCGTACTACTCGGAGAAGGTCCGGCAGTCCTCCTACCAGGTGGACGCGGCAGCGCTGCGCCCGTACTTCGAGCTGGAGCGGGTGCTGAAGGACGGGGTGTTCTTCGCCGCGAAGCTCGCGTACGGGCTGAGCTTCACCGAGCGGCCGGAGCTGACGGCGCACCACCCGGACGCCCGGGTCTTCGAGGTGTTCGAGGAGGACGGCGGCTCGCTGGGCCTGTTCATCGGCGACTTCCACGCCCGGGCGTCCAAGCGCGGCGGCGCCTGGATGGACGAACTGGTCGGCCAGTCCGGGCTGACCGGTCGGCGGCCGGTGGTGCTGAACAACCTCAACATCCCGCGTCCGGCGCCCGGCGAGCCGGCGCTGCTCAGCTGGGACGAGGTGCGCACGCTCTTCCACGAGTTCGGGCACGCGCTGCACGGGCTGTTCTCGGACGTCACCTACCCGCTGTTCGCGGGTACGGCGGTGCCGCGGGACTTCGTGGAGTTCCCCTCGCAGGTCAACGAGATGTGGATGGTCCGGCCGGAGGTGCTGGCCAACTACGCCCGCCACCACGAGACCGGGGAGCCGCTGCCGGCCGAGCTGGTCGAGCGGATGACGGCGGCCGAGGGCTTCGGGCAGGGCTTCCGGACGGTGGAGTACCTGGCCGCGACGCTGCTGGACTGGGCCTGGCACACCCTGCCGAAGGGCCACGAGGTCGCGGACGCCGGGGAGTTCGAGGAGCGGGCGCTGGCGGAGGCCGGGATCGTCGTCCCGGCGATCCCGCCGCGCTACCGCACGCCGTACTTCCAGCACATCTTCTCCAGCGGCTACAGCGCCGGGTACTACGCGTACATCTGGTCGGAGGTGCTGGACGCGGACACCGTGCGGTGGTTCGAGACCAACGGGAAGTCGGTGCGGGACAGCGGTGAGCTGTTCCGGCGCGAGCTGCTGGCGCGCGGCAACAGTTCGGACCCGCTGGAGTCCTTCCGCGCGGTGGTCGGCCGGGCGCCGGAGACCGGGCCGCTGCTGGAGCGCCGGGGCCTCGTCTGATCGTCAGCGCGGTGTGAGCACGACCGTCGCCGGGGTGCCCGGACGGGCGTGCGGGAGCCGGATCCGTACGGTTCCCGCGCGTCCGTCCGCGGGCTGTTCGACCTCGACGCGGGCGCCGGCGGGGGAGCCGGTGACCCGGACGCCGTGCGGGAACGCGGCGGGCGGCAGCAGGAGTTCGGTGCTGCGCCCGGTGCCGTCGGCCGTCCAGCGGACGGTGCCGCCGTCGGTGCGGACGTCGGTGCCGGCGACGGCCACCGGGTACGGGCCGAAGGCGGGCTCGTCCCCGGGGGCCGGGTGCCCGGCCGGGTCGAGCGCGCAGTAGCCGCCGGTGCCGTGGCACCAGTACCACATGGTCCAGCCCTCGGCGAAGCCGTCCATCGCGGCGACCTGCCGGCGGACCAGCTGACGGTTGCCCGGGGTGCGGGAGTCGGGCGGGCCCCACTCACCGACCAGGACCGGCAGGCGGTTCGCGGTGGGGTAGCCGGTGATCGCGGCGGTGTACTGCTCCACGAAGCGGTCGGCCGGGTTCCAGTCGGCGCCGTTCTCCACCGCGGTGTCGTAGAAGTGCGGGGCGTAGCCGAGCCGGGGCGCGCCCGGGCGGGGGTCGGTGAAGCCGGGCAGCCGGGTGGGCACGCCCTGGCCGACCAGGACGGTCGGTTCGACGAACAGCCAGGCGCGGGAGTCGACTCGGCGTACGGCGGCGATCAGGCGGCGGTACATGTCGGCGAGCCGGCCCTGCTCCAGGGCGGCGGAGGCGGCGGCGAGTACCGCCGGGTCGCTCGGGTCGCCGTCCACGGGGCCGAACGGCTCGTTGAACAGGTCGTAGCCCAACAGGGAGCGGTGGCCGCGCAGTTCGCCGGCCAGTCGGGTGTAGAAGTCGGCCTGCCAGGCGCGCAGGTCGGGGTCGTCGTAGAGGTGGCGGAAGGCGGCCTGGACGGCGGGTTGGAAGTAGCCGGCGAACCAGTCGTTCGGGTCGGGGGTGAAAGGCAGTCCGTCGTCGCGGGTGGCCCAGAGCGGGATGCCGTTGGTGCCGCCGCCGAACCTCGGTCCGTAGACGTCCTGGTGGAAGTCGACCAGGACGAGCAGGCCCAGGCGGTCGGCCCAGCCGAGGAGTTGCTGCAGCCGGTGCAGTTCGGTGGGGTCGAGCCGGCCGCGTTCGGGCTCCAGCCTGGTCCAGGAGGCCGGCAGCCGGAGCAGGGTGAAGCCTTGGGCGGCAAGGGACTTGAGGTCGGACTCGGTGGCCTCGGCGTACTTGTCGAGGTTGAAGCCGCGCAGCTGGAGGTGCCGGCCCCGGGCGTCGGTGAGCGCGGTGCGACCGTCCGGGGCGGTGACCGTTCCGGTGGGGAAGCGGTCCCGGTGCCCGCCGTGGGCCGAGGCTGGGGTGGCGGGGGCGCTCAGGGCGGCGGTGGCGGCGAGCAGCAGGGCAACGGCGGTGCGGCGCAGGCGCATCGGGGACCTCGCACGGCGGGGGGTGGGGCCCCGATGATGCCCGCGGCGCCGGTCGCGGCACAAGGGTCGTGCGCGGAACGGCAGTTCAGCCCGCAGTGGTTCGGCTCACGCCGGTTCGGCTCGCGGCGGTTCGGCTCACGCCGGTTCAGTCGGCGGCGGGCTCGGCCGGGGTGAGCGGCAGGACGGCGGTCGGCAGGTCCGCGGCGGCGGCCAGGCGGCCCCAGAGCAGGTCGGCCAGGGCCTGCACCATGCGGGTGCGCGAGCAGGGCTTGGTCTCCAGCCACCAGTCCCCGGCGGCCAGCACCATGCCGGTGATGCCCCGGCCCCAGGCCTCGGCGAGCAGGTCGCGGTCGGCGCCGAGGTCGATCTGGCTCTGCACGGCCCGGGTGATCTCCTCGGCGATCTGCCGGAGGGCGGGGGCGAGCGCGTTGCCGGCGCCGCTCGGGTCGCCGGGCTCGGGGTGGGTGAGCAGCCGGTAGACCTGCGGGCGGGCCTCGATGGCGGCGAGGTAGGTGTCCAGCACGTGTTCGACCCGGTCGCGGCGTTCCAGCGGTTCGGCCAGGGCGGCCCGGATCGCGGCCAGCAGCCCGCCGGTGTGGCGTTCGGTGAGGGCGCTGATCAGGCCGTTCCGGTCGCCGAAGTGCCGGTAGAGGATCGGCTTGGTGATGCCGGCCTCGGCGGCGATGGCGTTCATGCTGGCGCTCGGCCCCTCGCGCTGGATGACCCGGTCGGCGGCGTTGAGCAGCTGCTCGCGACGGGGCTCTCGGGACATGCGCTGCTCCTCGGGATCGGGGTCGGGATCGGGGCCGGGACCGGGTCGGCGGGGTCTGCGGGGGCGTTGACACCGGTTACCAATCAGTAGCAGACTCCGACGATGTTACCCGAGGTAACACCCCGGTCGGCCGTACCCCTTCTTCGGAGGCATGCACCATGAGCAGCACGTTCTCGCTGGACCCGGGCGCGGACCAGCTCGCCGTACGCGACTGGCTGCACGGCTTCGCCGCCGACGTGATGCGCCCGGCCGCCGCCGAGTGGGACGAGCGCGAGGAGACCCCCTGGCCGGTCATCCAGGAGGCCGCCAAGCTGGGCATCTACTCGCTGGACTTCTACGCCCAGCAGTACTTCGACCCCTCCGGCGTCGGCATCCCGATCGCCATGGAGGAGCTGTTCTGGGGTGACGCGGGCATCGGGCTGTCCATCGTCGGCACCACGCTGGCCGCCGTCGCGGTGCTCGCCAACGGCACCGACGAGCAGATCGGCACCTGGACCCCGCAGATGTTCGGCACCCCGGACGACCTCAAGGTGGCCGCCTTCTGCTCCTCCGAGCCGGACGCCGGATCCGACGTGGGCGCGCTGCGCACCCGGGCCGTCTACGACGAGGCCAAGGACGAGTGGGTGCTGAACGGCACCAAGACCTGGGCCACCAACGGCGGGATCGCGGCCGTGCACGTCGTGGTCGCCAGCGTCGACCCGGAGCTCGGCACCCGCGGGCACGCCTCCTTCGTCGTCCCGCCGGGCACTCCGGGGCTGAGCCAGGGGCAGAAGTTCAAGAAGCACGGCATCCGCGCCTCGCACACCGCCGAGGTCGTGCTGGACGGCGTCCGGGTGCCCGGCAGCTGCCTGCTCGGCGGCAAGGAGAAGCTGGACGAGCGGCTGGCCCGGGCCCGGGAGGGCGTCAAGCGCTCGGGCGGCAAGGGCAACGCGGCGATGGCCACCTTCGAGGCCTCCCGCCCCGCCGTCGGCGCGCAGGCGATCGGCATCGCCCGGGCCGCGTACGAGGTGGCGCTGGACTACGCGAAGACCCGGGAGCAGTTCGGCCGCCCGATCATCGACAACCAGGGCGTGGCCTTCCAGCTCGCCGACATGAAGACCCGGATCGACGCGGCCCGGCTGCTGGTGTGGCGGGCGTCCTGGATGGCCGTCAACAACCAGCCGTTCACCGCCGCCGAGGGCTCGATGTCCAAGCTGTACGCGGGCGAGACGGCCAAGTTCGTCACCGCGCAGGCGATGCAGATCCTCGGCGGCAACGGCTTCACCCGGGAGTACCCGGTGGAGCGGATGCACCGGGACAGCGCGATCTACTCGATCTTCGAGGGGACCAGCGAGATCCAGCGGCTGGTCATCGCCCGGGCGATCTCGGGGATGCCGATCCGTTAGGGTCCGTCTCCCGGCGACTACCGGGCCAGCCAGAAGGTGAGTCCGGCGGTGACCGCGCCCACCACCGCGCCGACGATCGTCTGCGCGGTGGTGTGGTCCCGCAGCACCACGCGGGACCAGCCGATCACCGCGACCAGCGGGTAGAGCAGCAGCCACAGCGGGCCGAGCGCGATGCCGAGGCAGGTCACCGCGCCGCTGGCCACGGCGGTGTGCACGGAGACCTTCCACCAGACGGTGATCGCCAGGATCGGGAACAGTGAGGCGAACATCGCCGCGACCATCGCGGTCAGGTCTGCGGGGGCGTCCAACCAGATCATCACCGCGAAGCTGGTCAGCACCGAGCCCATGATGAAGGGGATGACGGTCAGCCGGCGCTGCCGGTGGCCGACGTGCCGGTCCTCCAGGGTGCCCTTGCGGATGCCGCGCTGGATGAACAGGGTCGGTATGACGGCGGCGAACAGCGCCGCGAAGGCGGCCCAGCCGAGGCCCGCCAGGCCGTAGCGGAGGCCGCCGATCAGCAGGCAGACCGCGATGATCACGTTCTTCGGCTCGACGCCGTCGGTGACCCGGCGGGCCCAGGTGGTCCGGCTGGTGGGGGCGGTCGTGGCCTGGGTGGTCATCGGGGTCGCTGCTCCGGGTCGTGAGGACGGTCGGCGGCTCGGTGGGGTTCGTCGGCGGCTCGGCGCCGGTCGGATGATCGTACGTGAGCCGCCGGCGTCACCACCCGCCACCGCCGTCCGGACCGGCTCAGAACCGGGGCGGGCGGCCCTCCAGGAAGGCGGCCAGGCCCTCGTGCACGTCCGAGGCCTCCCGCGAGCGCCGCTCCCACGGCTCCAGCGCCTCGGCCGCCCGCTCGGCCGGGACGGCCAGCGCGGACTTCACCGCGCCGATGGTCTGGGTCGAGCGGGTGGTCAGCAGCCGGGCGAACTCCAGCGCGGCGGCGTCCAGTTCGGCGACCGGCAGGACCTTCTCCGCGAGGCCGAGCGGCAGCGCGTCCCAGCCGGACACCAACTCGCCGGAGAACAGCAGGTACTTGGCCCGGGCCGGGCCGACCAGCCGGGCCAGCCGCAGGGTCGGCACGGCCGGGTAGACCACGCCGAGCTTGGCCGGGGTGATCCCCAGTCGGGCGTTGTCGGCGACGAAGCGCAGGTCGCAGGCGACGGCCAACTGGCAGCCGCCGCCCACGCAGGCACCGTGCACCACGGCGATCGTCGGGTGCGGGAAGGCGGCGAGCGCCTCCTCGGCGGCCACGTTGATCGCGTGGTAGGCGTCCGCGCGCTGCGGATCGCCGTACACCTCGGCGAGTTCGGTGATGTCCGCGCCGGCGCTGAAGGTGTTCCCGGCGCCGGTCAGCAGCAGGGCGCGCACGCCCTCCTGCTCGGCGATCTGTGCCAGGGCTTTGGGCAGCGCCTGCCAGATCGCCAGGGTCACCGCGTTGCGGCGGTGCGGGCGGGCGAACTCCAGTACCGCGACGCCGTCCTCGCCGACGTAGGCGTTCAGGCCGTCGGCCTGGGCGGGCAGGGCGGAGCGGTCCCGCGTGAGCAGTGGCTGGTCCATGTGCACCTCCGGTCGGTCGTGGTGCGCCCACTCTCTCAGGCGGCGCCGGCGCAGTAGTCGCCGAGGCCTTGTTCGACCAGGGCGAAGGCGTGGCGGGCCTCGGCGAGGGCTGCGGGCAGGGCGTCGGCGGCGCGCTCGCCGGCCAGCATCCGCCGGTGGTTGTCGCCGATCAGGGTCAGCCGGACGGCCAGCAGCTGGGCGGCGGCGACCTGGGCGGTCAGTTCGTCGTGGGCCGGGTCCTGGGCGGCCAGCTCCGCGGCCAGCAGGGACTGCGCGCGCCGGTCGAACGCGGCGGTGGCGCGGATGGCCAGCGCCGGGGTCTGGTGGATCAGCCGGACCACGTCCAGCACCACCTGGTCGTCGTTCAGGCCGGTGGCCGGGTCCCGGCGCTCCAGCGCGGCGAGGAAGTGCTCGCGCAGCGCCGCGACCGCCGAGGTGCCCGGGGCGCGGTCGCGCACCGCCCGGGCCGGCTCGTCGAGGTGCTGCTCCATCGGGCCCATGACCAGGTCTTCCTTGGTGGGGAAGTAGTTGAAGACGGTCATCTTGGACACCTCGGCGGCGGCCGCGATCTCGGCCACCGAAACCTGGTCGAAGCCGCGCTCGGCGAACAGCCCGATGGCCGCGCGGAAGATCCGGATGCCGGTCTGGATCTTCTTGCGCTCGCGCAGCGGGAGTGCGTCGAGGTCGCGGTCGGGGCCGAGGTCCAAGCCGGAGTGGGTCGCCATGGACTGACTGTACCAGGATCAAAGGTTGACCAGGCTGAATGATAGTCCTGGATGAAAGATGGGCTTGGATGAAAGATTGCCCGAGCTGAAGAATTGACCGGGTCCATAAATCCTGCCATGGTGGTGACGAGCCCGCCGGACCACGCCGGTCCGGGCCGAACTCCACCGAATCCGGGGGGACTTCCCGATGGCATCCGCCGCTTCGAACGCACCCGCCCAGGCCGGCGCCGGCCTGATGACGGAGGCCCAGCGCAGGCTGGGCATGCTGCTCTGCCTGGTCACGATCGTGCTGGCCGTACTCGACTCGAACATCGTGTCGGCGGCCACCGTGCCGATCGTCCGCGACCTCGACCCCGTCCACGGCGTCGACCGACTGCCCTGGCTGGTCAGCGCCTTCGCGCTGGCCGCCACCGCGCTGCTCCCGCTCTACGGCAGGCTCTGCGACGTCTACGGCGCCAGGAGGGTGCTGCTGGGCGCGCTCGGCACCTTCCTGCTCGGCTCGGCGCTGTGCGGGGCCGCGCAGTCGATGGGCCAGCTGATCGCCTTCCGGGCCGGCCAGGGCATCGGCGGCGGCGGGCTGATGAGCGTCACCATGGTGGTCATGGCCCACCTCCAGGACCCGGCGGAGCGCGGCAGCGGCAAGGGCGGCGCGATGGGCGGCATCGTCGCGGGCCTCGGCATGGCCGTCGGCCCGCTGGTCGGGGCGCTGTTCACCGACCACCTCAGCTGGCGCTGGATCTTCTACATCAACCTGCCGCTCGGCCTGCTCGTGGTGGCCGGCGTCGCCCTGGTGATCAAGCTGCCGCAGACCGTCCGCCGGCGCGGCCTCGACTTCCTCGGCGCCACCCTGGCCGCCGCCTTCGCCACCGGGCTGCTGCTGGTCACCGAGTGGGGCGGCAAGGACTACGCCTGGACCTCCCCGGAGATCCTCGGACTGTCCGCCGCCACGCTGGCCGCCCTCGCTCTCTTCCTGTGGCGCCAGGCCACCGCCGCCGAGCCGGTGCTGCCGCTCTCGCTGTTCCGGATCCCGGTCGTACGGATCGGCTTCGCCGTCCAGGGCCTGGTCGGGATGGGCATGATGGGCTCGATCGTCTACGTGATGATCTACCTGCAGATCGCCCGGGGGATCGCGCCGACCACGGCCAGCCTCTACCTGATGCCGATGGCGGCCGGGATGACCGGGGTCGGCCTGCTGGTCACCCGGCTGACCGCCCGCGGCCACGCGCCGCGCACCTTCCTCGCGGCCGGCGCGGTCTGCGGGACGCTCGCCCTGGTGCTGCTCGGGTTCAGCGGGCCGGACACCCCGCTGTGGGCGGTGGGCGCCGAACTCGCCCTGCTCGGCGCCGGGTTCGGCCAGCTGATCGGGCAGCTGATCACCCTGGTGCAGGACAGCGCCCCGCGCCACCAGCTCGGTGTGGCGACCACCGGCGTCCGGTTCTTCCAGACCCTCGGCGGAGCGCTCGGCGCGGCGTTCTTCGGCAGCCTGTTGTCCCGGGTGTTCGAGGCCGGCGAGCCGGGCCGGCCGCTCGGGGCGGTCCGGGTGCTGACCGGCGCGGCCCGGGAGCACGCGGTGCGCAGCTTCACGGACGCGGTGGACGTGGTCTTCCTGTCGGCGGGCGGGGTGATGGCGCTGGTGCTGCTGCTGGCGCTGAGGCTTCGGGGGGCGGAGGCGGCGGCCTCGGAGGCCGCCGGGAAGCCGGTGCTGGCGGCCTGATCCGGTGGGCTGAGCCGACAGCCTGAGCGGGTGTCGGCGGACATCAGGGGGAAGCGGGGGGGGGGGGGGGAAGGGGGGGGGGACCAGGGACCACCCCCCTTTTTTTGTTTCCCCCCGGTTTTTTCCCTTTCCCCTTCTCTCTGGCCCCCGCCCTGT
>NZ_JBHTTU010000051.1:28100-33024 GCF_042794375.1 Kitasatospora sp. NPDC056531 | reverse complement strand
TCTCGGTACCTCCCGCGGAAAACCCAAACGGGAAGAAGAGTTGGGGTCTCGAGATACTGAGACCGACTTCCGGGGTGGTGGTAACCACCTGTTTCCGGGGGGCCCCCCCCCCCCCCCCGCTGCTCGTGTCGGGTCCCGCCCGGGTCGGTCCTCGGCCCGCTTCGGCCGGGCCCGGTCCGGGGTCAGGCCTTGGCGGCGGCCCACTCCGGGGCCAGGATCGCCCAGATCTCCTTGTCCTGGCGGACCCCGTTGTGCAGGAACCACTCGCGCAGCACGCCGTCCCGCCGCATGCCGACCCGCTCGGCCACCGCCCGGCTGCGGGTGTTGACGGCCGAGCACCACCACTCGGCGCGGTGCAGGCCGCGGGTGACGAAGGCGTAGTCGAGCAGCTGCCGGACGGCGGCGGTGATCAGCCCGCCGCCCTCGCCGGCCGGCTCCGTCCAGGCGCCGATCTCGCAGTTGCCGGACTTGGTGCTGAAGTGCGTGAACATCACGCCGCCGACCAGCGCGCCGTCCCGCCAGATGCCGTAGATCCGGCGCTCGTCGGCGGCCTGGCCGTCGGCGTAGCGCTGCAGGGTGGCGCGGGCCGAGTCCAGGTCGGTGGAGAAGGTGGCCCACGGGATCCACGGGTCGGTGTGGGCCCGGGCGCGGTCGATGTGGGCCAGGAACTCGGGGGCCTGCCAGGGCTCCAGCGGGCGCAGTTCGGCGTTCTCGGCGAGCGGTACGGAAAACACGGGCGGGCCTTTCACGGGTGGTGCGTGAGCTGTCGGGATCCATTCATAACAAACGTTTGGTATGTACGATAGCCCCCATGACGCCAGCCCGTGGAGACCATGACGCCCGCCGCTCGGAAGTCTCCGAGGGGGTGTGGCGGGTGCTCTCCAGCAAGGGCTTCGAGGGGCTGACCCTGCGTGCGGTGGCCGCCGAACTGGGCGCCTCCACCGGACTGTTGACGCACTACTTCCCGAACAAGCGGGCGCTGCTGAGCCATGCGCTGGAGGAGCTCGACCGGCGCTCGCTCGCCCGGCCCCGGCGCACCGCACCCGTCGACGGCACCCCGCCGCCGGTCGGGCTGGCCCGGTTGCGGGCCTCGCTGCTCGACGTGCTGCCGCTGGACGAGGCGGCCGTGGCGGGCAACCGGATCTGGGTCGGCTCCTGGGACGTCGCCCTGGCCGACCCGGAGCTGGCGGCCGCGCACGCCGCCCGCTACGCCCGCTCGCGGGTGGCGCTCACGGCACACGTGGCGGACGCCCAGCGGCTCGGGGAGCTTCCGGCCGGGGCGGACCCGGCCGGGCTCGCGGCGGGGGCGCAGGCCTTCGTGCTGGGTCTGGTGGTGCAGGTGCTGTTCGCCCCGGCGGAGTTCCCGGCCGAGCGGCAGACCGCGCTGCTCGACGCCTACCTGGCGGGCCTGACGGGCTGACGGGGTCGGCGGGGCCGGCGGGGCCGGCGGATCGGCCGGGGCCCGATCGCCGCGCCCGGCGGGTCGGTTTGGCGCGGGGGTGGGGGATTCGCCCGGAATTCCAGGTGATTTCGCGGCGGGCATGACACACATTGTCACGGCTTATGCGCGGTGGGTGTTGGATTACCCGGAGGTCCGAAACGACCACGGAAAGTGTTCGCCGGCGCGATGGCCTGCGGGAATTGCAGGGTGGTGCCCCCAGCAGGATTCGAACCTGCGACCTACCGCTTAGAAGGCGGGTGCTCTATCCGCTGAGCTATGGGGGCGGGACGGACGGCGCCCGTGGTGGGCGTGACCGTGGCCGGGATCGGGCAGCGAGCGCTGGAGGCGCGCGTTGTCCGTCCCCGTACCTGAGGGTGGGGGTGGGGGTTGGTGGGCCCTCGCCCTGTCGGGGACAGGATAAGGGTGTTCAGTTCCTCGGCCGGGTGTGACGACACCGTCGTTGGTGTGTCGGTTCGGTGGAGCGGTCCGATAATCGCAGGTGAACGCCGTGAGTGCAGCGGTATGGCACTCTTCCGCGCCGGACGTTGTGCAGTCGTTACGGGGCTGCCTCCTCACCCGTTATGGATTCGGCACGGAGAATGTGTCGCCGCCGCCGCGGGTGGGGGCCGTATTCGGCTTGCGCCGGTCGGATGACGTGCGCGGACGGCGGCCGGCGAGGCTTCCGCCGGGCCCGGACGGGGGCGGCGATCTGCCGGTTTGTTGTCATGGCCGCGAGGAGACGGCTGCCTGACGGTGTACGAAGGCTGAAATTCACCCCTGCGGGTGACGACGACTTTCCGTTGTGCCGAGTTATCCACAGGATTTCGGAACTCGGTGGCCGGGATTTCCTTCGGGACGCACTCTCAACTCGCACCGCTCGATTCCGTACGGTGCATCGGCGAGAACGGAGAGTGTGCTGTGAGCGAGGCGCATGTGACGGTGCTCGGCAATGTCGCGACCGAGGTGACCTACGGGGAAACCGCCAACGGCGTGCCGATGGCGAACTTTCGGATCGGCTGCACGGAGCGCCGGTACGACCGCGAGCGGGCGTGCTGGGTGGACGGCGAGACGCAGTGGCTGAGGGTGACGGCCTGGCGGGCGCTCGCGGTCAACCTGATCGGCTCGCTGGCCAAGGGGGACCCGGTGCTGGTGACGGGCCGGCTGCGGGTGCGGGAGTGGACGGAGGGTGAGGTGAGGCGCAGTCGGGCCGAGATCGAGGCCAGGTCGGTCGGACACGACCTCACCCGCGGTACCTCGGCCTTCCGTTGGGCGACCGGGGTGCGCGGGCAGCCGCCGGGCGGTGCCGGGCCGGTCGCGGCGGGGGCGGCGGAGGGGGTGGACGAGCCGGTGCCGGGGTGGATCGCCAACGCGCTGGAGGCGCGCAGGGCCTCGGCGGTGGCCGCCGCGCCGCGGTTGCCCGAGCTGCCGCCGGGTGTGCGGTCGGTGACGGAGCAGCAGGAGGGCATGTCCGAGGGGGAGCGGAGCGGTGAAGACCAGGCGATGCTGAGCTGACCGGCCGGTGACCTTCTCTGTCGACAAATATGTTGATCGAGAAGGTTGTTGCGCCCGCACGTGCAATCTCGACCGGATAACGGAAAGTGGCGAGGCGATTCTGGTCGATCGTCAGCGTGTGTGGATCCTGAGGGGGTTGATAACGATACAGATACGGAATCGTCCTGATTTCGCATGGAGGTTTCGGGGCCTCTGAGGCTCAATAGGATTCGTCTGGTTCATACCCGCAGCGGCGCCACAGGGGGCACGCGCGGCACGGCAAGTCGGCGGGCTGCCCACTCGGCGCGGCCTGCTCCGGAGGGATCCCAGATGTTCCAGAGGCACGGGCGGAGTCTGTCCCGCATAACCACTGTCATGCTCACGACCAGTCTTGCGCTGGGCGGGGGCCTGTTCGCGGCCGGTGCGGCGGCCGCGGCGGACACCCCGTCGTCGGGTGTGACCGCTGTGGTCCAGAACGAGATGCTCGGCGAGGCGATCGACGTCCAGGGCAAGGGGACCGTCGAGGGCGGTCTGTTCACCCTCAAGACGGCCGCGGGCGAGAAGCTGCAGACCTACTGCATCGACTTCGACAACCCGGTCTACCTGGACAGCGGCGCGAAGTACCACGAGTCGGACTGGGCGTCGAGCTCCCTCAACAGCAACGCCAACGCCCCCAAGATCCGCTGGATCCTGGAGAACTCGTACCCGCAGGCGAACCTGAAGTCCCTGGCCGCGGCCATCCACGTCGATGACCTGAGCGACGCGGACGCCGCCGCCGGCACCCAGGCCGCGATCTGGAAGTTCTCGGACAACAAGACCGCCGTCCCGCAGAACGAGAACGCCAAGAAGCTGCGTGACTACCTGACCAGCGACGTCAACAAGGGCGTCGCGGCCGAGCCGAAGCCCTCGCTGACGCTCACCCCGGACTCCGCGTCCGGCAAGTCGGGCAGCAAGCTCGGCCCGTTCGTCCTGAACTCCAGCGCCAACGAGGTGAAGCTGGCCATCTCCGGCGACGCCGCCGACAAGGCCAAGCTGGTGGACAAGGACGGCAAGCCGGTCAACGGCACCCTGGCCGGGCCGATCGCCAAGGACACCCAGCTGTTCCTGGACGTGCCGGCCGGCACCGCGGACGGCAAGGCCGCCGTCAACGCCACCGCCGAGGCCAACGTGCTCAGCGGCCGGGTCTTCATGACCGACGTGGACAGCCGGGGTCGACACAGCCAGACCATGATCCTGGCCGGCTCCACGAAGGTCAGCGTCGCGGCCGGGGCCCAGGCCACCTGGAAGCAGGGCAAGGGCGCGCTGATCGACAGCACCGCCAAGGTCGAGTGCGCCAACAACGGCGTGCGCGTCTCCGTCACCAACAGCGGTGACGAGGCCGGTGCCGTTACGGTCGGCTCGCAGCAGGTGACCGTCCAGCCGGGCAAGACCGAGAGCGTGCTCGTCAAGGTCGCCGAGAAGACCGAGTACACCATCAACGTGGCCGGCCCGAACGGCTATGCCAAGAAGTTCACGGGCGTCCTCGACTGCAAGACCGGCGTGACCCCGACCGGTGCCCCGACCACCCCGGCCGCCACCGGCACCACCACCGCCACCCCGACCGCCTCCCCGTCGGGCACCCCGAGCACCGGTGCCGGCCAGCCGACCCCGGCGACCACCAGCGCCGCCCCGGGCACCGGTGGCCTGGCCCAGACCGGTGCCAACAGCAACACCCCGCTCCTGGCCGGCGTCGCGGGCGCCCTGGTCATCGCCGGTGGTGCCGCGGTCTTCTTCCTGCGTCGCCGTGGCCGCCACGGTGGCGGTGCCGCCTGAACCGGTAGTACGGGTTAGCGGCACCGGTTGGTGCTGCTAGGCCACGGCCCGGGGGCCCCCCCCCCCTTTTGGGGGGAGGGGAGGTGGCGCCTTTGTTGTGGGGGGGGGACCGGCACGTCGACCCAGCCCCCCCCCCCCCTCCTCCCCCCACGGGGGTCGTCTGGGGGGTTGCGTGTTTGT
>NZ_JBHTTU010000051.1:396-28090 GCF_042794375.1 Kitasatospora sp. NPDC056531 | reverse complement strand
GGTGACCACCAGGGGGTGGGTGCCACTGAAACGGGAGGCATGGTGGAGGGGCATTGTTTGTGGTTGCGGGCCCACGCCTTCTCCCCCCCCCTTTGGGGGGGGAACCCGGGCCGTCGGCATTTCGGCGGGCGGGCGAGCCCGGGCCGGCCGCGCGAGCCCCGCCCGTCCGGCATACCCCGGTGGGGTCACCTGGGCGGTTCGGGGTTCGGGCCGGGTGCGGCACAATGGAAGGCTGCAAGCCGAATTACTCCCGACGACGCCGGAGCGATCTCACGTGGCGGAATACATCTACACGATGCGCAAGGTGCGCAAGGCTCACGGAGACAAGGTCATCCTTGACGACGTGACGCTCAGCTTCCTCCCCGGAGCGAAGATCGGCGTCGTTGGCCCCAACGGTGCCGGTAAGTCCACCGTGCTGAAGATGATGGCCGGCCTGGAGCAGCCCTCCAACGGCGACGCCTTCCTCTCGCCCGGCTTCACCGTCGGCATGCTGCTCCAGGAGCCGCCGCTCGACGAGTCCAAGACCGTTCTGGAGAACGTCCAGGACGGCGTCAAGGAGATCAAGGCCAAGCTCGACCGCTTCAACGAGATCGCCGAGCTGATGGCGACCGACTACTCGGACGCGCTGCTCGAGGAGATGGGCAAGCTCCAGGAGGAGCTCGACCACGCCGAGGCCTGGGACCTGGACGCCCAGCTGGAGCAGGCCATGGACGCCCTGGGCTGCCCGCCCGGCGACTGGGCGGTCACCAAGCTCTCCGGTGGCGAGAAGCGCCGAGTGGCGCTCTGCAAGCTGCTGCTGGAGGCCCCCGACCTGCTGCTCCTCGACGAGCCCACCAACCACCTCGACGCCGAGTCGGTGAACTGGCTGGAGCAGCACCTGGCCAAGTACAAGGGCACCGTCGTGGCCGTCACCCACGACCGGTACTTCCTGGACAACGTGGCCGGCTGGATCCTGGAGCTCGACCGCGGCCGCGCGATCGGCTACGAGGGCAACTACTCCACCTACCTGGAGACGAAGCAGTCCCGTCTCAAGGTCGAGGGCCAGAAGGACGCCAAGCGCGCCAAGCGCCTCAAGGAAGAGCTGGAGTGGGTCCGCTCCAACGCCAAGGGCCGCCAGGCGAAGTCCAAGGCGCGTCTGGCCCGCTACGAGGAGATGGCGGCCGAGGCCGACAAGATGCGGAAGCTGGACTTCGAGGAGATCCAGATCCCGCCGGGCCCGCGTCTGGGCAGCATCGTCATCGAGGTGGAGAACCTCTCCAAGGCCTTCGGTGAGAAGATCCTGATCGACGACCTGAGCTTCACCCTGCCGCGCAACGGCATCGTCGGCGTCATCGGCCCGAACGGCGCCGGCAAGACCACGCTGTTCAAGATGCTCCAGGACCTGGAGACCCCGGACTCCGGGAAGGTCAAGGTCGGCGAAACCGTCAAGATCAGCTACGTCGACCAGTCGCGCGCCAACATCGACCCGAAGAAGACCCTCTGGGAGGTCGTCTCCGACGGCCTGGACTGGATCAACGTCGGCCAGGTCGAGATGCCGTCCCGCGCCTACGTGTCGGCCTTCGGCTTCAAGGGCCCGGACCAGCAGAAGCCGGCCGGTGTGCTCTCCGGTGGTGAGCGCAACCGCCTGAACCTGGCGCTGACCCTCAAGCAGGGCGGCAACCTGCTGCTGCTCGACGAGCCCACCAACGACCTGGACGTCGAGACCCTGTCCTCGCTGGAGAACGCCCTGCTGGAGTTCCCCGGCTGCGCCGTGGTCATCTCCCACGACCGCTGGTTCCTGGACCGAGTGGCCACCCACATCCTCGCCTACGAGGGCGAGAGCAAGTGGTTCTGGTTCGAGGGCAACTTCGAGTCGTACGAGAAGAACAAGGTCGAGCGGCTCGGCGCCGACGCGGCCCGTCCGCACCGGGCCACGTACAAGAAGCTGACCCGAGGCTGACACCCTGCTGTCACAACGGCCCGGCAGACTGCCCTCCGGGGCGGTCTGCCGGGCCGCGGCCCGTCGCCGGTCCGTGACGACGGGCGACCGGACACCGAGGAGAACACCCGTGGCTCGCCACATCTACGCCTGCCCGCTGCGCTGGTCCGACATGGACGCCTTCGGGCACGTCAACAACGTGGTCTTCCTGCGCTACTTGGAGGAGGCCCGGATCGACTTCATGTTCACCCAGGCCGCCGAGGCCGGTGCCGGGGAGTTCGCGGGCGGCTCGGTGGTGGCCCGCCACGAGATCGACTACAAGCGCCCGCTGGTGCACCGGCCGGAGCCGGTCACCATCGAGACCCGGGTGACGCGCATCGGCGTCGCCTCGCTGACGGTGTCCTACGACATCAAGGACGTCCACGCGGACGGCTCCGAGACGGTGTACGTCCGGGCCTCCACCGTGGTCGTCCCCTACGATCTGGCCGAGGGCCGGCCGCGCCGGATCTCGCCGGTCGAGCGGGAGTTCCTCTCCCGTTTCATGGACGAGGCCCCGGCCGTCGCGGCAGTCTGAAAGTCCCACCCCGCACGATCGAACTCCACGACGATCGAGCCCCACGACGATTCGAGCTGAGCCGCGTTGACCATCACCGCCCGCCTCGCCCTGACCGACACCGGCGAGGCCGACGACCTCTCCGCCTTCCTGCTGCGCCTGTTGCGCTTCGACAAGGCGGCGGCCGTGCGGCTGCGGGCGGTGGCCCCGGACGGGGACGACGGCGTGCTGGCGGTCTTCGGGCGGCTGCCGCTGGGCACCTCGGGAGCGCTGGCGATCCGCACCGCCCGGCTGAGCGGCCTGGCGGAGCCGGTCGACCTGACGGTCTCGGCCGGTCAGCTGCTGGACGGCGTGGACGCCGAGGCGGGCGCCGTGGCTCTGCCCGCGCCGGTGACCGGCCCGGCCTGGGCCGGGCTGCTGCCGCCGAAGGCCGGCTGGCGGCCGGTCGGGGCCCCGCCGGCGGCCGAGGTGTACCCCGAACTGATGGCCGGCGTCCAGGAGTTCCGCGAGCGCAGCGAGGCCGTCCCGGCGCACCACCGCACCCGCGAGGTGCTGGACCGGCTGGCCGACGAGATCTGGTCCCGCCCGGTCACCGCGCTGCCGGAGCTGCCGCTGCGCGCGGTGCACGCCGCGTACGTGATCGGCTTCCTGAAGCCCGGCGCCCCCCTCACCGTGCACCGGGCGGGCGGCTGGCTGCGGCTGAGCGCCCCGGCGGGTTCGGTGGTGGTGCGGACGGTGGCCGCGCCGGGCGCGGGGCTGGGGCTCAGCCCGGTCCGGTGACCGCGCACGGCGGCCCGGCGTACGGCGGCTCGGCGTACGGCGCGTCCGGTGCGAGGCGGCTCAGCCCGGGGTGTTGATCATCGACGCGGCGGCGTACGTCAGGTAGTCGAGCAGCTGCCGCTCGTGCTCGGCGGGCAGCTCCAGGCTGTGCACGGCCGCGCGCATGTGGGTCAGCCAGGCGTCGTGCGCGGCCTTGTCGACCTTGAACGGCGCGTGCCGCATCCGCAGCCGCGGGTGGCCGCGGTGCTCGCTGTAGGTGCGCGGGCCGCCCCAGTACTGCATCAGGAACAGAGCCATCCGCTCCTCGGCCGGGCCGAGGTCCTCCTCGGGGTACATCGGCCGCAGCAACTCGTCCTCGGCGATGCCCTCGTAGAAGCGTCGGGTCAGGAGCCGGAAGGTCGGCTCACCGCCGACCTGGTCGAAGAAGGTCTCCTCGCTGAACGTGTCTCGCCGGATCTCTGTCACCCGACCATGGTCGCAGACGCCGACGGGGTCGTACACCGGGACAAAAGGCGTACGACCCCGTCGGGCCTGAGTGATCAGTGGGGAGCGGTCAGCGGGGGACGGTCAGGCGTCTTCCCACTTGAACAGCTTCCAGGCGATGCCGGTGAGAACGGCCGCGAAGAGCAGCAGTCCGCCCATCGTCGGCAGGGCGTCCATCACGCCGCCGCCGCGGGTCAGCACCGACTGGGCGGCCGTCACCAGGTGCTTCAGCGGCATGACCTCCGAGACGGTCTTCAGCCAGCCCGGGGAACTGTCCAGCGGGATGAACGAACCGGACAGGAAGGACATCGGCAGCACGATGAGCTGCGAGATGCCGTTGGCCGCCTCCTCGGTCTTGGCGACCGAGCCGGCCAGCAGGCCGATCGACATGAAGGCGAGCGTCGCGCAGGCCACCAGCGGGATGACCAGCCACCAGTTGCCGGTGAGCTTGAGCCCGAAGAAGCTCGTGGCGACCACCAGGAAGACGGTGGTCTGGAGGAAGGCGGTCAGCAGCGAGACCACGATCCGGGAGCTGACGACCGTACCCGCGCTGATCGGGGCCAGCCGCAGGCGCCGCAGCACCTTGGACTTGCGCCAGCCGACCAGGGTCAGCGCGGCGCCGAACACGGCGCCGGTGGCGACGGCCCAGCCGAGCAGGCCGGGGGTGAGGAACTGGATCGGCTTGAGCGACTGGTCCTCGACCTGCTGGGCGTCCACCACGTAGGCCGGCTTCTGGCCGGTGGCCGCCTGGTTGGCGCTCTGCACCACCGAGTTGACGATGCCCTGGAGCGCGCCGGCGCGGACCGTGTCGGCGGCGCTGAAGCGCAGCTCGACCTTGCCGTCCGGGCCCTGCATGATCATCGCGTCGAAGTCGCCCTTGCGGACCTTCTGCAGGGTGCCGGCCTCGTCGTCAGTGCGGGTGATGGTGAGGACCTTGTCCAGCTCGGTCCGGCCCTCGCCCTGCATCGAGTCGAACAGCTTCACCGCGCCGACCTGGGCGACCTTGGCGTGCGGGCTGTTGTTGCCCTTGGCCAGGCTGCCGAAGAAGACCAGGAACACCAGCGGGAAGAGCAGGATGAAGAAGGTCGCGGTGCGGTCCCGCTTCATGCCGAGCAGCATCGCGCGGGACAGGCTCCAGAACGCGCTGACCCGCTCCTGCCCGCCGGCGGCGCCGGCCGAACCGCCGCGCGGGGCGGGCACCTTCGGCTCGGTGGAAGTGGAGACGGTCATGCGCGGAACTCCCGTCCGGTCAGCTGGAGGAAGACGTCCTCCAGGGTGGCGCCGCGCACCTCGAGGCCGCGCAGCGCGTTCTGCTCGGCCAGCACGCTGAGCACCGGGGCCGGGTGCCGGGTCGAGACGGAGAGCGAGACGGTGTCGTCCTCCAGGGTGGCGACGTCGGCGCCGGCCGCGGCGAGCAGCTCGCGGGCCCGCTCGACCGGCAGCTGGCCGGAGGCCACGCTGATCCGGACGGTGTCGTCGATCTCGCGGATCAGCGCCGCCGGGGCTCCGGTGTGCAGGATCTTCCCGTGGTCCATGATCGAGACCCGGTCGCAGAGCACCTCGGCCTCGTCCAGGTAGTGGGTGGTCAGGACGACGGTGCGGCCCTCGTTGTTGATGTCCCGCAGGAGGTCCCAGAGGTTGCGCCGGGCCTGCGGGTCGAGGCCGGTGGTGGGCTCGTCCAGGAAGACGAGCTCCGGGTCGTGCGCCAGTGCGCAGGCGATCGACAGGCGCTGCGCCTGGCCGCCGGACATCTGGTCGGTCAGCGTCTCGGCCTTGTCGGCGAGGCCGACCCGCTCCAGCATCGCATCGGCCCGCTTGGGACCGACCCCGTAGAACGACGCGAAGGTGCGGATGGTCTCGCGGGCCGTCAGTTTCCGGAAGAAAGCCGAGGCCTGGAACTGCACGCCGATGCGCGGCAGCAGTTTCGGATTGCGCGGCCAGGGTGCCATCCCCAGCAGCTCGACCCGACCCTCGTCGGGCTTGCGGACCCCTTCCAGGATCTCCATGGTGGTGGTCTTCCCGGCCCCGTTGGGGCCCAGGATCCCGTAGAACTCGCCGGCCTCGACGGTGAAGGACACCCCGTCGACGGCCTGCACATCCCCGTACCGCTGACGGATGCCGTCAGCGGATATAGCTGCAGTCATGTGCCCTGAGAATAGGGCTTTCGGTGCGTCTTGTGCACACCCGGGACGTGAATTTGGGGATTTCCTGAGGAAGTCGGAAGAAAACCGGGCCGGGCGAAATGTTGAATTCCGCCCGACCCGGCCTGAGTTGTGGCTGATCCACCGTCAACAGGGCATTCAGGCGCGGTGCACCGTGATCGTCGTCCAGGCGCCGATGTGGATCCGGTCGCCGTCGTTCAGCGGTACGGCGGTGTGCGGGGTGATCGGTTCCGCGCCGCCGTTCACGGTGGTGCCGTTGGTGGAGTCCTGGTCGACCAGCACCCAGTTGCCGTCTGCCTGTTCGGCGAGCAGCGCGTGCTGGTGCGAGGCGCCCGGGTCCTCCGGCGGCACCGACAGGTCGATCTCCGGGACGGTGCCCCGGTGCTGGCTGCGCCGGCCGATCCGCAGCTGGCCGCGGCCGGTCAGCGGGATGCGGCGCTCGGGGCAGTACGGCGGGAAGAACAGGCCGGCCGCCTCGGGGCCGCTGCGGGCCATCATCTCGGTGAAGTAGTCGCGGTCGGCCGAGACCACCGCGATCCAGTTGGACCGGACCGGCTCCGCCGGGGCGGCCTCCGGCTGGGGCTGCTGCACCGGCGGGGCGAGGTGGAAGGACGTGCCGAAGTCGCCGCCGCGGTTGTTCGGGCCGGGGCCGGCCGGCTGGGCGTACACCGGGCCGGAGTCCTCACGCACCGGGGCCTCGGGGAAGGCGCCCTCCGGCGGCGGGTAGCCGTAGGTGTGCGGGTACTCCGGCTGCGGGTACCCCGGCTGCGGAGGCTGCGGCTGCTGCGGAGCGACCGGGGGCTGGGAAGGCTGGGCGGTGCCGCCGTAGGCCGCCGGGATGTTCAGCGGCGGGGGCTGGGCGGGGCCGGGCGCGGGCGCGTCGGCGGCCGGGGTCTGGCGGCGCGAGGGCGTGGACAGCTCGTAGTCGTAGCCGCACTCCTCGCAGAACCGGCCGGTCTGCGGGCTGCGGCAGATCGGGCAGACGGTCAGGCCCTCGGTGAGGCCCTGCGGCGCGCCCGGCGGTACGGCCCCGGGGGGCGGGTAGCCGCCGGGCGGCACGGCGCCGGGGGGCGGGAAGGCACCGGGCGGGGGCGGCGGGACCGCTCCCGGAGGCATCGGCGGGGGCGGCGGCGCGCCGAAGGACGCACCGCCGTGCTGCGGGTGTCCGGCGGGTGTGCCGGGCGCGGGGTCGCCGCCGGGCGCGTATCCCGCAGGTGCGCCCCCGTGGGCGCCGGGCGGCGGGACCGGCGGGGTCATCGGGAAGCCGCAGAAGTCGCACCAGTCCTCGGCCTGCGACTCGTGGCCCCTCGGGCAGATCGGCATCAGGTCCCCCTCGTTTCGGGCCGGCACGGTGCGGCGTCGCGCCGGGCGGCCGGCCCGATCACGTCTTCAGCTGTCACTTCTTCACACGTACCGTCTTGGTCGACCGGGTCTCAAGGGTCATCGAGTCGGCCTCGCTCACGTTCTTACGGAATCGAACCGTACCCTCCTTCGGGTCCACCACGTCCACCACCTTCTGCAGCAGCTTGTACGTGCCCTCGTTCCCGGTCGCGTGCGCGATCCGGACGGCGGCGCCCAGCTTGGCGGTGGCGGTGTCGACGTCCCCGGCGCGGTGGGCCTCCAGGCCCTCCTGGATCGAGGAGGCGAGCTCGGCCTGCCCGGTGTAGTGGGCGACCTGCGGGCTGATCCGGGTGGAGGAGGCCAGGTCGTCGGTCCAGACCGCCTTGACCAGGCCCTGGGAGAGCACCTCGGGGGTGCCGCCGCCGACCTGCGGGGGCAGCACCAGACTGACCCGGGCGGCGAGCATCTCGTTGCCGACCGCGGCGGCCGGGACCTCGACGCAGACGTGGTAGTCGCGGCTCTCGTCGCCCCAGGAGCCGGTCGGGTAGTCGCCGGCCCGGGGGCCGGCCTCGGCGCGGCGGGCGGTCAGGTCCTCGACCGCGGGGGCGACCTGCTTGACGAACTTCACGGTGGCGTTGGCCGGGGTCCAGATCCGCAGGGCGACGTCGGCGACCTGCTTGCCCATCGCGCCGGCCATCATCGAGCGGAAGTCCTCGGCCAGGCCGGAGGGCTCGGCGACGATGTCGACGGTGCCGAGCAGCGCCGAGGAGATGGTGCGCAGCTCGTCGATCCGCCAGTCGGTGCCGACACCGCGGCAGTCGGCGGTGAAGTGGCCGGTGACCCGCTCGATGTTGCGGGCGAGGTCCGTGGCCGACTCGTGCTCGTTGTTGCCGTCGGTGAGCAGGATGGCGTGCCGGATGGCGATGTCGCGGCGGGTGAGGAAGAGCTTGTCGGCCTTGGCCAGCCAGGTGCCCATCGCGGTGCCGCCGGCCGCGGTGAGGCGGCGCAGCGCCTCCTTGGCCTGGTCGCGGGTGCTGGGCGAGGCGGTGGCGAGGGTGCCGTCGCCGGGGTAGATGTCGCGGGCCTCGTGGGTGCCGGCGACCACGGCGAAGGCGGTGCCGTCGCGCAGGGCGTCGATGGCGGCGGCGGTGGCCTCGCGGGCGCCGTTGATCTTGGTCTTGGGGTAGTCCATCGAGCCCGAGCAGTCGACCAGGATCACCACGGCCGCGTTGGCGTCGGTGCCCTGGGCGGCGGCGTCGGTGAGGCCGAGCGGGCGGCCGCCGGAGGTGCCGCCGCCGGTGGCGGTGACGGTGACGATGGCGTTGACCTCGCGGGCGCCGTCGGCCAGGTACTCGTTCTGGAAGATCTCCACGTCGAACCTGGGCAGGTTCGGCTTCGCCAGTGTTGCCATGGGGCGGTCGGCTCCCGTCGGGTGAGGGGTGGATGCGATCAGGTCGGTGGGCGGTCCGGCGGACGGGGCCGTCGGACCGGGCGTGGCCGGGAGTGGACGGGCCGGTCAGGCCGTCGGCGGCTGCGGCGGGACGGGCGGCAGGGGCGGGGCGGCGGGCGGCGCCGGCGGTGCGGGCGGGACCGCCGGGGGCGCCGTCGGGGGCGCGGGCGGGACCGGGGGCAGCGGGGCGGCGGGGGAGCCGATCACCGGAAGGTCCGGCAGGGTCGGCTCGTAGTCCTCGTAGTCCTCGTCGTCCTCGGGCGTCCGGGCGGCGGCCGGAACGATGATCGGCAGGTCCAGTGCGGTGGGCGTCTCCTCGACCTCCTCCACGGAGACGGCGGGCGGGTCGATCGGGAGCACCGCGACGGTGATGTTGTCGTGGCCGCCGGCCGCGACCGCGAACTTCACCAGGGTCTGGGCCGCCGCGAGCGGTTCGGTCCGGGCGTCCGGGCGGACGTAGTACGCCAGGTCGGTGGCCGCCTCGGCGTAGTTCCACAGGCCGTCGGTGCAGATCAGCAGCACGCCGGGGACGTGCGGGGTGAAGTCGAGGGTGTGCGGCACGACCTCCTCGGCGTCGGCGCCGAGCCAGCCGGTGATCGCGTGGGCGCGCGGGTCGGAGTAGGCCTCGGCCTCGCTCATCAGCCCGGCCTCGACCATCCGGGCCGCCCAGGAGTCGTCCTGGGTGAGCCGGAAGGGTTCGGCGGCGGCGCGGTCGTCCGGGATCCAGTAGGCCCGGGTGTCGCCGACCCAGCCGATGGTGACCCGGCCGCCGGCCGCTATGGCGCTGACGAAGGTGCAGGCGGGGGCGTTGAGGTCGGGGCGGGCCGGGCCGGCGCCGTCGGTGGCGAGGTCGGCGACGGCCTTGGCGGCGTCGGCGATGGCGGCGCGCATCGCCTCGTTCGGGTTCCGGCCGGCCTCCAGGGAGGTCAGCAGGGACTCCGAGGCGGCGTCGACGGCGGTCTCCGAGGCCTCGTCAGGGCGGTCGGAGGAGGAGACGCCGTCGCACACCACGGCGACCACGACCGGCTCGCCGCCGGGCAGCGAGGTGGCGGCGACGGTGAAGGAGTCCTCGTTGCGGTGGTGGCGCACGCCGCGGTCGCTGACCCCGGCGACGCCCGCGAGGGCCTTCTCCATGTGGTCGCGGGGGCGCGGCTGGGCGCTGCCGCAGCCCTCGCAGTAGCCGTCCTCGGTGACGTGCGCCTGCCCGCAGTTCACGCAGACCGGCCCGCGCTGCGGCGGGACGGCCCCACCGTGGGCGGCGGCCCAGCTGGCGGGCATCGAGCCCGGGGCCGCCCGGCCGTCCCGGCCGGTCCCGCAGCGCCCGCAGAAGGCGTCCTCCGGGTCCATCGGCTCGGAACAGCTCGGGCACTCGGTCTGCTGCGGCATCGGCTACACCCACGTCCTGGGGCGGGCCCGGTTGGCCCGTTCCACCATCTCGATCCTGGTATCGGCCCGGTCGGCCAACCGGGCGAGTACCCGGTAGGACTGTTCCAGGGCGAAGCGCAGTTCCCGCTCCACGGCGGGTCGTCCCAGCACCACGGTGGCGCCGGTCTGCTGGGCGCCCGCGGAGCCGGCCATGACCCAGCCGAGGGCGGCGCCGAGCACCTCGACGGAGAGCTCCTCGCGGCGGCGGTCGTCGAGGCGCAGCGCGGTGAGCTGGTCGGAGCCGGCGGTGAGGTCGGCGGCGAGCGGGTCGGTGGTGGGGCGTTCGCGCAGCCGGGCGCGGACGGCGGCGATCCGGGCGGCGGTGTACTGGCTGGAGGTGGCCGGGACGGACTCCAGCACGCGGACGGCGCCGGGCCGGTCGTCCTCGGCGAGGCGGACCCGGGCGAGGCCGAAGGCGGCGCTCAGGTACGAGTGGTCGGTGGCCCACACCAGGCGGTAGAACTCGGCCGCGTCGCCACTGTCGCCGAGGAGCTCGGCGCAGATGGCCAGGGCCAGCTTGGGCGCGGCCTCGCCGGGGAAGGCGTCGTAGACGGCGTCGAAGGCCTCGGCGGCCGCCCGCAGTTTGGCTGTTACTCGCCCGTTCGCCTCCGGGCCCTCCTGACCCGACGCCGACGGTCGTCGCTCCCTCGCTCCTTCGTCGCTCCCTCGCTTCTCCCTTTCGGCGCCGGCGTGCCCTTCGGCTCGGGGCGTGACGCCGCCGTTCTCGGCGGCCCCCACCAGGGCGACCAGGCCGCGGTACCAGACCACCCGCCAGTCGTCCGGGTGGTCCTTCTCCAGCTCGGCCAGCTCGTTCCCGGCCATGCCGTGGCGGCCGAGTTCGAGCAGGGCGCGCAGCTCGCGCAGCCGGCTCTCGACCGAGACGGCGGGGGCGCCGCCCAGTGCGGCGAGCGCCTCCTCGGGGTCGGTGGCGAGCAGGGTGGCGAGGAAGCCGGCGTTGGGGTCGCCCGGGTCGACCCGGGGGACGGGCAGGGCGAGGGCGGCGGCGGACGGGTCCAGCGCGGTCACCCGCAGCTGGCCCAGCTGGTCGGCGGGCAGCACCAACTCGGTGTCGACGACGCGCAGTTCGGGGCCGAACAGGGTGGAGAGCGCGGGCCGGGGCCGGTCGTCCTGGAGGGCCAGGACCTCCCGCAGCACGCCGGTGAGCTGGTCGGCCATCTCCTCGGCGGAGGAGAAGCGGCGGGCCGGGTCGGGGTCGGTGGCGCGGACCAGGAAGCGGTAGTACGACTCGTACCTGGCGAAGACCTCGACGTCCTCGGGGCCGGGCAGCGAGTCGCGGTAGGTGGTGCTGTAGCCCTGGAAGTCGAAGGTGAGCACCGCGAGGGTGCGGGCCACGGTGTACAGGTCGGAGGCGGGGGAGGGGCCGTGGGTGGCGATCTCGGGGGCCTGGTAGCCGACGGTGCCGTAGATCGGGCCGTCGTGGTCGAGCCGGCAGACCGCGCCCATGTCGATGATCTTGAGCGCGTCGCCGCTCTGGATCACGTTGTCGATCTTGAAGTCGCAGTAGATCAGGCCCCGGCCGTGCAGGTACCCGAGCGCGGGCAGCGCCTCCAGCGCGTACGCGATCGCCACCTCCACCGGCAGCGGCTCGCGCCGGCCGTCCGGGGTGCGGCGGTCGTTGGCGATGTCCTTGAGCGACTTGCCGCCGACGTACTCCATGACGATGTAGCCGTCGGTGGAGCCGGAGCCGATGTCCAGGTGCTCGGCGAAGTTGATGATCCGGACGATGTTCGGGTGGTCCACCTCGGCCAGGAAGCGACGCTCGGCGACGGCGGCGGCGAGCGCGTCCTCGTCCCCGGTGTTCAGCAGGCCCTTGAGGACGACCCACTTGTCGTTGACCCGGCGGTCCACCGCCAGGTAGATCCAGCCGAGCCCGCCGTGCGCCAGGCAGCCGACCACCTCGTACTGCCCGCCGACCAGGTCGCCGCGGCGCAGCTTGGGGGTGAAGGAGTACGGCGTGCCGCACTTGGTGCAGAAGCCGTCCGGCCGGCCCGGCCGGCCGTTCTTCTCCCGGCCCACCGGCGTCTCGCACTTGGCGCAGAAGCGCTTGCGCTCGGGCACCTCGGGGTTGGCCAGCACCGCCAGCGACGGGTCGGCCGTCTCTATGGTCGGCACCGTGACCAGGCCGGCGCCCAGCCGGTTGCGGGTGCCCGCGCTGACGCTGCCGCGGGTGGAGCGCACCGAGACCGAGCGGCTGGAGCCGGTGCGGGTCGAGCGGTGCGAGCGGGAGCGGCCGGACATCGAGCGGGAGGAGCCGGTGAGGGCCGACATCGAGCGGATCGAGCCGCTGCGGGCGGAGTCCGGGTTGACCCGCGCGGACGGGACGTAGGGCTGGGTGATGCCGGTGTCGGCACCGGGTGCGGTCAGGCCGCACTCGTCGCAGTAGCCGTCCGCGTCGATGGTGCCGGAGCAGTCGCGCGGGCAGGGTGAGCCGGGGCCGGCGGCCGCCGCCGCCTTCGGCGGTGCCGCGGTGGTGCCGGTGCCGCCTCCGCCCGCCGGCGCCAGCCCGCACTCGTCGCAGTAGCCGTCGGCGTCGATCCTGCCGTTGCCGGAGCACTCCGGCCGTACGCACGTCTCGCCCATCAACCTCAGCCCCCCTGTACCTGTCCGTCGACCGGCGTCTGGCCGGCCGCGTTGTGCGGTGTCTCCTGCTCGGCCTGGGCCGGGCGCAGCGACTGCTGGAAGCGGGCCACCGCGGCGGCCGCCGCCCGCAGGTCGCAGGGCGCGCTCCACAGCAGCCAGCGCGCCTTCTCGTACCGCTCGATCACTTCCGGGTCCTCGGAGACCCGCATCCGGGCCGCCATCGCCTTGTAGGCGTCCAGCCGGCCGCGCAGCTCGGCCCGGACTGCCAGCGGCTGGGTCACCTCGGTGAGCGAGTGCCGGGCCCGGGCCAGCTCCTTGGCCGCGGCGTCCTCCAGCGCGTCCAGCAGCGGCGCCAACCGGCCCCACTGACCGCCCTGGCGCAGCTCCAGCGCGGTGACGATCCGTTCGCGCAGCGCCGAGGCCGGGCCGGGCACCGCCGGGACGTCGCTGGACGCTATCTTCGCCAGCACCTCGCCGCGGGCCCGGCGGGCCTCGGCCAGGGTGGCGTCGGCCCGCTGGAGCAGGTCGCCGACGCCCTGGAGGCGCTCCTCGGCGTCGTCGCGCAGCCGCAGCAGGTTCTCCAGCTCCAGCCGGACGCCGTCCAGCGCCCGGCCGGCCCGGTCGAAGCGCTCGGTGTCGACCACCCCGGCGGGGGTGGCGAAGGCCGAGCCCTCGGGCACCGTGCCGCGCTGGGCGGGCACCCGGGCCGGGCGCCACAGCGCGAGCGGGTCCTCGCGGACCTCGGTGCGCAGTTCGGTGAGGCCGCTCTCCAGCCCGGTGAGGTCGTCGCCGAGCGGGTGGCCGCCGGCCCGGACGCCGAGCGAGGCGGCCAGGGTCCGCACCCGGTGGAGTTCGGCCAGCAGCAGGTCGATCCGGGCCGGCAGCGCCGACCAGACCGCGTCGGCGGCGCTGACCACCTCCAGCACGGTGGCGTACCACGAGTTCATCCGGGCCATCAGCGCGTCCAGGCTGATCCGCTCGACCAGCTTGGCGGGCGCGCCGAGCAGTTGCGGGCCGTCCGGCAGCGCGCCGCCCGGAACGGTCACCGCGTCGCCGGTCAACAGCTCGCTGAGCTCGGCGAGTTCGGGTGCGCCGGGCTTGGCCTTGCGGGCCCGTACGGCGCGGGCCGAGGCCAGTGCCTCGGAGTAGCGGTCGAACAGCGCCCAGAGCAGCGGCAAACCCTTGCCGGCGACGGCCCAGCGCTCCAGGGTGCGGCCGGACAGCTCGGCGCCGTCCAGCAGCCGCAGGCCCGGGTGGTCCTGCAGGGCGAGCAGCGCCGACTCGACCGCGTCCCGCTCGGCGCCGAGGCGCGCGAGCGCGCGGTCCACCTCCTCCCGGTTCAGTACCGGGCCAGCCGATGCCGCCACCGCGGTGTCCTTCCTTCCTCGCGTGCGATCCCGACGCATCTGACGCGTGATCCCACGACAACCCCCGTGTTCACCACCGGTCTCCCCGTGGTGATCGTCCCGAACCCTAGCCGGTGGCCGTTCGGGCGGCGCGGGCGCGGGGCGTCAAGACCGCGTCAACACCCCGCGTCCGCAGTGGTCCGTACCCGACTCGGTGCGGCCCCGGCGCGGGCCTCAGTGCGGCACCGGCCAGTAGTGCTCGGCGTCGTTGAGCATGTACGGCTTGAGCCAGCGGTCGTACGAGCGCCCCCAGTCGCCGCCGGCGTGGTAGTCGGCCAGCACCTGGTTGACCCGGGCGGTCAGGTCGGGGCTGGTCTTGAGCATGGCGACGCCGATCACCTCGGGCTGGGTGTCGCCGTCGACGATCCGCACGGTCTGGTCCTGCGCCGCCTGACCGGCCGCCAGGCCGTCGTCGGTCATGGTGGCGTCGACCTTGCCGAGCTGCATCAGGACCAGGCAGTCCAGTTGGTTCTCGACCGGGACGACCTGCTTGGCGGTCTTCTTGGCGTCCAGCACGGTCGCGGCGGTGGAGCCCTTGGCGGCGCAGACGGTCCTGCCGTTGACCGCCTCGTCGAGGCTGGTCGCCGGGCTGGCCTTCGGGACCAGCACGCGCTGGGAGATGCTGAAGTACGGCTTGGAGAAGGCCACGTCCTTCATCCGCTCGCAGTTGACGGTCATGGTGCGGACGATCAGGTCGACCCGGCCGTTCTTCACCGCGTCGACGCGGTCGGCGGTGGCGACCGGCTTGAGCACCACCTGGCCCTGGTTGCCCATGATGGCGGTGCCGATGGCCCGGGCCAGGTCGATGTCGAAGCCCTCGATCTGGCCGGTGTTCGGATTGCGGGAGCCCCAGCGGTAGCTGTTCTGGTCCACGCCGATCACCAGGCTGCGCTTGGCCTTGATGGCCTTCACGGCCGGGCCGTCCACCGTGCTCGGCGGCACGCTGCCGTAGATGTCGCAGGTGTCCGACTGGTCCTGCGTCTGCTGGACGGCCTGCGGCGCGCTGGTCGCGGCGGCCGGTGCGGCGTCGGAGGGGCCGCCTCCGCCGAGCACGGTCGCGCAGGCCGCGAGCACTGCCAGCGCCGCGGCGCTCCTGGTCCGTACGGTTCTGGTGCGCATCTGTCCGTTCCCCTTACCGGTACTCGGCCAGTCGCCGGCCGAGGCCCCGCAGCGCGGCGGCCGCGGCCACCAGGGCGAGCACGGCGGCCGCGCCGGCGGCCAGCCGCAGGTCCGCGGCGGTGCCCTTGGCGGCGTCGGTGAACCGCGCCTGCTCGGCGTCGGCGGCCTGACCGAGGGCCTTGTCGGTGGCGTTGAAGGCGGCGTCGGCCGTGCCGGTGGCGTCGGTGACCGACACGGTGGCGTTCAGCGCGGCCTGGTAGTCGGCGTTGTCGACCTCCAGGGACCGTGCCTTGTCGTGCCGTTGGCGCCACTCGTCGTACTGCGCGGCGGCCTCGCGGACGGGCTGGGCGGCGGCCGGCGGGGCGAGCCGGACGGCCTCCGGGAGCGAGCCGCTGCGCCGCTCCAGCGGGACGTCCTCGGCGTTGTCGCCGGACAGGTGCTTGGTGGCGCTCGCCCACTGGTCGGCGTACTTGGTGGTGGAGCCGCGCGCGACCAGGTGCAGGTTCTCCGCCAGCCGGGCGGTCAGCACGTCCACCCGGGCGTTGTTGAGCGCCCGCAGCGGGGTCGCGCCGTCGTGGTCGCTCCGCTCCAGCGCCGAACTGGTGGTCAGCCCGGCCACGGTGAGCCAGAGCGAGCCCGCGAGGACGGCGGCGGTGGCGCCCAACAGGCCGATGTTGAACACCCGGTTGGTGCGGCGGAACAGCGTCAGCTGCACCCAGCCGAGCGAGGCCAGGGTGAGCACCGCCAGGCCGTACGCACCCCACGGCACGGACTTGGCCCCGGCGTAGTCGTCCGCCAGCTCCTTGTCCTCGAAGCCCTTCAGCTCGGCGGCGGCCGGCAGCAGGACGTTCTGCATCTGTTCGGAGGCGTACCGCAGGTAGGCGCCGCCGAGCGGGATGCCCTGCCGGTTGTCGGCCCGCGCGGTTTCCACCAGACCGGCGTACACCGGGAGTTGCTGGTTCAGTCGGGCGAGTGAGTCCTGCGCCGGGGAGGTGGACGTGGTACGGGCGGCGGCCTGGGCGATCAACTTGGCGGCCTGGGAGAGATCCTGCTCGTACCGGTCCCGGACGTCCTTGGGCTCGGTGCCGGCCAGCAGGAAGCCGGTGGCCGCGGTGGTGGCGGCGTCCGCCAGCGAGCGGTGGATCTCGGCAGCGTCCCGGCTGAGCGGCTGGCTGTACGAGACCACCCGGTCGGCGGCCGAGGCCCTGGTCTCCAACTGCCAGGCGGTGAGCCCGCCGAAGGCCACCGTGAGCACCGCGAGCACCACCCCGGCCAGCCGCAGCCGCCCCGGGGGCGTCCGGGTGGCCTGGGCCAGTCGGGCGCGCACGCCGCGCTCCACGGCACCCGCCCGGGGGCGCTGCGCGGGCGGCGCGGCGCCGGGCCTGGGCGCGGGGGGGCCGGGCGGCGCCACGCCCCGTGCCGCTGCCGCCGGTGCCGCTCCCGGCGCGGCCGGTGGACCGCTCGGCCGCGCCGGGAACGCGGCGCCCGGTGCGCCGTTGCCTACTGGTGTTGCCACCCGCCTCATCCTCCCCTGGGTGCGGACCCGACACCCGGGGCCCGACCGATGGCAGCAGTATGGCCGTGACTCCTCCCGGCCACACCTGACTTGCGCCGATCTTGAGCATGTCGTGCACGGTTTCCGCACGCTCTCCCACGGCTCGGTACGTTTTGTACGGCGGCGCACGGCTCGCGCAGAGAGGTGGCGACCCGTGCGACGCGGGCGGCGTCCCGTGCGGTTCCATCAAGCGGCTCCCGAGGTGAGGCACCCACCCGCTCCGTACCATGGGCCCCATGCGACTGCTTGGAACGATCTCACCCGACCGCCCGCTGCTCGTCGTCGCCGTCCGCGAGGAGGCCGCCCACCTGGACGAGCGACTGCCCGTGCTGCTCACCGGGATAGGGAAGGTCAACGCCGCCGTGGCCCTGGCCACCGTGCTCGCCCGGGGTGAGAAGCCCGCCGAGGTGGTCAACCTCGGGACGGCCGGCGCGCTGCGCCCCGGCTGGGAGGGCATCCACCACGTGGTCCAGGTGATCCAGCACGACCTGAACACCGAGGTCCTGCAGACCCTGACCGGCCGCAGCTACGGCGCCCCGCTGGTGGTCGGCAAGGGCGACGGCCCGGTGCTGGCCACCGGCGACCTGTTCGTCGACTCCCCGGCCGCCCGCGAGCGGCTGGCCGAGCACGCCGACCTGGTCGACATGGAGGGCTACGCCGTCGCCACCGTCGCCCACCGGGCAGGGGTGCCGGTGCGTCTGGTGAAGTACGTCAGCGACGAGGCCGGGGACGGCGCGGCGCACACCTGGCGGGAGTCGGTGGACGACTGCGCCCGGCACCTCGCGGACTGGGCGAACGCCCAGGGCTGGTGACGGTCCGTCGGGCCCGGCCGGTGGCCGGGGTGACGCGGTGACCGGGAACACCGCGCCCGGGCGCGTCGAGCCGAGCAGGCTCCGCGCTCGCTGCGGCCGGACGTCGCCGAGGAGCCGTCGCTGCGCCGGTACCGGTGCACATGACCGAGGAGACCGGGTGGCGCGCCGGGCGCGGGGACACCTTCCGCGAGCAGCCGGCCGGCGCGGTCGGGCGGTGAGCCGCCGGGTGGGAGGGCTTCGCGCCCTCCCACCCTCGTCCGTGTCCTAGTCGCGGAAGGCCGAGAGATCGAGGGCGGCCAGCCGCTCCGGGGCGAGGATCACGTCGATCGCGGCGATCGCGCCGTCCACGACGGTGAACGCCATGATCGACAGTGCCCGGCCGTTGTCGCCGATGACCACCGCGCCCGCGGTGCCGTTGACCAGCGCCGGGCGGGCGAACGGCGACAGCTTGCCCCACAGGACGGCCTGGCCGGCGACCGTCGCGGCGCCGCTGAGCACCACGGTGTGCCGGGCCAGCCCGGCCCCGCCGTCCGAGCGCAGCACCACGTCCGGGTCGAGCACCGCGACCAGGGCGTCCAGGTCGCCGTTGCGGGCGGCGGCGAAGAAAGCGTCCACGGCGAGGCGCTGGCGGCCCAGGTCAGGGTCGGGCGCAGGCGCCTGCCCCTGCACCTTGCGGCGGGCCCGGCTGGCGAGCTGGCGGGTCGCGGCCGCCGTCTTCTCGATCAGCGGGGCGATCTCCTCGAACGGCACCGCGAACATGTCGTGCAGCACGAAGGCGACCCGCTCGGCGGGCGACAGCGACTCCATCACCACCATCAGCGCCAGGCCGACCGAGTCCGCGAGCATCACCTCCTGCTCCGGGTCGACCACGCCCTCGCGCCGCAGCAGCGGGTCCGGGATGCGCTCCGGGCCGGTGTTCCCGTCCGGCCCGGTCGGCACCAGCGGCTCCTCGCGGCGCTGGGCGCGGTCGCGCAGCAGGTTCAGGCAGACCCGGGAGACCACCGTGGTCAGCCAGCCGCCGAGGTTCTCCACCTCGGCGGTGTCGGTGCGGTCGTACCGCAGCCAGGCCTCCTGGAGTGCGTCCTCGGCCTCGCTGATCGAGCCGAGCATCCGGTACGCGACCGCGCGCAGATGCGGCCGGTGCTCCTCGAACAGCGCGGTCCGGGAAGATTTCTCGTCCACCGTGTCACATTCCTTCGTCGCCTCGGGTCAGGGCAGCAGGAGTCACCCAACAACGGCTGCGGCGGGGAGATCAACTCCCGGCCCGGGACGAATCGGAGACGATCGTGACGAACAACCCGGTACTGGTCACCGGCGGCACCGGCACCCTGGGCCGGCAGGTCGTACCGCTGCTGCGCGCGGCCGGCCGGCCGGTGCGGGTGCTGAGCCGGCGGGAGCGCGCGGCGGAGGACGGCGTGGCGTACGTGCGCGGCGACCTGCTCGGCGACCCGGCCGAGGCGGGCGCCCGGCTGGACGAGGCGCTCGCGGGCGTCGACACGGTGCTGCACCTCGCCGGCGGCCCCAAGGGCGACGACGAGGCGACCCGGCGGCTGGTCGCGGCCGCGCGGCGGGCCGGGGTGCGGCACCTGGTGTACATCTCGGTGATCGGCGCGGACAAGGTGCCGCTCGGCTACTTCCGGGCCAAGCTCGGTGCCGAGGAGGCGGTGGCCGGCTCGGGCCTGCCGTACACGGTCCTGCGCGCCGCGCAGTTCCACGACCTGGCATTCAGCGTGGTCGGGAAGATGGCGAAGCTGCCGCTCGTCCCGGCCCCCGGCGGGGTCCGCTGGCAGCCCGTGGACGTGCGCGAAGTCGCTGCCCGGCTCGTCGAGTTGGCGCTCGACGCGCCCGCCGGGGCGGTGCCGGACCTGGCCGGGCCGAGGGTGTACGGGATGGGCGAGCTGACCCGGGGGTACCTGGCGGCGCAGGGGCGCAGCCGCAAGCAGCTGCCGGTGCGGGTGCCCGGCAAGGTCGGGCGCGCCTACCGGGCGGGGGCGAACCTCACCCTGGCCGGGGCCGAGCGCGGGCGGCGCACCTGGGAGGAGTTCCTGTCGGAGCGGCTGGCGGCCTGAGTGTCCGTCCGGCCTCCTAAGGTGTCCGCCATGCCCTTCCTCGACCGCCTTCGCGCCACCCCCGTCGCCGTCGACTACCTGCTCTGGCCGGGGGACTTCTCCCTCGACGCCTACTCGCACGTGGAGGAGGTCGTGCTCGCCTCCGGGGAGGCCCTGGAGGAGGTGGCCAAGTGCGGTGCGGGCGGCACCTTCTTCCTCTGCGGGGAGGACGGCGACGAGCGGCCCGTGCTGTACGCCGACTCCGAGGGCGGCGCGGCGGTGGTGGCCGCCGGGCTGGAGGAGATGGTCCGGCTGCTGCTGGCGGTGCCGTGGTGGCGGGACTGCGTGCGGCTGACCGAGGAGGAGAGCGCGGAGGCGGCCGAGCAGTACCTGGAGGACGAGCCCGACCTGTTCGCCGACCGGGACGCGGCGGCGGCCGCGCTCGGGCTCGAAGTCCCCACGGTGGCCGAGGCGTTGGCGCGGCTGCGGGAGGTCGCCTTCGGCCTCGGGGAGCGCTACACGCTGCTCAACGCGGTGGAGGGCAACGCGTACGAGCCGCTGTTCAGGCCTTAGCGGCCCGGAGCAGGGCCTCCGTGGTGACCACCTTGGCGAAGCGCATCGCGTGCAGGGTGGTGGCGGTGGCGCGGGCGAGTTCGGCGGCGGGGACGGTGGTGCCGTCGGGGCCGGTCATGTCGAAGGAGTGCATGGCGTCGGTCGGGAAGATCGCGTCGTAGCCGAGGTTGCCGGCCATCCGGGCGGTGGTCTCGTTGCACACGTTGGTGATGATCCCGGTGATCACCACCTGCCGGGCGCCGCGTTCCTGGAGCCAGGCGTGCAGGTCGGGGGTGCCGTAGAAGGCGCTGTTCACCGTCTTGGTGATGTGCAGGTCGGGCGTGATCGCGGCGACGAAGTCCTTGAGCTCGTAGCCGGGCGTGCCCTCGACCAGCGGCCCCACCCGGGAGGCGTGCTGGACGGTGACGATCGGGCGGCCGGTGGCCTGCCAGGCGGCGATCAGTTCGGCGATCCGCTGCTCGGCCCGGGGGTTGTCGCGGGGGCCCCAGAAGTCCTGGTCCTCGAAGCCCTGCTGGACGTCGATGACGAGGAGGACGGCGTCGGGGGCGAGGGTGAGGGGGGCGTCGAAGGCGTCGGTGTTCGTCATGGGATTCATGGTGCCGCGCGTTGCCGGGTGGCCGTGATGGGCAGGGATGCCACCCATCGATAGGTTCCTGCCACCCTGCCATGCTTGCGCCATGCGAACGGTGGGGTGCCTGATCTTCGACGGCGTACGGGCCTTCGACTACGCGGTGATCGGGGAGGTGTGGGCGAACCGCTCCTCCCGGCCGGGGCTGCCCGGCTTCGACCTGCGGGTCTGCGGGCCGGCGGGGGCCCGGGTGCGGCTGGGCGGCGGACTGGAGCGGGTGCCCGACGCGGGGCTGGAGGCACTGGCGGACTGCGACCTGGTGGTGGTGCCGGGGGTGGAGGAGCCGGGTGCCGCGCGGCCGCCGGGGGTTCTGGCGGCGCTGCGGGAAGTGCGCGGTCGCGGTGTTCCGATCGCCTCGCTCTGCGCGGGCGCCTTCGTCCTCGCCGAGGCAGGGCTTCTCGACGGTCGGGAGGCGACCACCCACTGGGCGCTCGCCCCCGAACTCGCCCGCCGCTACCCGGCGGTGACCGTCCGGCCCGAGGTGCTGTTCACCGGCGGCGAGGGCCTGTGGACCTCGGCCGGGGTCGCGGCCGGCATCGACCTGTGCCTGCATCTCGTCCGTACCGCCCACGGGCAGCGGGCCGCCGCCGTCATCGCCCGCTCGATGGTCACCGCCCCGTTCCGGGCGGGCGGTCAGGCGCAGTTCATCCCCAGCCCGGTGCCCGCGCTCGCCGAGGACGAGCCGCTCGCGCGGGTCCGCGCCGAGATCCTGGCCTCGCTGGACACCCCGTGGACCGTGCGCCGGATGGCGGCTGCGGCGGTGATGTCCGAACGCGGCTTCGCCCGTCACTTCGGCGCCGGCACCGGCACCACCCCGCTGCGCTGGCTGCTGGACCAGCGGATCCTCGCGGCCCAACGGCTGCTGGAGGAGACGGACCTGCCGGTCGACGCGGTGGCCGTGCGCTGCGGCTTCGCCTCGGCGGTGTCACTGCGGCCGGTGTTCGTGGCGAGGGTGGGTGTGGCGCCCAGGGAGTACCGCCGGAGCTTTCGCGGCCGGGAGGAGGGATAGCGTCAGGGGTTCGAACGCCCGTCCGTCCGTCCGTCGCGGAAGTCGCCGGAGTCGCAGGAGTCGCAGGAGGAGATCCGATGGCCTGGTACACGCTGGAACGCTTCGACCCGTCCTTCTTCGAGACCGCGCCGCACCGGCACCGGTACACCATGGATCTGCCGGTGGCGCCGGAGACGGTGTGGCGGGGGCTGGCCGGGGACGCGCCGCTGGCCTGGTGCCGGGGCCTGGCCGGCGGGCGCTACACCTCGGCCGCGCCGCACGGGGTCGGCACGACGCGGGAGATCACCGCGCTCGGACTGCTGCGCCTGCGCGAGGAGTTCGTGCGGTGGGAGGAGGGGGCGCGGCACTCGTTCTGCGTCACGGAGGCCAGCCTGCCGCTGTACCGGCGGTTCGGCGAGGACTACGTGGTCCGGCCGCACGCCCACGGCACCCGGTTCACCTGGACCTTCGCCTACGAGCCGAACCCGCTGCTGGCCCGCCCGGCCGCGCTGACGGACCTGCCGGGGACGTCGTTCCTGAGGAAGCTGATCGCCGACACCAAGCGGCACTTCGGCGCGGCCTGAGACAGGTAGTGGCGCCGCACGGGAAGTCGGCCCGGCCGACTTCCCGTGCGCGGCGGCCGCTCAGCCGCCCCGGTTCAGCACCCGGGCCGCACCGCCCGCGACGGCGGTGGCGAGGATCCAGCCGGCGACGGTGAGGGCGAGGGCGGCGGCCTTGGCGGCGCCGGACGGGTCCCAGGCGGCGCGTTGGCCGAGGCTGAGGAAGGGGACCACCAGGTCCATGACGTAGAGCAGCGGGTCCCAGGCCGGGCCGCCGGTGGGGTTGACGGCGCGGGGCGCACCGGTGAGGGCGAAGTAGCCGGTGCCGCCGGCCAGCAGCAGGAGGAGCCACAGGAGGGCGCGGGCGGGACGGTAGCCGTAGCCGACGACGGCTTCCAGGAGCAGGCCCCAGGCATGGCCGGCCGGGCCGAGGGACTGGTGGCGGCGGCGTTCCTTGCGGATCAGGACGTCCCGGGCGGCCTGCTCCTGCCCGGCCTGGCGGTAGGCGGCGGCGACCCGGGCGTAGACGGCGGGGGAGGGCGCGGTGACGTGCGCGGCCAGCCAGGCGAGGCGGGCGGGGGCCGGGCAGTCGGCGGCCGGTTCCAGGCCGGCGAAGGCGGTCGCGGTGAGGTCGAGGGTGCAGTCGGCGGGCCAGCGGGCCGGGTCGGCGACCAGGGTGCCGAGTTCGGCGGCGGTGAAGGTCAGCGTGCCCGTGGAGTCCGGGTGGAGGTCGAGGAGCACCCGGCGGGCGTGCAGGTCCTCGAAGTCGGCCGCGCCGCCGTGGGTCTGGGTGAGGCGGGCACCGGCGAGGTCGAGGGTGCCGGCGATCCGGGTGCGGGAGAGCCGCAACTCGCCTTCGGCGCGCAGGTTCTGGGCGCGCAGGCCGCCGTCGACGGTCATCTGTTTGGCCATCAGGGCGAAGCCGTCCGCGCCGCGCAGGATGGTGCCGCTGAGGTCGAGGCCGCCGGAGAAGCGGGCGTCGAGGAGCCAGAGTTCGTGGGTGACGACGGCGTCGCGCAGCCCGAGCCAGAGGTCGACGCGCAGGCCCTCGGCGTCCAGGCCGGGCAGGTGGGTGCCGTTGAGGTTCCACCAGGTGACCTCGGCGTAGTCGAGTAGGACGCGTTCGGCGAAGCCGCAGCCCAGCAGTTTGACCGGGGCGGCGATCCGGGCGCCGGTGAGGTCGAGCCGGCCGCTGATGTGGGCGCCCTGGAGGTCGAGGCGGGCGAGCCGGCCCGGTTCGGCGGGCGGGGGCTGGAGCAGCAGGTGGGTCAACACCTCGGCCCGGACGGCGCGTTCGGGCGGCCAGGTGGCGGACCTGGCTCGGCCTGGAGGGGCCGAACCCGCTGGCCTTCCTGCTCGACCTGCCCTACGGCGCCCCGAGTCGGGACGAGCTGATCGCCGCGCTCGGCCCGGCCGCCCCGTACTTCGCCGACCGGCTGCGGGAGGGTGCGGACGGCGGCTGGCGGTTTCCGTTCCACCCCCAGGACATGTACGACTCGGAGGAGCTGGTCCACGGCGACCACTGGGTCGACTGGACGGCAACCACCTGTCCCGCCCTGCTGGTGCTCGGCAGCGAGGGCGTGATCCCGGCCGAGCAGGCGGAGCGGATCGTCGCCCGCCGCCCCGGGACGGTCGCGGTCGAGCTGGCCGGCGACCACCTGCTGCCGATCAGTGCGGCGGGCGAACTCGCTGCCGCTGTAAAGGAGTTCCTCGCGGCGCTGTAACGGGCGGTGTGACCGGCGCTGCAGCGGGGCGGAACGGACCGGTCCGCGTGGTGCCCGGTGCCCCGGCAGGGTATAACGACTCCTTGACAGGCAGAGCGTCCATTCCGTCGGGGGAAACCATGGACCAGGAACTGACTTCACTCGCGGGCGTCGCCGCCGCCGCGGTCGTCCAGCAGCTGACCACCAGCGCCTGGGAGCGGATCCGCTCCGCCGTCGGGGAGTTGTGGCGGCGCCGGCACCCCGAGCGGGCCGAGACGGTGCTCGCCGAGCTGGGCGAGGCCCGCGAAGAGGTGGCCGAGGCGCGCCGTGCCGGGGACGGGCAGGCCGAGCAGGAGGTGGTCGACCTGTGGGGCGCCCGGCTGCGCCGACTGCTCGCCGCGGATCCGGGGGCGGCCGATCAACTTCGGTCCCTGGTGGAGGAGTTGACCGGTTCGTCGGCGCCCGCCGCGGCGCAGCCGTCGGTCAACTTCCAGGCGCACGCCTCCGGGCGGGCGCGGATCAACCAGGCCGTGGGGGACATTCACGTCAACGAGCGGTGACGGCCGGTGAGCCCGCAGAGTTCCGGTTCCGGCCCGGACCGTTCCGATGACGGCCGCCTGGCCAGCGTGAACATGAGGGCCACCGCCAGCGGCCACGGGCGGATCAACCAGGCCGGGCGGGACCAGCACATCAGCGTGACCATCCCGCTGGTCGGGGCGGCGCTGATGGTCGGTCTCGCGGTGCTGGTCTTCTGGAAGCCGTTGCAGCAGGTGACGGGCACCCTGGTGGAGGCGACCCCGACGGCCTCGGTGTCCGTCGCCGCGCCCTGGACCCCACCGCAGCACGTCAACCCGCTGCCGAACCCGCCCGCCCCCACGCACACGCGTACTCCCGACCCGGTGCCACCGGTCGTGCCCACACCGTCGCCGGTGGTGCCCACACCGGCACCGGTGTCGACCCCGCCGCCCGTGCCCAAGTACACCCCGCCCCCGCCCGACCCGGTGGACACGGCCTTCGCCGCCGTCCGCGGCGGAGACTGCCTCGACGTGTACAACACCGGGATGGGGCAGTGGAGCCGTACGGCACCGGTCGCGGTGGACTGTCGCGGGGGCAGCGCCTTCAACCGGGTCGGCGCGGTCGCCACCTCGGCGGCGAGCTGCCCGTCGGGGGCCGGGCGTGCCGCCTTCGCCCACCAGAACCGCGACAACTCGGTGACCGTGCTCTGCATGGAGCGGCAGTTCCGCAACGGCCAGTGCTTCCCGGCCGCGACGAGCGACTACCGGCAGTACAACGGCACCCTGACCGTGGTGTGGGACTGTCGCGCCGGGCAGGTGCCGAAGCCCGCCAACGTCCTCATGGCGATCGCGGCCGTCGTCACCAGCCGGGACGTCTGTCCGCCGCACAACGGCCGGTACGGTGCCGAGTTCCCGGTGCTGGACGGCAGCACCAAGGTGTGCGCGGTGGTGGTGGCGTAACCGGCCTCAGGGAGCGAGGGCGAGGGTGGCGACGGCCAGGGCGAGGTAGAAGCCGGGGAAGTAGATGTTGTGGAGGACTCCGGTCCGCACGTGGGTGATCACGGCGCCGATGTAGAACAGCACCAGGCCCACCGCGGCGGCGGTGCCGAGGGGCGGGAAGGCGACCAGGCCGATCAGCAGGCCGGCGGCCCCGGCCGTCTTGAGCGCGGCGAGCCACGGGACCCACTGCGGCTGGACGTTCACCTCGGCGGAGTTGGCCAGGACGAAGGGCGCCTTGGCGAAGTCCGCGGCGGCGATTCCGGCGTTGGCGACGATGGCGGTGACGGCCACGATCACGTAGGCGGTGGACATGGGACTCCTTCGGTGCTGACGCGGGCTTCCTCGTCGTCCAGCCTCGTCAGCGCCCCGCCTTGGCGTCCAATACCTGCTTCTATAACCTGATGGAATGGATGTGGACACCCGGCTGCTGCGCTACTTCACCGCCGTCGCGGAGGAGGGCAGCCTGACTCGCGCCGCCGAGCGGCTGTACGTCTCCCAGCCCGCGCTGACCAAGCAGATCCGGCAGCTGGAGACCGGCCTCGGCACCCCGCTGTTCGTCCGCTCCCGGGCCGGGATGGCACTCACCGAGGCCGGCCGCGCCCTGGCCGCGCGGGCGCCCGGGCTGCTGGCGGCGTGGGACGCCACGCTGCGGGATACCAGGGCCGCGGCGAGCCGGGCCGAACGCGTCCTGCGGGTCGGCTTCCTGGCCAGCGCCGCCAACGAGGCCACCCCGCGGATCGTCGCCGAGTTCACCCGCCGCCGCCCGGGCTGGCGGGTCGACATGCGGCACGCCACCACCTGGTCGGACCCGACGGCCGGCCTGGCGGAGGGGGACGTGGACGCGGCGCTGCTGCGGCTGCCGTTCCCCGGGCAGGAGCGGCTGCGGGTGGCCGAGCTGTCCACCGAGCCGCGCTGGGTGGCACTGCCCCCGGCGCACCCGCTGGCCGCCCGCGAGGTGGTCCCGTTCCGGGAGCTGTGGGACGAGCCCTTCGTCGCCGCCCCGTCCGAGACCGGAGCCTGGCGGGACTACTGGACCGCCGCCGACGAGCGCGAGGGGCACCCCGTCCGGATCGGTGCGGTGGTCGACCAGCCGGACGACTGGCTGAGCGCCATCGCCAACGGCTACGGCGTTGCTCTCGCCCCCGCGTCCACGGCCCGCTTCTACGCCCGGCCCGGGATCACCTACCGGCCGGTGAGTGGCGTCAGCCCCAGCCGGGTCGGGGTCGCCTGGGCTCCGGTGGACGACGACAACCCGGTGGTGCGGGACTTCGTGCGGTGCTGCCTGGACAGTGTCGGCGAGTCGGATCCGGGGTGATCGGACACGACTGCCCCGGGGCCGGTCGGGCCCCGGGGCAGTCGTCGGTGTGTTCGGGCTCAGACGGCCTGGAACTTCCAGGTGCCGAGGGTGTACCAGGCGCTCCACGGGGTGCCGTTGGCGGAGTAGGCGTGGGAGACCAGGCCGTCGGCGCCGAGGCCGAAGACCTCGGCGGACTGCGAGCCGGACTCGTAGACCGCGGCGGGGGTGCCGGCGAACTTGTACGTGCCGAGCGAGCTCCAGCCCTGCCAGGCACCGGCGTTGAGGTTGTAGGTGTGGTTCAGCACGCCGTCGGTGCCGGTGCCGAACAGCTCGATCGCGTTGGTGGCCTGGTTGTAGACCGCCGCCGGGCTGCCGGCGAACTTGTAGCCGGTGTCGAGGGTGCTCCAGCCGCTCCACTGACCGCCGTTGAACAGGTAGTTGTGCGAGATGACGCCGTCCTGGCCGGTGGCGAAGACCTCGGTGACCTTGTTCACCGGGTTGTACGCGACCGCCGGGGCGCCGGTGAAGTGGAAGGTGGAGTCCAGCGTGGACCAACCGGTCCAGGCGCCGCCGTTGGTGCTGTAGCTGTGGGACATCGTCCCGTCCGTCCCGATCCCGAACACCTCGGCCGTCTTGGTGTCCTGGTTGTAGACGGCGGTCGGGCTGCCGGCGAACTTCCAGGTGCCGAGCGAGCTCCAGCCCTGCCAGGCACCGGCGTTGAGGTTGTAGGTGTGGTTCAGCACGCCGTCGGTGCCGGTGCCGAACAGCTCGATCGCGT
>NZ_JBHTTU010000051.1:0-299 GCF_042794375.1 Kitasatospora sp. NPDC056531 | reverse complement strand
CGTTGGTGGCCTGGTTGTAGACGGCGGTCGGGCTGCCGGTGAACTTGTAGCCGGTGTCGAGGGTGCTCCAGCCGCTCCACTGGCCGCCGTTGAAGTGGTAGTTGTGCGAGATGACGCCGTCCTGGCCGGTGGCGAAGACCTCGGTGACCTTGTTCACCGGGTTGTAGACGGCCGCCGGGGCGCCGGTGAAGTGGAAGCTGGAATCCAGCGTGGACCAGTCGCTCCAGGCGCCGCCGTTGGTGCTGTAGCTGTGGGACATCGTCCCGTCCGTCCCGATCCCGAACACCTCGGTGGTCGCC
>NZ_JBHTTU010000050.1:30595-54465 GCF_042794375.1 Kitasatospora sp. NPDC056531 | reverse complement strand
CGAGCCTTGTGTCGGCTGCTAGGTCCCGCCCCCCCCCCACCGGGCGTGCCCCTGCCCCCGGGCCACTCCCTGCCTCCGGGGCCCAATTCATTCAATCTCGATCAGGCGTCGAGCCTCTCCGGCTCGCGCTCGGGCTGCTCGGCCTGCTTCTTGGAGGCCATCAGGCTGGTCACCGTGGTGACGGCCAGTACGACGACGATGAAACCGAGCGAGAACGGGATGCCGATCTCCGGGACGTTCGCACCGGCCTCGTGGACGGCGTGCAGCACCAGCTTCACGCCGATGAAGCCGAGGATCACCGAGAGGCCGTAGCTCAGGTGGACCAGCTTCTTCAGCAGGCCGCCGATCAGGAAGTACAGCTGACGCAGGCCCATGAGGGCGAAGGCGTTGGCGGTGAAGACGATGTACGGGTCCTGGGTGAGGCCGAAGATGGCCGGGATCGAGTCCAGGGCGAACAGCACGTCCGTGGTGCCGATCGCCAGCATGACGATCAGCATCGGGGTGATCAGCCGGCGGCCGTTCTCCCGGATGAAGAGCTTGGTGCCGTGGTACTTGTCGGTCGACGGGAAGCGCTGCGTGATCGACTTCAGCAGGCGGCTCTCCTCGAACTCCTCGTCCTCCTCATCCGCCCGAGCCTCCTTGATCAGCTTCCAGGCGGTCCAGATCAGGAAGGCGCCGAACATGAAGAACACCCAGGAGAACTGGGCGACCAGCGCCGCGCCGCCCGCGATGAACACCGCGCGCAGCACCAGGGCGATGATCACACCGAACATCAGCACGCGCTGCTGGTAGATCCTGGGCACCGCGAACTTGCCCATGATCAGGATGAACACGAAGAGGTTGTCGACACTGAGCGACTTCTCGGTGATGTAGCCGGCGAAGAACTCGCCCGCCGACTGCCCACCGGAGTGCCACCAGAGGAACCCGCCGAAGAGCACCGCCAGCACGACCCAGACGGCCGTCCAGATCCCGGCCTCCTTGATCGAGACCTCGTGCGGCTTTCGCCCCCCGATGAAGAAGTCGGCCACCACCAGTGCGATCAGCACACCGATCGTGGTGACCCACATGGTTACGGAAACGTCCATGACTGCTCCTCCGGCAGCTAGGCGAGACAGGTCGTCACTGCCGGAGGTCTCTTCCGCCCGTCGGGCCAGCGCCCCGGGGTGCCGCGACGGGCACCCGTGATGACGGGGTCGGCTGTCGAGGAATACTCCCCTCCGCTGCCATCGAGAGTAACAGGGAAGGCAAGGGAAGGTAAAGAAGGCAAAGGACCGTCAGAGGAACGGCTCGATCGCCGGCAGCAGGTCCTGGAAGGTCCGCCCCTTGGCCGGAGCGCCGATCGCCTGCATCTCCCAGCCGCCGCTGCCGTCCCGGACCACCTTCGCCATGATCTGCCCGGTGTGCGGCCCGCCGCCCGCCAGCTCGTACCGGGCCAGCTCCACCCCGGTCGTCTCGTCCAGCAGCCGGCAGTGCGCCCGGCTCACCTCGGCGAAGGTCTGCCCGGTGTACGAACTGACCGTGAACACCACCTGGGTGATGTGCGCCGGCACGTGCCGCAGGTCGACCAGGATCGCCTCGTCGTCCTCGGCGCCGGAGCCGCCCTCCAGGTTGTCCCCGGTGTGCCGCACCGAGCCGTCGGTGGACTCCAGGTGCTGGAAGAACACCACGTCGGACGGGGTCTTCTCGGCGTACAGCAGCGCCGAGGCGTCCAGGTCGATCTTCCTGGTCCGGCTGCCGAACAGGCCCCGCTTGGGGGCGGCCTGCCAGCCGAGCCCCATCCGGACCACGGTCAGGGTGCCGCCCGCCCCCTTCTGGAGGCTGACCCGCTGCCCCTTGGCAAGGTTCACCGACACGACGTTGTCCTCTCTGCCGGCCGCGCGGTCACACCCGCACGGCTCCACGATGGAACACCCCGTCGCCGTCCCCCGGCTGAGGCCCCCTCTGCAAGACGGCCCGCAACCCCGTCCCGAGGGCACGATGCCGCAGGCCAGCCTAGGGCCTGCGGCACCCCCGACCCCTCAGAGTTACCCGGTTTGTGGCAAGGATGAGACACCGCCGGGCTTGACCGGTGCCAAACCGGCCGAGCCCGGCGCCCCGGCCGTGGCGGTCAGGCCACACCGGCCTCGCGCATCTGCCGCAGCTCCTTCTTCAGCTCCTTCACCTCGTCGCGCAGCCGCGCCGCGACCTCGAACTGGAGATCGGCGGCGGCCGTGTGCATCCGGTCGGTCATCTCCTGGATCAGGTCCGCCAGCTCGGCGGCCGGCAGCGACTTGGCGGGCTTGCGCTCCGCGCCCAGCATCGGCACCGGGGCCTTGCCGCCCTTCTGGCCCGCGCCGCGGTAGCCGCTGGAGAGCAGCTCGTCGGTGTCCACGTCCTCGCGGGCGAGGGTGTCCAGGATGTCGCCGATCTTCTTCCGCAGCGGCTGCGGGTCGATCCCGTGCTCCTTGTTGTAGGCCTGCTGCACGGCCCGGCGGCGGTTGGTCTCCTCGATCGCCTTCTCCATCGAGGGGGTGATCCGGTCCGCGTACATGTGCACCTGGCCGGAGACGTTGCGGGCGGCGCGGCCGATGGTCTGGATGAGGGACGTACCGGAGCGCAGGAAGCCCTCCTTGTCCGCGTCCAGGATCGCCACCAGCGACACCTCGGGCAGGTCCAGGCCCTCGCGCAGCAGGTTGATGCCGACCAGCACGTCGAACCGGCCCGCGCGCAGCTCGCGCAGCAGCTCGACCCGGCGCAGGGTGTCCACGTCGCTGTGCAGGTACCGGACCCTGATGTCCAGGCCGAGCATGTAGTCGGTGAGGTCCTCGGCCATCTTCTTGGTCAGCGTGGTGACCAGGACGCGCTCGTCCCGCTCCACCCGCTTGCGCACCTCGTGCACCAGGTCGTCGATCTGGCCCTCGGTCGGCTTGACGATCACCTCGGGGTCGATCAGGCCGGTCGGGCGGATGATCTGCTCGACCTGGCCGTCGCCGCGGGACAGCTCGTACGGGCCGGGCGTCGCCGACAGGTAGACCGTCTGACCGATCCGCCCCAGGAACTCCTCCCACTTCAGCGGGCGGTTGTCCATCGCGGACGGCAGCCGGAAGCCGTGCTCGACCAGGGTGCGCTTGCGCGAGGCGTCGCCCTCGTACATCGCGCCGATCTGCGGGACGGTGACGTGCGACTCGTCGATGACCAGGAGGAAGTCCTCCGGGAAGTAGTCCAGCAGGGTGTTCGGCGGGGAGCCGGGCTCGCGGCCGTCGAAGTGCATCGAGTAGTTCTCGACGCCCGAGCAGGTGCCGATCTGGCGCAGCATCTCGATGTCGTAGGTGGTGCGCATGCGCAGCCGCTGGGCCTCCAGCAGCTTGCCCTGCTTCTCCAGCTTGGCGAGCGTCTGCTCCAGCTCCTGCTCGATGCCGGTGACCGCCCGCTCCATGCGCTCGGGGCCGGCCACGTAGTGCGAGGCGGGGAAGACGTAGATCTGCTCGTCCTGGCTGATGATCTCGCCGGTGAGCGGGTGCAGGGTGTAGAGCGCCTCGATCTCGTCGCCGAACATCTCGATCCGGACGGCGAGCTCCTCGTAGACCGGGAAGATCTCGATGGTGTCGCCGCGGACCCGGAAGGTGCCCCGGGTGAAGGCCACGTCGTTGCGCGCGTACTGGATGTCCACGAAGCGGCGCAGCAGCACGTCGCGGTCGATCTCCTGGCCGACCTTGAGGGGGACCATCCGGTCCACGTACTCCTGCGGGGTGCCGAGGCCGTAGATGCAGGAGACGGAGGCGACCACGATCACGTCGCGGCGGGTGAGCAGCGAGTTGGTGGCCGAGTGCCGCAGCCGCTCGACCTCCTCGTTGATCGAGGAGTCCTTCTCGATGTAGGTGTCCGTCTGCGGGACGTACGCCTCGGGCTGGTAGTAGTCGTAGTACGAGACGAAGTACTCGACCGCGTTGTTCGGCAGCAGCTCGCGGAACTCGTTCGCCAGCTGCGCGGCCAGCGTCTTGTTCGGCGCCATCACCAGGGTGGGGCGCTGCAGCTTCTCGATCATCCAGGCCGTGGTGGCCGACTTGCCGGTACCGGTGGCACCGAGCAGCACGACGTCCTTCTCCCCTCCCCTGATCCGCCGCTCCAGCTCGGCGATCGCAGCCGGCTGGTCACCGTTCGGCTGGAAGGGACTGACGACCTCGAAGGGCGCCACGGACCGCTCAATACTCGTGATGGGACGCACGCCTCCACCGTACGACCCACGACTGACAACCGTGGCCGCTTCGGTCGCGCCCGACGCCCCTTCGGTCAGGTCGGGCCGCAGCGGACGCAGGCGGGGTACCAGGCGAGCGGGGTGAGGATGCGGTGGTGGCGGCAGGTGGCGGCCATGACCTCGGTGGGGTCGGCGGGTGGGGCGGGGGCCGGGCGGGTGTGCTCGATCAGCAGGCGGAGGGTGCGCAGGTGGTCCTCGGCGTGCGGGGGGTCGTAGCCGAGTTCGTCCCAGCGGTGCCGGGTGAGGGCGAGGTCGACGACGGCGAGGGCGAAGGCGCGGCCGCGCTCCGGGTCGGGGCCCCAGTCCAGGTCCTCCAGCCGCAGGCCGACCATGCCGCGGCCCATCAGGTTCTGGTCCTGGCGGGCGAGCTCGGCGGCGAAGGCGTGGTCCCAGTCCTCCTGGGCGAGGGCGGTGACCGCGAGCATCAGGACCTCGACCAGCACCTCGGCGGCGCCGTTGCGCAGTTCCAGCTCGCGGCCCCCGCCCTCGAAGACGTTCACCCCAGCTTCTCGCTGTCCCGGGCCAGGGCGACCAGGCGGGATATGGCGCGCAGGTACTTCTTGCGGTAGCCGCCGCGCAGCATGTCCTCCGGGAAGACCTGGTCGAAGGGCAGGCCGGAGGCGGTGATGGGCAGCTCGCGGTCGTACATCCGGTCGGCCAGGACGACCAGGCGCAGCGCGGTGGACTGGTCGTCGACCTGGCGCACGCCGCGCAGGCAGACCGCGGTGACGTCGTCCAGCAGCGCGCCGTAGCGGCTGGGGTGGACGGCGGAGAGGTGGGCCAGCAGGGCGTCGAAGTCGTCCAGCGAGGCACCCGGGGTGCGGGCGGCGACGGTCCCGACGGTGTCGTCGGTGTACGGCGGCGGGGCATCGGGCAGGCCGCGGTGGCGGTAGTCCTGGCCGTCGATCCGCATCGGGCGGAAGTGCGCGGACAGGCCCTGGATCTCGCGCAGGAAGTCGGCGGCGGCGAAGCGGCCCTCGCCGAGCTTCTCCGGCAGGGTGTTCGAGGTGGCGCACAGCTTGACGCCGTTCTCGACCAGGCGGCCGAGCAGGGTGGAGACCAGCACGGTGTCGCCCGGGTCGTCCAGCTCGAACTCGTCGATGCAGAGCAGCGTGTGCCCGGAGAGGGTCTGGACGGCCTGCTGGAAACCGAGCGCGCCGACCAGGTTGGTCAGCTCGACGAAGGTGCCGAAGGCCTTCGGGCCGGGGGCGGCGTGCCAGAGCGAGGCGAGCAGGTGGGTCTTGCCGACGCCGTAGCCGCCGTCGAGGTAGACCCCGGCGGGGCCGGTGGGCGCGGGGGCGGAGCGGCGGAACCAGCTGCGCTTGGGCGCGGAACCGTTTCCTCCCGCGAGGGTGCCCGCGAACTGCTCCAGCACCTGCACGGCCTCGTACTGGCTGGGCTGGGTCTGGTCCGGGATGTACGTCCCGAAGCTCACGTCGGCGAACCGGGGCGGCGGGACCATCTCGGCGACCAGCCGCTCGGCGGGCACGACGGGGCGGCGGTCGGTGAGCGCGATCGGGTTGCCGGCCGGGCTCGCGGCGGCTATGGACTCGGTCGCGGTGGCGGGGCGGGAGGCTGCGGGCACGGTAGTAGAGGGTACGCCTGCCGGTAGCCGCCCTCGAAACGCCTCCGAACGGCCCTCGGTGGAACACTGAGGGCATGCAACAGTTGATCAGCCCGCTGGGTGCGCCGGTCGCCGATCCGGCCGCGCTGGAGTCGCTCGCCGCCGTCTACGCGTACCCCGACCAGGTGAATCAGGGGCACCCCTGGCTGCGCGCCAACATGGTGGCCGGACTGGACGGCGGGGCGAAGCTCGAGGGCCTGTCCGAGGGCCTGTCCGGCGACGCCGACAAGCGGATCTTCGGTGTGCTGCGCGCCCTGTCGGACGTGGTGCTGGTGGGCGCCGAGACGGTCCGCGCGGAGGGCTACCGGCCGGCCCGGGCCCGTCGGGAGTTCGCGGCGGCACGGGCGGCGGCGGGGCAGGCCCCGGCCCCGGCGATCGCGATCGTGAGCCGCTCGCTGGACCTCGACCTGAATGCGCCGCTGTTCGCGGAACCGCTGGTCAGGACGGTCGTGATCACCGTCGAGGACGCCCCCGAGGAGCGCCGCCGGGCGGTCGCCGAGGTGGCCGACCTGGTGCTCGCCGGGCGGGGTTCGGTGGACCTGCGGGCGGGTGTGGCGGCCCTGGTGGAGCGGGGCTGGACCCGCCTGCTGAGCGAGGGCGGCCCGCGGCTGCTGGGACAGCTCGCGGCGGCGGGCCTGCTGGACGAGCTGTGCCTGTCGCTGGCCCCGTTGATCACGGGCGGCGACGCGCCGCGCATCATCCACGATGCGGAAATGCCTGACGTGCAACGGATGCGGCTGGTCTCATTGATCGAGCAGAAAGGATTCCTCTTCACCCGCTACCTGCGTCACCTGGGTTCGGATGACCCCGTGACCCCCCGATCGTGATCCCGTTATGCGATGCCGGGGCCTGGGGGCCGGCCACTGGAAGGGACTCACGTGTTCAAGACGGTACTGATGATCGAAAAGGCTCTCTCGGACGCGGACGTGGAGCTCGTCACGACGCTCCACAGCGACGAGAAGGTGTCCTTCATCGTCCTGATGCAGCCGCGCGGCAAGCAGGACGAACTGCTGCGGGCGCTCGACGACGTCGCCCTCGGCCACCTCGACAAGGTGGTGCACGAGCACGACGAATCCGAGAGCGGCCCGACCCTGGCCAGCGAATCGCTCGAGCACAGCCTGCGCCACCTGCGCCGGGCCGGGGCCGAGGCGGTCGGCGAACTGGTCGAGGACAAGCCGCTGGAGCGGCTGCGCTCGGTGGTCGACGAACAGCACGCCGACGAAGTGGTGGTGCTCACCTCACCGCACTTCGTGGAGGAGTTCTTCCATCGCGACTGGGCCTCCCAGGCCCGGCACAAGGTGGGGGTCCCGGTGCTGAGGCTGTTCGCCAGCGACTCGTAGGGTTCGTCGTCGGACTCCCGTCGTCCGCCCGGAGGGCGGGCGGGGCGGCGTTGGGGTGCGTGCATCGCAAGGCGGAGGAGGGCGCCACTGCGGAGCATTGGCAACCGACGACAACGCCGCGAGGTGCGTGCCCCAACGCCGCCCCGCAGGCGGGAGTCCGACGACGGACCCTGCCTCCGCGCGCCCGTGGTGCAGAATCGTCCTTGCGGTCCGCCCGCGAGGACGATTCGCACATCGCCGGACCCGCCTGCCCAATAGCCCCCGCCCGTACGGAGCCACGCCTTGAACGACGCCGCGCACGACCTGCACGCCCCGCACTTCATCGGCATCGGCGGCGCCGGGATGTCCGGCCTGGCGAAGATCCTCGCAGTGCGCGGTGCCAGCGTCTCCGGCAGCGACTCCAAGGAGTCCGAGACCGTCCTCGCGCTGCGCGCCCTCGGCGCGACGGTGCACGTCGGCCACGCCGCCGAGCACGTGCCGGACGGCACCAGCAGCGTCGTCGTCTCCAGCGCGATCCGCGCCGACAACCCGGAGCTGGCCGCCGCCCACGAGCGCGGCATCCCGGTGGTGCACCGCTCCGACGCGCTGGCCGCGCTGATGGGCGGCCGCCGGGCGCTGGCGGTGGCCGGCACCCACGGCAAGACCACCACCACCAGCATGCTCGCCGTCGCCCTCGGTGAGCTGGGCCTGGACCCGTCCTACGCGATCGGCGGCGACCTCGACGCCCCCGGCTCCAACGCCCACCACGGCACCGGCGAGATCTTCGTCGCCGAGGCCGACGAGAGCGACCGCAGCTTCCACAAGTACGCGCCCGAGGTGGCGATCGTGCTCAACGTGGAGTTGGACCACCACGCCAACTACGCGTCGATCGAGGAGATCTACGAGTCCTTCGAGACCTTCGTCGGCCGGATCACCCCCGGCGGCACCCTGGTGGTCTCCGCCGACCACGACGGCGCCCGCGAGCTGACCGCCCGGGTCGCCGCCCGCGAGGGGCTGAACGTCGTGACCGTCGGCTCCGCGGAGGACGCCGACGTGCGCGTCCTCTCGGTGGTCGCCCGCGGCATGACCAGCGAGGTCACCGTGCTGCTGGACGGCGCCGAGCTGGCCTTCACCGTCTCGGTGCCCGGCCGGCACTACGCCCACAACGCGGTCGCCGCGCTGGCCGCCGGCGTCGCGCTGGGCGTCCCGGCCGCCGACCTGGCCAAGGCGATCGGCGCCTACACCGGCGTGCGCCGCCGCCTGCAGCTCAAGGGCGAGGAGTCCGGCGTCCAGGTGATCGACTCCTACGCCCACCACCCGACCGAGATGACCGCCGACCTGGAGGCGATCCGCGAGGGCCTGGACGGCGAGGGCCGCGTCCTGGTGGTCTTCCAGCCGCACCTGTTCAGCCGCACCCAGCAGCTCTCCGAGGAGATGGGCCAGGCCCTCGCGCTGGCCGACGCCTCGGTGGTGCTGGACATCTACCCGGCCCGCGAGGACCCGATCCCGGGCGTGACCAGCGAGCTGATCATCGACGCCGCCCGCCGGGCCGGCGCCGACGTCACCGCCGAGCACGACTTCGCCGCCGCCCCCGCCCTGCTGGCCGGGCTGGCCCGCCCGGGCGACCTGCTGCTCACCATGGGCGCGGGCGACGTCACCAACCTCGGGCCCGAAATTCTCAAGCACCTCGCGAACGTTGCCTCCAACGTCTGACGTACGCCGAGCGGGAGTCGTGATGAGCTACGAGATCCAGAAGTCCGAGGCCGAGTGGCGCGCCCAGCTCAGCCCCGAGGAGTACCACGTGCTCCGCGAGGCGGGCACCGAGCGCCCGTTCGTCGGCGAGTACACCGACACCAAGACGGTCGGCGTCTACAGCTGCCGGGCCTGCGGGGCGGAGCTGTTCAGCTCCGAGACCAAGTTCGACAGCCACTGCGGCTGGCCCTCGTACTACGCGCCGCTGGCCGAGGACCGGGTCGAGTACATCGAGGACGACTCGCTCGGCATGCGCCGGGTCGAGGTGCGCTGCGCCCGCTGCGGCGGGCACCTGGGGCACGTCTTCGAGGGCGAGGGCTACGGAACGCCGACCGACCAGCGGTACTGCATTAACAGCATCTCGCTGACGCTGCGGCCGGCCGAGTAGGACGGACGACGGAAGGCCTGGACGACGATCGTCCGGGCCTTCCGGCTATCCGGCCAGCGGCGCGAAGCGGACCGGCAGGTGCACCAGGGCACGGTGGAACGGGCCCGGGCGCCAGAGCAACTCCTCCGCCGGAGTGGCCAGTTCGAGGTCGCTGAGCCGGCTGGTCAGCTGCTCGATCGCGGTGATCGCGATCAGCAGGGCCGGGTCGCGGGCCGGGCAGGCGTGCGGGCCGGCCGCCCAGGCCAGGTGGGCGCTCTCGCCGCTGCGCAGCTCGGTGCCGTCGGTGGGCGGCGCGGCCTGGGAGTTGGCGGCCGCGTACGAGACCAGCACCAGCGAGCCGGCCCTGATCTCCCGGCCGTGGAAGGTGATGTCGTAGCGCGGGTAGTGGGCGGAGAGGTTGGCCATCGGCGGCTCGTGCCAGAGCACCTCGTCGATCGCCTGGTGGGCGGTCATCGCGCCGCCGAACAGCGAGCCGGCGTAGCGGGCGTCGGTGAGCAGCCGCAGCAGGGCGTTGCCGATCAGGTTGGTGGTCGGCTCGTGCCCGGCGATCATGGTCAGGGTGATCTGGCGGATCACCTCGTCGTCGTCCAGCGCGACCGGGTGGGTGACGAACCAGGAGGCGAGGTCGTTGCGGGGGCGCTCGCGCCGCTCGGCGACCATCGCGGTGACCACCTCGACGAGCTCCCCGTACGCGGCGCAGGCCCGTTCGGTGGACTCGATCAGCCCGGTGATCGCGGCCACCACCCGGGCGTGCTGCTCCTCCGGCACGCCGAACCAGGTGGTGAGCACGAACGCGGGCAGCTGGCGGGCGTACTCGGCGATCAGGTCGGCTCGGCCGACCGCCGCGAACCCGTCGATCAGCTGGTGGGCGACCTCGGTGACCTGGCGCTGCAGTCGGTGCGGCTCGAACAGGGCGAGGCCGTCGGTGATCACCGCGCGGTAGCGGGCGTGGGTCCCGCCGTCGCTGAACAGGGCGGTGGGGCGGTAGCCGAGCACCGGCAGCAGCGGGGAGTCCGGCGGGACGGTCCGCTGCCAGGCGCGGGAGTCCTTGGAGAACGTGTCGGTGTCGCGCAGCAGGTCCAGGGCGGCCTGGTAGTCGGTGACCAGCAGGGCGTCCACGCCGGGCGCGATCTCCACCGGGGCGACGGCGCCGTGGTGGCGCAGCCGCTCGTACACCAGCCGGGGGTCGGCGGCGAAGACCGGGCCGTAGATCGGGGTCGGGCGGGTCTCGACGGTCACGGGCCCTCCTGGGCGGCGGCGGAGGCGGCGGGCAGGGTGTCGAGGACGTGCTCGGCCAGGGCGATCAGCGCGTCGAGGCTGCTCCCGCGCTCGCGGGCGTCGCAGAGCAGCAGCGGGGTGGCGGCGTGCAGGTCCAGGTGGGTGCGCAGCACCTCGACCGGGTGGTCCGGGGAGTCCGGGAAGCGGTTGACCGCCACGGCGTACGGCAGGCCCTGCTCCTCGACCATGTCCATGATCTCGAAGGAGTCGGCCAGCCGACGGGTGTCGGCGAGCACCAGGGCGCCCAGCGCGCCGCGGGCGACGTCCTGCCAGAGCGGGAAGAAGCGGCGCTGGCCCGGGGTGCCGAACATGTAGAGCACCAGGTTGTCGGGCAGGGTGAGCCGGCCGAAGTCCACCGCGACGGTGGTGGTGGACTTCTCGGGCAGGCCTGCCAGGTCGTCCACCGGCCGCCCGGCCTCCGTCATCGCCTCCTCGGTGTGCAGGGTGGCGATCTCGGAGAGGGTGCGGATCAGCGTGGTCTTGCCGACCCCGAACGGGCCGGCGACCACCAGTTTCATCAGCGTCTGGTCCCGGTCGGGCAGGTAGCCCACCCGGCTCGGCCGCCCCTCGGGGGAGCCGGCCCGGTCACCGGAGCGCACGGAGTCCAACGAGGAGCCTCTCGACGATGGAACGGTCGGTCTGCTGGGCAGGCGGGATCGGCGCGCGGGCGTGCAGGCAGCCCGCCTCGACCAGATCGGCCGCGAGGAAGACCGTGGCGCTGACCGGCAGGCGCAGGTGCGCGGCGGCCTCCACCACGGTCAGCGCGCCGGGGCGCAGCAGTTCCCAGAGCCGGCGGTGTTCGGGTTCGAGTCCGGTCGGCGGTTCGGCGCGGTCGGAGCGGTCGGCGAACAGCACGGTCAGCCGCTCGAAGCCCTCGGTGCCGGGGCGGCTGCGGCCGCCGGTGGCCAGGTAGGCGGGCACCATCCGCCTGCGGGTGACCGCGCTCATGTACCCGCCCCGCTTCGCACGGCAGGGGCATTCGCCCACGCGCACCTCTCGACTGTTCGCTCGCTCATGACCCTGCGGTGGGATCCTGCCGCCGGGACGGGCTGGCGAGCGCGCGGCCGAGGGCGGCGACCTGGAGCTGCATCTGATGGGCCACGTTGCCGAGTTGGGCGTCCGGGGCGGTGAACACGGCGAGCGAGGTGTTCTCCCCGGCCGGGACGACGACGGCATAGCCGAGGTCGGACTCCACCACGGTCTGGGCCAGTCGGGGCCGCTCGGCGTCGGTGAAGGCGGTGGTGAAGGCGCGGGCGGCGGCGTGCACGGTGGCGGTCATCGCGGCGACCCGCTCGGCGGAGGCCCGGCGGAGGCCGTCGGAGGCGGCCTCGACGAGTCCGTCACCGGTGGCGACGACCGCGTGCAGCACCCCCGGCAGCTCCAGCAGTGGGTTCAGCACCCAGGAGATCTCGTCGGTGGCGGTCGGGCTGGGCGAGCTGCTCACTGCTCGGCTCCTTCTAAGGTCGGGCCGGTGGTGTGGTCACCGGTGGTGCCGGGTTCGTCCGGTACGGCGCTCCCGCGGGCGGCCCGCGCCACGGCGGCCCGGCCGGAGCCGGTGCCCTGCTGGAGCGCCTGCCAGTGGGCGGCGGCCCGCTCGGGGGTGCGGTGGTCCGGTTCGGCCTCGGGCCCGCCGGTCGCGTCGGTGGGCGCCCCGGTCGGCTCCCCGGCGGGCTGCTCGGCCGTCAGCGGACGGCGGCGGCGCCGGGTGGGCAGGCCACTGCCGTCGCCGGACCGGACGGCGGCCGGGTCGAGGTCGGGGTCGGGCACCGCGTGGATGGTCGGCGCCGGGAGCGGGCCGGGCTGGTTGTGGCGGTCGGCGAGCACCGGCCCGTCCTGCTCGTCGGCGTCGCGCATCGGCGGCACGGCCAGGACCGTGGGCGCCGGGGCCGGGCCGCCGCCGGCCCGCAGCGGCAGCGGGGTGAGCACCGACAGCGGCTGCTCCTCGTCCACCACCGTCACCAGCGCGGCCGGGATCCGCAGGATGGTCCGCATGCCGCCGTACGGCGAGGGCTCGATGTGGCAGGTGAAGCCGTACTGCCGGGCCAGCTTGCCGACCACCGCGAAGCCGGTCCTGGGCGGGTTGCCGAGCTCGGTGAGCAGCACGTCCGGCGGGCCGGCCAGCAGTCGGCGGGCCCGGCGCAGCTGGTCCTCGTCCATGCCGATGCCACTGTCGTCGAGGATCACCAGCGCACCGCGACCGCCCTGCTGGACGGTGACCGGGACGTCGGTCTCCGGGTGGGAGTAGGCGGTGGCGTTGGCGAGCAGTTCGGCGATCGCGATGGCGATCGGCTCGGCGGCCCGGGCGACCACCGCGAGCCGCTGCTCCCGCAGGTGGTTGGCGACCTTGATCCGGGCGTAGCCGGGCACCCGGGAGAGCGCGCCGACCACCACCTCGGTGAGCGGGGAGTCGGTGCGGGCCAGGCCCGGCCAGGCCTCGCAGAGCACGGCGACGGTCTGGATTCGGCGCAGCGCGACCTCGTTGCGGAAGTCGACCTCCAGCAGCCGGGGGTCGTCGTTGTCGTGCTGGAGCTGCTGGACCAGGCTCTGGCTCTGGTAGAGCAGGGTCTGGATCCGCGAGGTGGCGCCGCGCATGGCGGCCCGGGCGGCGGCGTCGACCCGTTCGCGCTCGTCGGCGAGGGTGGCGGTGGCGGCGTCCAGGACGGACTGCAGGGCCCGGACGGCCTCGGCTCCGACGGCCTCCGGGTCGAGCGGGCCGACCAGTGGGGCGTTGGCGTGCGTCAGGCGTACGGCAGTGGCGGCGACCCGTTCCTGGGCGAGGTGGCCGATCTCGGCGAGCAGGGCGGCGGCGTGCTGCTCGGCGGTGGCGAGCCGGCGTTCGGCCTCCTCGGCCCGGGTGGTCGCGGCGGCGCCCCGCTGCTCGGCCTCCCGCGTGGCCTCCTGCGCTTCCCGGGCCTGCCGCTCGGCGGCCCGGTGGCGCTCGTCCGCGGCCCGGTGGCGCTCCCCGGCCCGGCGGGCCTCCTCGGTGGAGTGCCGCACGGCCTCCCGGGAGTCGTGCAACTCCTGTTCGGCGCGCGCGAGTCGGGCCTCGGCGGCCCGGGCGCGCTCCTCGCCGTGGTCGCGGGCGGTCTCGGCGGCCGTCGCCCGGGCGACGGCGCGGGCCCGACCGCGGGAGAGCACGACCGTGGCCGCGGCGGCGACCAGCGCCAGGGCGATCAGCGCGATCTGCATCGATGTCCTCGGGTGTCCTGGCCGGCTGGTGCCTGGGCCGCGGGGTCAGTTCCGGCCGGAGCGCGGGCGCGGGACGCGGGCGGTCTCTTCGGCCAGTTCGCGGGCCACCAGGGCGACCTGACCCATCGACTCCAGGATGCCGGGCCTGGCGGAGCCGTCCAGGTGCCGGTACTCGGCCGCGACGGTGAGCACCAGCCGCTCGGGCAGGCCGAGTTCGGGGTGGCGCTGCTCGGCGATCACCCGCCGGGCGGCGTCCAGTGCGGGTATCCCGGCGCCGTGCAGGGCGTGGGCGCGCTCGCGGACGTAGTCGAGGTATCCGATGTGCTGCCGGACGCCGTCGCGGTCGAGCACCGGGCCGTGGCCGGGGACGAAGATCTCGGCGCCGGTGGCGAGGGCCTGCTCGCAGGCGCCGATGACGTTCGCCAGCGGGCCGGCCCAGTGTGAGGGGTGGTCGCCGGGCTGCTCGGGGGTCGAGGAGAAGACCACGTCGCCGGTGAACACCGCGCGCTGGTGCGGGAGGTGGACCATCAGGTCCCCACCCGTGTGGGCGGCGGGCAGGCTGGTGATCTGGACCGGGTAGCGGCCGACCTTGAGCTCCAGCTCGCCGGTGAAGACGGTGTCCGGGTGCACCGCCTCGGTCTCGGACCAGTCGAAGCGGCCGAAGTGCTCCCGCAGGTAGCCGCCGAGCGGGGAGTCCGGGTCGCTGTTGGCGATCAGCGCGTGCTGCTGCTGCGGGGAGGGCTCCCAGTGGATGTGGTCCAGCGCCTCGCGGGTGGCGATCACCTCGGCGTCCGGGAGCACCCCGGCGCCCCACAGGTGGTCGCCGTTGGCGTGGGTGACGACCACCCGGTCGATCTCCACCCCGGTCGGCAGCAGGCGCCGACTCGCGGTGAGGAACTCGCCGGCCAGCGAGGGGTCGTACGGGGTGTCGATCCAGAGCGCGGTGGTCTCCGAGACCAGCAGGCCGCAGTTGGCCAGGCCCCAGCCCCGCTTCGGGGGGAGCCACACGTACAGGTCCTCGGCAATCGCGCTCACGTTCGCACGGTTGATCGTCATGCGCGCGATTATGCCCACCTTGCGCCAGGAGTGGGGTAAAACCTGCACGGACGGCCGGAGTTCATGCCCCAGTCCCTCCCGCGCTGTCCGGTTTCGCGCCGCGCGGTCGAGACCAATCGTCTCAGATCTCGGAACGACCGGTGGACACCTCGCCCCGGAATCCCGACGGGACGTCGGACCGGGGCACGGGCAGGACGCGGCAGACCTCGACGGTGACGTCCACCGTGTCCAGACCGATCACCCGACCCTCCACCGCGACGAACCCCTTCTCCCCCGAGCGGAACAGCGCCGCCAACGGCGAGTTCCGGCTCGCCGCGGTCAGCGCCTCCACCGCCATCGCGGAGCCGAAGGCGAACACCCCGCACAGCACGATGCACGGCGCTTGCCGGGGTGTACGGGTGACGAAGATGAAGCCGTGGTCACGGATCAGCTCCCCGGCCGGGCTGTACAGCGCCTCGAAGGTCATCCCGCCCCAGCGGGCACGGGCCTCGTCCGGGTACTCGACGGCGAAGTCCGGGAACACCGCGTCCAGCACTCCCGCGGAGTAGGAGTTGACGCTCGGACCGCCGATCGAGAAGGTCGGCATCCGTGGATCCTGGGCGCCGGCCACCACCAGTTCGATGGTGGCCTTCCGGTTGACCTTCCGCAGCAGGTCGGTGAGCTCGGCTATCGCCCTGGCCTCGGCCATCGGCACGAACAGCACGTTCTTCGGCCCGCGGCTGGTCAGCTGGCAGCCGTCCGTGGTGAACGCGAACTCCGCCACCTCAAGGCTCGGCGTGATGATCTGCACCCGGCTGTACGGCGCCAGCAGCACCCGCAGGAAGCCGTACCGCAGGAACAGTCTGGTCCGGGCGAGCGAACGGGCCGCGAGGAAGCCGATCACCGCCGGAACCGATGCGATCAGCACCTGGAGCAGGATCTCCATATCATCCCCCCGGAGGAAGACTCGACCACGAACTGTGCGCCCTGGTTAAGTCCCCGCCCGTGGCCGAAAATACCCCCCGCGGCGATTCCGGGCGTCAGGACCACCGCACGGCGGACTACTTCAGGTGCTTGATCCCCTTGCGCTCCCCCGCACAGCGCTCGTACCCCAGCCACGCGTTGACCGCCAGCATCGGCGCGTTGGTGGTGTCGTTGCTGGTGTACGCGCTCCGGTAGCCCGCCGCCGCGGCGAGCCGCAGCGACTCCAGCTTGGCCAGCTTGGCCAGACCGCGGCCGCGGAACTCCCGACGGCAGGCGGTGAACGCGGACCAGTAGCGGTCCACCCCGTCGGTCTGCACCATGGTGAACGCGGCCGGCTCACCGTCCACCACGGCGACGACGGTCAGCCCCAGGTCCAAGTCCGGTCGGGCCCAGTCGCCCCGCAGCCACTCCTCGTAGTCCAGGGCGTCGATCGACACCTCCCCGGGCTCGTCCCGGATGGCGTCCGCCTCCACCAGGAACAGCGGGCGCGGATCGTCCGCCCAGTCCGTGGCCGGGCGCAGCTCGACACCGGCCGGCCGGACCGGCGCCTGGGGCAGCGGCAGCGTCAGGTCCCTCCCGCCGAACTGCGCCGCGCGCCTGAGCTCGTAGCCCCGGGCGGTGGCGAAGGCCAGCGAACCGGGCTCCTCGTCCAGCCAGCTGTGCAGCTCGGTCACCCCGTGCCCGGCCAGGTGCCGTTCGGCCGCAGCCAGCAGCGCGGTGGCCGCGCCGCGCCGCCGGAACGCCGGCAGCACGCTTCCGTTGGCGTAGCCGACGCCGGTGGTCGTCGTCCCGAGCACCAGGCCGCAGCGCACCGCGCCGACCACCCGGCCGTCCAACTCGGCCACGAAGGTGCGGAAGTGCTGGTCGGGATTCTGCTGGGCGTTCAGCCAGAGCAGGGCCTCGGCGGTCATCACCAGGTGCTCGCGCCCGGCCCGGTGGGCGGCCGCCACCGCCTCGGCGTCGGCGGGGCGGAAATCTCGGATCGTCAGTTCAGTCGAAGTCATGGGTTCCCACGCTATCCGCGCCGACCCGTGGCCACCTCCGATTTTCCCGCCGGCGGGCCACCCCACCTGCGGGGTTGCCGCGGGCCACGGACTAGAGTCCGTCAGCACCAGGACGGCAAGCTCAAATAATGCTCTGAGAAGACCGGGTGAGGCTTGGCAGCCACCCCGCCCGGGGACATCCTCAGCAGCACGGCCGCGCGGTCCTGGCGACGACGCCCGCACCGCCCGACGGCCTCCCCGTCCAGCCCTCCGAAGGGGGCGAACCGATGACTTCCCCTGCCCTGGACCTGCCCGGCTCCGTCACCGCCACCCGGCTCGGCGTGGGCCTCGGCTGGCGCACCGAGATCGACACCGTGGTCGAGCGCCAACCCGGCCTGGACTGGGTCGAGGTGGTCGCCGAGAACATCTGCGCCGACCACCTGCCCACCTCGCTCACCGTCCTGCGCGAGCGCGGCGTCACCGTCGTCCCGCACGGCGTCGGCCTCGGCCTCGGCGGCGCCGACCTGCCCGACCCCGCCCGGCTCGGCAGGCTCGCCGGGACGGCGCTGGCACTCGGTTCCCCACTGGTCACCGAGCACCTGGCCTTCGTCCGGGCCGGCGGCCTGGAGGCCGGCCACCTGCTGCCCGTCCCCCGCACCCGGGACTCGCTGCGGGTGATCGCCGAGAACGTCCGGATCGCCCAGGACCAGCTGCCGGTGCCGCTCGCCCTGGAGAACATCGCCGCCCAGCTCGTCTGGCCGGACGACGAGTTCACCGAGGGCGAGTTCCTCGCCGAACTGGTCGAGCACACCGGCGTCCGGCTGCTGATCGACGTCGCCAACCTGCACACCAACCGGGTCAACCTGGGCACCGACCCGGCCGCCGAACTCGACCGCCTGCCGCTGGAGGCGCTCGCCTACGTGCACGTCGCGGGCGGCACCCTGGTCGACGGCGTCTGGCACGACACCCACGCCCACCCCGTCACCGAACCGGTGCTGGAGGTCCTGGCCGAACTCTGCGCGCGGGTCGCACCGCCCGGCGTCCTGCTGGAACGGGACGCCGACTTCCCGCCGCCCACCGAGCTGGCCGGTGAACTGGACGCCATCCGCCGGGTGCTGGAGGGGAGCACCCTGCGATGACCGACCTGAAAGGCGCATCCGCGACCGGAAACCGCGCCGAGGCGCTCGTCGGAGGCGAGTGCGCGACGAGCACGGCCCGGGAGAGGTTGGCCCGGCGCCAGGGGGAGCTGATGACCGCCCTGGTGGCCGGCGGGCCCGTCCCGCCCGGCTTCGACCCGGACCAGGTCCGCGCCCAGTCCACCGGCCTCGCCGCCAAACGGCGCGACACCACCGCGAAGGTCGCCCCCGACCTGCCCCGCCTGCTCGGGGCACAGTACGGGCCGCTCTTCCTCGACTACGCCCGCACCCACCCGCAGACCGGCGGCTACCGCGCCGACGCCCGGGCCTTCGCCGAGTGGGTGCGCACCGACGGCGGCCCGCTCGCCGCCGACCGCCGCCGGGCCCTGGAGCTGTGGCTCCACCCGGCGCCCGAGCGGCCGCCCGGCCCGCTCGCCCGCCTGCGCCGGGCCCTGCGCGAACGCTGAACCGACGTCATCTCGGGGGAACCGCCCATGTGGCACAACAGCTACTTCCTGATCCCGGCCGCCCTGCTGGCCGCCGCCGCCCTGTACGCCGTCCGGACCCGGCAGCGGGTCGGCCACGTCCCGTACCCGCAGGGCCTGCCCGGCCGCGGACTGCCGCTGCTGGACACCGCGTTCCTGGCCGGCGGCCCTGGCCGGGTCTTCGACACCGCGATGGTCCGGATGCACCTCGGCGAGCAGGCCGTGGTCAACCGCGCCGGCCTGGTCACCCTCACCGGCGCCAGGCCCTACGACGCCGTCGACCAGGCGATCCACGACGCCGTCGGCCCGACCGGCAGCCGTGAACTCGGCCCGCTGCGACGCATGGTGATGCGCTCGGCCGCCGTCCAGGCGATCGGCGACCGGCTCGCCGATCGCGGCCTGACGCGCCGCCCCGAGCGGCTGGAGCACGCCCGGAAGGCCCGCCGGTTCCTCTGGCAGACGATGCTCCTCGTCGCGGCCTCCATCCCGGTCTCCCTGCTGCTCGACAACGCCGGGATCCCCTCCGACCGCCCCAACCTCTTCATTCCGGGCTTCCTGCTGTTCGCCGGCGCCGTCGCGCTGGTCACCACCGCGCCGCCCAAGGGCCGGATCACCCCGGCCGGGCAGCGCCAGCTGACCCTGATGCAGGGCACCCCGTGGACGCCCAAGTCCGGTGTCTCGCCGAAGCTGACGGGCGGCGCGATGCTGGGCGCGGTCGCCCTCGGCGGGCTGGCCGCGGCCGCGCTGGACAACCAGGAGCTGGGGGCGGCGATGCTGGCCGCGGCGGCCGAGGAGGAGGCGATCCGGCAGGCTTCCTCGTCCTCGTCCTTCTTCTCCTCCTCGTCGGGCTCCTCCTCGTCGGGCTCCTCCTGCTCGTCGAGCACCTCCTCCTGCGGCAGCACCACCACCTCCTCCTGTGGCTCCTCCGGCTCCTCGCACCACTCCTCCTGCGGGTCCTCGCACCACTCCTCGTGCGGCTCCTCGCACTCCAGCAGCTGCGGGTCCTCCTCCAGCTGCGGGTCCTCCTCGTCCAGCTGCGGTTCCAGCTGCGGTTCGAGCTGCGGGAGCAGCTGTGGTGGCTCCTGACGTCACAGTTCGGTATCGCGCTCCGGGAAGCCGTTCCCCACGCCGTCGGCCCAGGCATAGAACAAGCCCATGTGGTTGCTGTTCCTGATCCCGGCCTGTGTCGCAGCGGTGCTGGCCTGCCTCCGGCTGGTGCGGATGACCGCCACCGCCGACGCCCTGGCCGATCAGGACCTGCTGCGTCCACCGGAGGCCGTCGGCATCGGCCTGTACGAGACCGCCTACCTGGCCGGCGGCCCGGACCGGGTGGTGGAACTCGCCCTCGTCCTGATGGCCGGCCGGGGGCGCCTGCACCTCGCCCACACCGGCTGGACCACCGTGGTCGACCCCAAGGGCCGCAGCCGCCTGGAGCGCGCGGTCATCGCCACCGTCGGCCCCGAGGGCCAGTGCCGCACGGACGAGCTGCGCCGGGCGATGGCCGAGCACCCCACCGTGCTGGAGATCGGCGCCCGGCTCTCGCTGGCCGGCCTGGCCACCCCGGCCCTGGTGCAGCGCGACACCGTGGTGGTGGTCCGCCACGTGCGGCACGCCCTGCTGCTGACCCTGGTCCTGCTCGCCGCCGCCCTGTCCCTCAGCGGTTTCACCGGCGGTGACACCCTCGCCCCGCTCGCCTGGTTCTCCCTGCCGCTGATCCTCACCTCGGGCACCCTGCTGATGGCCCGCGTCGACGTCTACCCCTACACCCGCTGGGCCTCCCCCATCGGCCAGGAGGTCCTGCGCGAGGTCCGTCCCACCCGCCAACACGGCCTCGGCGACGACGAGGAACGCGAACTCCTCACCGCCGTCGCCATGAACGGCCCCGCCGCCCTCCCCGACCCCCGCCTCCGCGCCGCCCTCCGCCCGCACCGGACGTGACCCGCCCCCGTAGCAACGACCGGAGGCCGGCCCCCCGTACACAGGGGACCGGCCTCCGTAGGACGCGGGTCAGACCAGGCCGTTCAGCAGCTCGCTCACCGGCTTGCGGCGGCCGGTGAAGAACGGGACCTCCTCGCGGACGTGCAGCCGGGCCCGGGAGGGGCGCAGGTCGCGCATCAGGTCGACGATCCGGTGCAGCTCGTCCGCCTCGAAGGCGAGCAGCCACTCGTAGTCGCCGAGCGCGAACGAGGCGACCGTGTTGGCCCGCACGTCCGGGTAGCCACGGGCCATCTGGCCGTGCTCGGCGAGCATCGCGCGCCGCTCGGCGTCCGGCAGCAGGTACCACTCGTAGGAGCGGACGAACGGGTAGACGCAGACGTAGTCGCGCGGGCGCTCGTCGGCGAGGAAGGCCGGGATGTGCGACTTGTTGAACTCGGCCGGGCGGTGCAGCGCCATGTTCGACCAGACCGGCTCCAGGTGGCGGCCCAGGCCGGTGCGGCGGAAGCGGTTGTACGCCTCCTGCAGGTCGTCCGAGTCGGCGGCGTGCCACCAGACGAGGATGTCGGCGTCCGCGCGCAGACCGGACACGTCGTACGTGCCGCGCACGGTCACGTCCTTCGCGGCCAGCTGGGCGAACAGCTCGTCCACCTCGGCAGCCAGGGCGGTGCGGTCCTCGGGCAGGCCGCCCTTGAGCTTGAACACCGACCACATGGTGTAGCGGATGACCTGGTTCAGGTCGCGCGCCTTCTTCTTCTCGGGCTGCTGCTCCGGCTGCTGCTCAACGGTCTCAGTCATGCGCCCATTGTCCTCTCCGTGGAACCTTCCCCGGTCGCCGGGGTCAACAGTTTGTCGATGGTCGCCGCGGCGGCGGCCGCCGAACCGATGCAGGCCGGAATGCCCACCCCGTCGTACGCGGCGCCGCACAGCGCCAGCGCGCCCACCGCCTCCGCCGCCGCCCGCACCCGGGCCACCCGGTCCAGGTGGCCCACCGGGTACTGCGGCAGGCCGGCGGTGAAGCGCGAGACGAAGGTGTCGTACGGCCGGGCGGTCAGCCCGATCGCCTCCTCCAGGTCCGCCAGCGAGCGGGCCACCAGCTCCTCGTCCGGCAGCTCCAGCGCCTCGTCCTCGCGGTAGCGGCCCAGCGAGGTGCGCAGCAGGAAGGAGTCCGGGGCGGAGCGGTCCAGCCAGCCCCACTTGTTGGAGGAGAAGGTCGAGGCCTTGATCCGCCGCCCGTCCACCGGCGGCACCAGGAAGCCACTGCCGCTGGGCGGGCCGGCCAGGTCGGCCCGGCGGAACGCCAGGGTCACCAGTGCCATGCCCGCGTACTCGACGGTGTCCAGCTCGACGGCGGCCGCCGGGGCGTCCGCGCGCAGCAGCCGGGCCGCGGCCGGGGCCGGGACGGCCAGCACCACGGCGTCGGCGTGCAGCACCTCGCCGCCGGCCACCACGCGCCAGCCCTCGGGGGTGCGGCGCAGCTCGTCCACCGGGGTGTCGGTGCGCAGGTCCACGCCCGCCTTGAGGCAGGCCTCGGCGACCGCCTCCGGCAGGGTGCCGAGGCCGCCGCGCAGCCCCTGGAACACCGGGGTGCCGACCACCGTCGGCCGGGAGGCCAGCTCGCGCACCCCCTCGACCAGCGAGCCGCCGCCCTGCGCGATCGGCAGCAGCTGCGGCACGGCGGCGCGCAGCGAGATCTCGTCGGAGCGCCCGGCGTAGACGCCACCCAGCAGCGGCTCGACCAGCCGGTCCACGACCTCCTGGCCGAGCCGGTCGGCGACGTAGCGACCGATCGCGACGTCCGCCCCGACCTCGGTCACCTGCTCGTGCCGGGCCCGCTCCAGCCCCTCGGCGGTGAGCACCCCGGAGGCGGCCAGCGCCTCCAGGTCTCCCGGGACGCCCATCACCTGCCCGCCCGGCAGCGGCCGCAGCGCGCCCCGGGTCCAGATCGCCGCCTTCGCGGTGGTCGGCGGCTCCAGCTCGTCCCCCAGCCCGACCGCCCGCGCCAGCTCCACCGCCTCCGGCCGCCGTGCCAGCACCGACTCGGCCCCGAGGTCCACCCGGACCCCGCCGACCTCCCCGCCCCACAGCTTCCCGCCGACCCGCCCCGACGCCTCCAGCACCGTCACCCGGGCCCGTGCCGGCCCCCCGGCCACCCCGCTCAGGAAGGCGGCCGCAGCCAGCCCCGCGATCCCACCACCGACGACGACGACCTGTGCATCCGACATGCCTCGCAGTCTCGCAGGTCTTTACACCGAACCCTCAATCCGCTGCACGCTTCCACCGAGACACGAACTTGTCGAGATCGATGACGGCTGGGAACGGCACCGACCGCTCCAACTTGCCCCGGAAGATCCCATCCGGAACGTAGGCGTTTACCGCGCGGTCCAACTCATAGACGTGTACAACCGGCAGGCCGTCCTCCTCCTCAACGATCCAGTAGTGCGGAATACCGGCCTCGGCGTACTTGCGGAACTTGACCGTGCGGTCGCGGTGCACGGACTCCGGCGACACGACCTCGACGACGAGCACCACATCAGCCGGGTCATACCGAGTACGGTCGGGGTCGGGCTCAGCAGTCACGACCATCACGTCCGGTTCCGGACGATTTAGGCGGTCGAGTTTGATCGCGATCTCACGCTCCGGCCACATCCCGTCCGGCACGAGGCTCTCCAGCGCCGTGTTCAGGCCCGATACGACCCAACTGTGCCAGGGGCGCTGAGGGGACATCATGAAGACCAGTGCTCCATCGATCAGCTCAGTGTGCCGCGGGGCCTGCGGCATGTGGTCGAGGTCGTCGGCGATCCAACCCTCGACTCTGGGTGCGTACATCCAGTCCGGCAGCTCGCTCATGCCCCCAAGATAGCGAGTCCCGAGGCGCAGCCAACCGCCGCTTAATCTGTGTGCTATGGAGCCGATCGTGGTGAGTGCGTGTCTGGCGGGGATCCCCTGCCGGTACGACGGGCGGGCGAAGACCTCGGCGGAGGCCGTACGGCTGGTCGAGGAGGGGCGCGCGGTCGTCGTCTGCCCTGAGGGGGCGGGTGGGTTGCCGACGCCTCGGCCGGCGGCGGAGATCGTGGGTGGGGACGGGGCGGACGTGCTCGACGGGCGGGCGCGGGTGGTGGACACGACCGGGGCCGACTGCACCGAGGAGTTCGTGTCCGGTGCCCGGGCGGCGCTGGCGGCGGCCGAGGCGGCGGGGGCGCGGCGGGCGCTGCTGATGGCGCGCAGTCCGTCGTGCGGCTGCGGGCGGGTGTACGACGGGACGTTCACCGGGGAGCTGCGGCCCGGGGACGGGGTGACGGCGGCGCTGCTGCGGCGGGCGGGGATCGAGGTGACCGCCGGATAGCCCGTGTCCGGCCCGTCGCCGAGCCGTGCTGCGGTCGCGATCGCCGGGGCGCGGGGGAGGCGGTGCCGAGGGCTGAACGACGGCGGGGGGGACACCCCAACCAGAAGAGCACACCACCCCCCCCCCCCGGCCCCACCTCTCCCCCCCCCCTCCAAAACAAGAAAAAAAAAGAAAGAGCCTCC
>NZ_JBHTTU010000050.1:0-30585 GCF_042794375.1 Kitasatospora sp. NPDC056531 | reverse complement strand
GGTGGGTGGGGGGGGGGTGGGGGGGGGGGGGGGGGGGGGGGGGGGGGGGGGGACAGGGGGTTGCTTCCCCCGGTGCCCCCGACCCCCCCCCCCCGCGGCTCGACGCGTCAGCGCGCGCTGGCCTCGTGCACGAAGGCGACCAGACGGGAGAGCGCGTCCGGGTCCATGGACGGCAGCACGCCGTGGCCGAGGTTGAAGATGTGGCCGCTGGTACCGAGCGCCTGGGCGGCGTGCAGCACCTCGCGGGCCTTGGTCTCCACGACCTTGGTCGGCGCGAACAGCACCGCCGGGTCGAGGTTGCCCTGCAGGCCCTTGCCCGCGCCGACCCGCTCGGCGGCGACGTTCAGCGGCACCCGCCAGTCGACGCCGACGATGTCCGCGCCGGCCTGGCCCATCAGCCCGAGCAGCTCGCCGGTGCCGACGCCGAAGTGGATCCGCGGCACCCCGTAGTGGGCGACGGCGTCGAAGACCTTGGTGCTGGCCGGCATCACCGAGCGGCGGTAGTCGTCCGGCGCGAGCGAGCCGACCCAGGAGTCGAACAGCTGGACCGCCGAGGCGCCCGCCTCGATCTGCACCTTCAGGAAGGCCGAGGTGATGTCCGCGAGCCGGTCCACCAGGGCGGCCCACAGCTCGGGCTGCCCGTACATCATGGCCTTGGTGTTCTCGTGGTTCTTGGACGGTCCGCCCTCGACCAGGTAGCTGGCCAGGGTGTACGGCGCACCCGCGAAGCCGATCAGCGGGGTCTCGCCGAGCTCGTCCACCAGCAGGCCGATGGCCTCGGTGATGTACGGGACGTCGTCGGGCTCCAGCGGGCGCAGCCGCTGGAGGTCCTCGAAGGTTCGGATCGGATCGGCGATGACCGGACCGATGCCGGGCTTGATGTCCACGTCGATGCCGACGGCCTTGAGCGGCACCACGATGTCGCTGAAGAAGATCGCCGCGTCCACCTTGTGCCGGCGCACCGGCTGCAGGGTGATCTCCTTGACCAGCTCGGGCCGCATGCAGGACTCCAGCATGGGGATGCCCTCGCGGACCTTCAGGTACTCGGGCAGCGAGCGGCCCGCCTGGCGCATGAACCACACCGGGGTGTGCGGCACCGGCTCGTGCCGGCAGGCGCGCAGGAACGCGGAGTCGTGCGCGGCGCCGCGGCGCACGGGGGTGGGTCGGCCGTCGAGGGGGGCCGCCGTCGGGTCTGCCGTAGTCTCGCTCACGGGTCAAATCTTCGCATGCGCCTCGGACCGTCCTCCCCGGGCGGCCTCGTCGGTTCCTCCAAGATCTGTCCGGGTTTGCCGTTCCGGCACGCCGCGCGGACGGAAGTTGCGGCGATAACCCGGGTTTTCGACCTAGTCTTCGGGTCATGGCAGCGGTCGGCGGGCACCCCGCGCAGGGTGGCGGAGCAGGTGGCGGAACAGGTCGGGAGGGTGCGCCGAGCGAGTTCCGGGCCGCTGTGGAGGCCCTGAACGGGGCTCGGCTGCGGCCCGAGGTCCAGCTCTCCCCCGCGCCAGCCCCGCGCCGGCTCGCCCCGCACGCGTTCGCGCTGACCGCCACCGTGGAGGTGGACGGCGAGGAGCTGGCCGACGGCCGGCTGGTGCTGCTGTACGACCCGGCCGGGCAGGAGGCCTGGAACGGGGAGTTCCGGGTGGTCACCATGACCCGGGCCGAGCTGGAGCCGGAGATGGCGGGCGACCCGATGCTCTCCGAGGTCGGCTGGGCCTGGCTGATGGACGCGCTGCAGGCGCAGGGCGCCGGGTACGCGGAGCCGTCCGGCACGGTGACCCGCTGCGCCTCGCAGTACTTCGGCGGCCTGGCGGACCGTCCGTCCTCGACCGAGATCGAGATCCGGGCCTCCTGGACGCCGGCTGACGGCCGGTTCGAGCGACACCTGGCGGCCTGGGGGGATCTGCTCTGCATCAGCGCCGGGCTGCCGCCGGCCACCCCGGCCGCGCAGCCGCCGGCCGAGGTCACGTCACTCGGTGGGGTGGTCCCGATGCCCGCCCGGCGACGCCCGCGGTCGCACTGACGAGTGGTGCCCGGGCCGGGCGACACCTCCCGCCCCGACTCCACCCCCAGGACTGACGGAGTGTGACTTCGATCCCGCTCTGCGTCAATTAGCTGGCCAGAATCGACCGATCAGCGACGTTTCTGATCGATTTTGTACGAATTCCAGGCATGTCGCATCAGTCATATGCGCGATTTGTCCGTATTGTTACTCACTAGATCGTGATCTTTCGCTAAAGCCGGGCACGGTTGCTGCCGAAGCAGACTGTGACCCTTTCCGAACGCGGAACACTCCGAACCGCCCCCATCGGGGTTCCGTCCGCCACTCCCCGCAGGAGGCCTGGTGTCGGTCCTTCTTGAGCACCCCGCAAACGTGGTCGCCTACCGCCCGACCAAGCCCACCGCCATGGTGGTCATCGCCGATCCCCGCGTCCGAAACACCGTCACCCGCCATCTGTGGGCGCTCGGCGTCCGCGACGTGATCGAGGTGTCCTCGATCGCCGAGGCCCGCCCCCGGGTCTCCACCCCACGCGACATCTGCGTCGCCGACGTACACCTGCCGGACGGCTCCGGGCTGACCATCCTCGCCGAGACCCGCGCCGCGGGCTGGCCCAACGGCCTGGCCCTGTCGGCCGCCGACGACATCGGCGCGGTCCGCTCCGCGCTGGCCGGCGGCGTCAAGGGCTACGTGGTCACCGGCACCCGCACCAATGTCGCGATGCCCGGCCGCCCGGGCCTGCCGCTCGGCGCCGCCGGGCTGGCCGGCCGGATGCGCCGCCCCGGGATGCCGGGCATGCCGGGCGCCGCCGGCGCTCCGGGAGCGCCCGGGGCCCCCGGTGCGCCGGGCCCGCAGCAGGCCGCCTACCGCGAGCTGTCCGGCCGCGAGGTCGAGGTGCTGCGGCTGGTCGCCGAGGGCCAGTCGAACAAGGCGATCGGCGTGGCGATGGGCCTGTCCGCGCTCACCGTGAAGAGCCACCTGGCCCGGATCGCCCGCAAGCTCGGCACCGGGGACCGCGCAGGCATGGTCGCGGTCGCACTGCGCACCGGAATCATCCACTGAGCCGATCGGACCCGAACCGCTTGTCGAACCACAACGGCGGCTCAGGAGGAACGTTCCTTCTGAGCCGCCGCAGGCATGGGAGCGGCCGCCGCAGGCATGTGTGGACGGCATCTTCGCCTCCGTCCGTAACGGTCTGACCAGTCCGACAACACTCCCAGTTCCGGGGACCGTCGTACCCTTGGGGGGTGACCGACGCCGTAGCAGCCATCCCAGAAGAAGCAGCCCCGGTCCCGCTCCTCGAACCGAAGGAGGGGATCCCGCCCGTCGTGGCGGACGAGCGGGCGCTGGCCGCCACGATCGCCGCCTTCGCCGCGGGCACCGGACCGGTCGCCGTCGACGCCGAGCGCGCCTCCGGCTACCGCTACGGGCAGCGCGCGTACCTCATCCAGCTGCGCCGTGCGGGTGCCGGCTCCGCCCTGATCGACCCGATCGCCTGCCCCGACCTCAGCGGGCTGGGCGCCGCCATCGCGGACGCCGAGTGGGTGGTGCACGCCGCCACCCAGGACCTGCCCTGCCTGGCCGAGGTGGGCATGAGACCCCAGCGCCTGTTCGACACCGAGCTGGCCGGGCGGATCGCCGGCTTCGCCCGGGTCGGCCTCGGGCCGATGACCGAGAACGTGCTCGGGCTGAGCCTGGCCAAGGAGCACTCGGCGGTCGACTGGTCCACCCGCCCGCTGCCCGAGCCCTGGCTGCGCTACGCGGCTCTGGACGTCGAGGTGCTGGTCGAGCTGCGCGACGCACTCGAACAGGAGCTGGACGCCCAGGGCAAGCTCGGCTGGGCCCTGGAGGAGTTCGCCTCGATCGCCGCCGCGCCCCGCCCGGCCCCGCGCACCGACCCGTGGCGGCGCACCTCGCAGCTGCACAAGGTCCGCCGGCGCCGCCAGCTGGCCGTGGTGCGCGAGCTGTGGCTGACCCGCGACCGGATAGCGCAGGAGCGCGACGTCTCCCCCGGTCGGGTGCTCTCGGACGCCGCGATCGTCAACGCCGCGCTGGCCATGCCGCTGAACATCGCCGCACTGCAGGCCGTCCAGGGCTTCGGGCCGCGACTGCACCGGCGCCAGCTGGACCAGTGGCTGGCGGCGGTGCAGCGTGCCCGGGAGATCCCGGAGAACCAGCTGCCGCCGGCCGCCGCGCCGCACGACGGACCGCCGCCGCCGCGGGCCTGGGCCGAGAAGGACCCGGTGGCCGCCGCCCGGCTCTCCGGCGCCCGCGCCGCCGTCAGCGACCTGGCCGAGCGTCACAACCTGCCGGCCGAGAACCTGATCACCCCGGACCTGGTGCGCCGGGTCTCCTGGGAGCCGCCGGCCGAGCCGAACGCCGAGGGCGTGGCCGCCGCGCTGCGCCGGCTCGGCGCCCGGCAGTGGCAGGTCGACCTGGTGGCGCCGCCGGTGGCCGCCGCGTTCGCCACCGCCGTCTCAGCCCAGGGCTGACCCGGCCGCGCTCCCGAGGCGTGGCTCCGAAAAGGGGATGTCGTCCGTCCGGACGGCATCCCCTTCGGCGTGTCCGGGAAGCCTTCCTGGTCGGACGTGTCGCGGGACACACGGTCCGAACCGTCCGAAGGGCCTGGGCAGGTTGGTTACCGACCGGTAGCATGACGGTGATGGCGGCGCCGCCCGGGTCTTCACCGGCGGCAGCCTGCCCACCTCGAAATGTTGGTCCCTGGGAGGAGAGCCCCCGTGCCTCGTACCGCGAGGGACGTCGTCTTCGTCGATGGCGTCCGCACCCCGTTCGGCAAGGCCGGCCCGAAGGGCATCTACCACGAGACCCGCGCGGACGACCTCGTCGTCAAGTGCATCCGGGAGCTCGTGCGCCGTAACCCGAACCTGCCCGTCGAGCGCATCGACGAGGTCGCCATCGCGGCCACCACGCAGATCGGCGACCAGGGTCTGACCATCGGGCGCACCGCCGCCCTGCTGTCCGGCCTGCCGAAGTCCGTTCCCGGTTACGCGATCGACCGCATGTGCGCCGGCGCCCTGACCGCCGTGACCACCACCGCCGGCGGCATCGCCTTCGGCGCGTACGACGTGGTCGTGGCCGGCGGTGTCGAGCACATGGGCCGCCACCCGATGGGTGAGGGCGTCGACCCGAACCCGCGCTTCGTCTCCGAAAAGCTGGTCGACGAGTCCGCCCTGTTCATGGGCATGACCGCGGAGAACCTGCACGACCGGTTCCCGCACCTGACCAAGGAGCGCTGCGACGCCTTCGCCGTGCGCTCGCAGGAGAAGGCCGCCAAGGCGTACGCCAACGGCGACATCCAGCCCGACCTGGTGCCGATCTCCATCCGCAACACCAACCCCGAGGTCGGCGAGACCGGCTGGGGCCTGGCCACTGTGGACGAGCCGCTGCGCCCGGGCACCACGATGGAGTCGCTGGCCGGTCTCAAGACCCCGTTCCGCCCGCACGGCAACATCACCGCGGGCAACTCGGCCGGTCTGAACGACGGTGCCACCGCCTCGCTGCTGGCCGCCGAGGACGTCGCCGAGGAGCTCGGCCTCCCGGTCAAGATGCGCCTGGTCTCCTACGCCTTCGCGGGCGTCGAGCCCGAGGTCATGGGCATCGGCCCGGTGCCGGCCACCGAGAAGGCGCTGGCCAAGGCCGGTCTGACCATCGACGACATCCAGGCCTTCGAGATCAACGAGGCCTTCGCCGTCCAGGTGCTGTCCTTCCTGGACCACTACGGCATCGCGGACGACGACGAGCGGGTCAACCCGTTCGGCGGTGCGATCGCCTTCGGCCACCCGCTGGCCTCCTCGGGCGTGCGCCTGATGAACCAGCTGGCCCGCCGCTTCGAGCAGCGCCCGGACGTCCGCTACGGCCTCACCACGATGTGCATCGGCTTCGGCATGGGCGGCACCATCATCTGGGAGAACCCCCACTTTGAGGGTGGTAAGTGAACATGACGAACACCACTGAGCTGCTCCAGCACGGCGCCGAGCTGTTCCCGGGCGAGGTCGTCACGACCGCCCACGTGCGCCACCTGGACCTGCCGCTGCAGGCCGGCAAGCTGGCCCTGATCACCCTGGACAACGGCTTCGACCACACCAAGCCGACCACCTTCGGCCCGGGCTCGCTGCTCAAGCTGTCCGAGGCGCTGGACCAGGTCGAGGCCGAGGCCGCCGAGGGCAAGATCGTCGGCGCCGCGATCACCGGCAAGCCGTTCATCTTCGCGGTCGGCGCCGACCTCAAGGGCGTCGAGCTGCTCAAGCAGCACGCGGACGCGCTGGCCATCGGCAAGGGCGGCCACGAGGTCTTCAAGCGGATCGCCGCGCTGCCCGTCCCGACCTTCGCCTTCTACAACGGCGCGGCCATGGGCGGCGGCGTCGAGGTCGGCCTGCACTGCGACTACCGCACGGTGTCGGCGGGCGTTCCGGCCTTCTCGCTGCCCGAGGTCTTCCTCGGCCTCGTCCCCGGCTGGGGCGGCTGCACCATCCTGCCGAACCTGATCGGTGCCGGTAAGGCCGTCAAGGTCATCATCGAGAACTCGATGAACCAGAACAAGCAGCTCAAGGGCAAGGACGTGTTCGAGCTGGGGATCGCCGACGCGATCTTCGAGCCGGCCGACTTCCTGGAGCAGTCGCTGCTGTGGGCCGCCAAGGTCCTCAAGGGCGACGTCGTCGTCGAGCGCGAGGCGATCGACCGCGGCAAGGCCTGGGACGACGCCGTCGCCTGGGGCCGTCTGGTCGCCGACGGCAAGGTGCACGGCGCCGCTCCGGCCGCCTACAAGGCGCTGGACATCATCGCCGCCGTCAAGGACGCCGACTTCGCCGACAAGGCCAGCCTGCAGGCCGGTTTCGACGCCGAGGACGCGGCCCTGGCCGACCTCATCATGAGCGGCGAGCTGCGCAGCGGCATCTACGCCTTCAACCTGGTGCAGCGTCGGGCCAAGCGCCCGGTCGGCGCGCCGGACAAGTCGCTGGCCCGCCCGGTCTCCAAGGTCGGCGTCGTCGGTGCCGGTCTGATGGCCTCGCAGCTGGCGCTGCTGTTCGCCCGCCGTCTGGAGGTGCCGGTGGTCCTCACCGACATCGACCAGGAGCGCGTCGACAAGGGCGTCGGCTACGTCCACGCCGAGATCGACAAGCTGCTCGGCAAGGGCCGCATCGGCCAGGACAAGGCCAACCGCCTCAAGGGCCTGGTCAGCGGCTCGCTCGACAAGGCCGCCGCCTTCGGTGACGCGGACTTCGTCATCGAGGCCGTGTTCGAGGAGATGGGCGTCAAGCAGACCGTCTTCGCGGACCTGGAGAACGTGGTCTCGCCGACCTGTGTGCTGGCGACCAACACCTCCTCGCTGTCGGTCACCGAGATGGCCTCGAAGCTGAAGCACCCCGAGCGGGTCGTCGGCTTCCACTTCTTCAACCCGGTCGCGATCCTGCCGCTGCTGGAGATCGTCCGCGGCGAGCAGACCGACGACGCGTCGCTGGCCACCGCCTTCGCCGTGTCGAAGAAGCTGAAGAAGACCTCGGTCCTGGTCAAGGACGCCCCGGCGTTCGTGGTGAACCGGATCCTGACCCGCTTCATGGGCGAGATCCAGAACATCATCGACGAGGGCACCCCGATCGCCAGCGTCGAGAAGGCCGTCGAGCCGCTCGGCCTGCCGATGTCCCCGATCGTGCTGCTGGAGCTGGTCGGCCCGGCCATCGCCCTGCACGTCTCGGAGACCCTGCACGGTGCCTTCCCGGAGCGGTTCACCGTCTCCGAGAACCTCGGCAAGGTGGTCAAGGCCGGCAAGCGCGGCTTCTACACCTGGGTGGACGGCAAGCAGGTCCTCGACCCCGAGGTGCTGGAGCTGCTGACCTTCGGCGACTCGGTGCTCACCGAGGAGCAGGTCCTGAGCCGCGCCCTGGAGGCCGTGGCCCAGGAGATCGGCCTGATGCTGGAGGAGGGTGTCGTCGCCGAGGCCCAGGACATCGACCTCTGCATGATCACCGGTGCCGGCTGGCCCTTCCACCTGGGCGGGATCACCCCGTACCTGGACCGTGAGGGCGTCTCGGAGCGGGTGACCGGCAAGAAGTTCCTCGCCCCCGGCGTGGCCTCGGTGCCCGCGTAAGGCGTAGCGCTACGGAAGGAGCCCCCGGCGACCTGGTCGCCGGGGGCTCCTTGCGTTCGTGCCCGGTGCTCGGTATGGCTGTGCTCGGGGCGGCTGTGCCCCGTGTTCGGGGCGGCTGTGCTCAGTGCTTGAGGCGGTACACCACGGTGTCGCCGATGACGCCGATCATCTCGTAGTGGGTGTCCAGCAGGTTCTCGATCCGGGGGACCATCACCGGCTGGTACGGGGAGATGCCGGAGTCGTCCACGAAGACCTCGGGCAGGCCGTTGGCCAGCTCCTTGTCGAAGGTCTGCCAGGCGTTGTTGACGCTGAACTGCTCGCCGACGTTCTGGCTGCCGTCCTTGCCGCCGCTGTAGTTGGTGAGGAAGCCCGCGGTCAGGTAGCGGGTGGCGGGCTTGCGGTCGGCCAGCCAGTACAGCTCGGGGTGCATGCCCCAGACCAGCACGGTGTCCTTGGGGGTGGTCTGGGCGGCGACCGCGGTGGCGACCTCGGTGTTGCGGTTCATCTGCTCCCCGGGCCAGGCAAGCGCCAGGCCCCAGAAGACCGTGGCCGCGACCGTGGTGTACACCAGGACGGGCTTCCAGCGGATCGCCGAGGTGGCGACCGCCCCGGTGCCCAGCAGCACCAGCGGGGGGATCAGCTGCAGGTAGTAGTGGCCGAAGAAGTGGAAGCCGACGCTGACCGCGACGGCCGAGGAGAGCAGCCAGACCCACAGGTCGGTGGTCGAGCCGTGCTCCTCGCCGGCCACCGGCAGCGGGCGGTGGCGGTACTTGAACCAGAGCCGGCGGCCGACCGGATAGAGGAAGCCGAGGCCCGCAGCGGCCAGGATGCCCAGGTTGCCGAAGGCGCGGCCGAGCATCTGCAGCCAGGCGCCGCCGAAGGAGGCGTAGTCGCCGCTGCCGGTGACCACCCAGAAGAGGAAGCCCTTGGGCTTGGTCAGGATGACCGCGACCAGCGCTATCGGCAGCGCGAAGCCGAACCCGATCTTGAACAGCGCGGGCGGCCAGCGCACCCCTCGTCGGCGGGCGTCCTGCAGCAGCATCCAGAGCACCGGCAGCATGACGGCGCCGCCGGTCTGCTTGGTCAGCGAGCAGAGCGCGACCGCGATGCCGGCGGCCAGCCAGCGACGGCGCTCGGCGTACCGGAAGGCGGCCACCATGGCGGGAAGCATGAAGACCTCGAAGGTCGCCGCCTGGGTGTCCTCCGGGGAGAGCCCGATGGAGACCAGCAGGTAGAGCAGTCCGGCGCCGGCACCGGCGCGGTTGCCCCAGCGGCCGCGGGCGATCGAGGCCAGCAGGATCGCGGTGACCAGGTGGGCCGCCACCGCGAGGGTGCGCAGCGGCCACAGCGAGGCGGAGCCGAAGACGGCGAAGCAGGCCTGGTAGAGCCAAGGGAGCAGCGGCGGCTTGCGGTCCACCACGGTGTCGTAGAGCACGCCGCCGTCCGCCAGCATCCGGGCCTGGGTGGCCAGGAAGCCCTCGTCCGGGCTCCAGACGGGCCGGGCGAAGGAGGGGATGTGGGTGAGCAGTGCGACCAGCGCGAGCGCCGGCACCAGCCTGGTCCAGTACCCCTGACGAAGGTGGGTACGGACACGCTCGGGCAGGCGCTCGGCCAGTCCGGCGAGGCGGAGGCGGGTGGGGGTCGGCACGGTTGACAACCTACCGGGCGGGATCGGCGCGGGTGGCGCCGGTCCCGCCCTTCAGTGCGATTGTCAGCTTGTTTCGCGACGAACTGTTACGGAGTTACGACAACCAGTCGTCGGCGGAACGGGTCAGGACGGTTCCCGGGGCCCGTTCCGCCGGGCCGTTCTCAGGCCTCGACCGGAGCCGCGTCCAGCTTGGCGACCAGGGCGGTCACCTTGCGGGCGATGTCGGGGGCGTTCAGGCCGATCTCGGCCAGGATCTCGTTCCGGCTGGCGTGGTCCAGGAACTCCTGCGGGATGCCGAAGTCGCGCACCGGCAGGTCCACGTCCGCGTCCCGCAGCGCCTGCGCGACGGCCGCGCCGACGCCGCCGGTACGGCCGTTGTCCTCGATCGTGACGACCACCCGGTGCTCGGCCGCCAGGCCCGGCAGGGCCGGGTCGACCGGCTTGACCCAGCGCGGGTCCACCACGGTGGCGGTGATGCCCTGGGCGGCCAGCAGGTCGGCGACCTCCAGGCTGGTGGGGGCCATCGCGCCGACCGAGACGATCAGCACGTCGGCGCGGTGCGCACCGCTCGGCTCCTCGGCGACGCGCAGCACGTCCATGCCGCCGACCCTGCCGACCGCGGCGACGGCCGGGCCGACCGTGCCCTTGGAGTAGCGGACCACGGTCGGGGCGTCCTTGACCTGGACGGCCTCGCGCAGCTGGGCGCGGACCTGGTCGGCGTCGCGCGGGGCGGCCAGCCGCAGGCCCGGGATGACCTGGAGGATCGACATGTCCCACATGCCGTTGTGCGAGGCGCCGTCCGTCCCGGTGACACCGGCCCGGTCGAGCACGAAGGTGACGCCCAGCTTGTGCAGGGCGACGTCCATCAGGACCTGGTCGAAGGCCCGGTTGAGGAAGGTCGCGTAGACCGCGAACACCGGGTGCAGACCGTTGGTGGCCAGGCCCGCCGCGCTGGTGACGGCGTGCTGCTCGGCGATGCCGACGTCGAAGATGCGGTCCGGGAAGGCCTTGGCGAAGGGGGCGAGGCCGACCGGGTGGAGCATCGCGGCGGTGATGGCGACGATGTCCTCGCGCTCGTGGCCGAGCGCGACCATCTCCTCGCCGAAGACCGAGGTCCAGTCCTTGCCCGAGCTCTTGACCGGCAGGCCGGTGTCCGGGTGGATCACGCCGACGGCGTGGAAGCGGTCCTCGTCATTGTTCTCGGCGGCGTGGTAGCCGCGGCCCTTCTCGGTGAGGCAGTGCACGATCACCGGGCCGCCGAAGCCGCGCGCCTTGGTCAGCGCGGACTCCAGGGCGGTCAGGTCGTGGCCGTCGATCGGGCCGATGTACTTGAGGCCGAGGTCCTCGAACATGCCCTGCGGGGCGATGAAGTCCTTGAGGCCCTTCTTGGCGCCGTGCAGCGTCTCGAACAGCTGCTGGCCGACCACCGGGGTGCGCTGCAGCGCGTCCTTGCCCCAGGACAGGAAGCGCTCGTAGCCCTGGGTGGTGCGCAGCGTGGCGAGGTGGTTGGCCAGGCCGCCGATGGTCGGCGAGTAGGAGCGCTCGTTGTCGTTGACGACGATGACGACCGGAAGGTCCTTGGCGTCGGCGATGTTGTTGAGCGCCTCCCAGGCCATGCCGCCGGTCAGCGCGCCGTCGCCGATCACCGCGACGACCGGGTCGTTCTTGCCCAGCAGCTGGTTGGCCTTGGCCAGGCCGTCGGCGTAGGAGAGGACCGTGGAGGCGTGCGAGTTCTCGATCACGTCGTGCTCGGACTCGGCGCGGGACGGGTAGCCGGACAGGCCGCCGCTCATCTTCAGCCGGGAGAAGTCCTGGCGGCCGGTGAGCAGCTTGTGGACGTAGCTCTGGTGGCCGGTGTCGAAGAGGATGCGGTCGCGCGGCGAGTCGAACACCCGGTGCAGCGCGATGGTGAGCTCCACCACGCCGAGGTTGGGGCCGAGGTGGCCACCCGTCTTGGAGACCTCGGTCACCAGGAAGGTCCGGATCTCCTGGGCCAGTGCGGCCAGCTGTCCGGGCGTGAGCCGGTCGAGATCGCGCGGTCCCCGAATGCGGGTCAGCAGGGCCACCCGTTCCTCCTCGTTCAGTGTTCACGGACCGCGGACGGTCCGACGGGCGTCGCTGCCCGGTCCGGCGGCAGGCCGGCGGTCGCGGTCGGTGCCGACCGGTCGAGTCTAATGTCCGCTTACCGGGCACCGACCGGCGCGCCCGGTGCCACCGACGGGTTACCGCCATTCCGGGAGGTGGGGCCGGGGGCGCGCGTCAATGCGGCGTTGACGGATGGGTGTTCTGATCGGGCGGGCGGGCCGCCGTCCACCCGGGGGCCCTCAGTGGCGGCCGAGGGCGCCGGACTCCCCCATCTCGCTCATCACCAGGGCCAGCGCGCCGAGCACCTCGGCCCGGCCGCCGAGGGTGCCGGGGACGACCGAGAGCTGGCGGGCGGCGCTGGGGATGGCGTAGCGGGCGACCGAGTCGCGGATCGGGGCGAGCACCAGCTCACCGGCCTCGGCGAGGTCGCCGCCGAGGATCACCCGGCGGGGGTTGAGCAGGTTGCACAGGGTGGCCACGCCCGTGCCGATCTGCCGGCCGGCGTCGGCGATCACCCGGCGGCAGCCGAGGTCGCCCTGGTGGGCCAGCTCGACCACCCGGGGCAGGGTGAGGTCGGGGCCGAGGGTGGAGCTGAGCAGCGAGAGCAGGTAGCGGGAGCCGACGAAGGTCTCCAGGCAGCCCCGGTTGCCGCAGCGGCAGACCGGGCCGGCCTCGTCCAGGGTGATGTGCCCGATCTCACCCGCGGTGCCGCCCGGACCGCGGTAGATCTGGCCGTTCACCACCAGTCCGGCGCCGACGCCGCTGGCGATCTTGATGTACGCGAGGTCGCTCAGACCGCGGCCGGCGCCCCAGACGAGCTCGCCGAGCGCGCCCAGGTTGGCGTCGTTGTCCACGTGCACCGGCATGCCGAGCCGCTCGGCCAGCTCCCGGCCCGGGGCGATGCCCGTCCAGCCGGGCAGGATCGCGGTGGAGCCGAGCGCGCCGGTCTCCACGTCGATCGGGCCGGGCACGCCGAGGCCGACGCCGATCACCTTCTCCGGGCGGAAGCCGGCCTGCTCCAGCAGTCGCTCGACCATCGCCTCGGCCCGGTCGAAGCCCTGCGCGGCGGAGACGTCCACGTCGATCGGGGCGCTCTCCTCGGCCAGCACCCGGTGCGCCAGGTTGCCGACCGCGACCCGCAGGTGGGTGTGGCCGAAGTCGATGCCGACCACGATGCCGGCGTCGCCGCTGAGCGAGACGCTGCGGGCGCGGCGGCCGCCGGAGGAGGTGTCGGCGACCACGACGGTGCCGCTCTCCTTCAGTTCCCGGACGATGTTGGAGACGGTGGCCGCGGAGAGGCCGGTGCCGCGGGCGATCTCGGCCTGGGTGAGCGAACCGGCCATCCGCACCGCCCGGAGCACCCGCTCCAGGTTCGCCCGGTGCAGGGACGACTGCGAGCCCGGTGTGTCCGTCGACATGATCCACCCTCCCAGGGCGGGGATCCCTCTGTCGGGTGTCCCCTTCAACTCCTGAAGCCTACGGCGCGGGGGTCTGTTGTGCGGGGGTGGCTCTCGGGAGGGTGGGTGGCGGGGGGCGCGTCCCTCTCGCTGGAGGGGAGGGAGGGGTGAAGGGGAGTTGCCGGGGGTGGGGTGGTGCGGGTGGGGGTGTGGGGGGCGCGCGCTGGTGAGGGGGGCGGGGTGGCCGTGGCGGCGGCGTGGGTGGCCGGTGAATGTGTTGCGCGGTCAGGGCCCGTCGGGGCGGGGTTCGGCGGTCCTGGCGACGGCCGAAAACCACCCACCACTAGCATGGTGCCGAATCTCACCCGTCCCACCGCGCCGCGGACGGTACCGGCAGGGGGACGCTTCCAGACATGACGGGGAATCAGATGGCAGGGGATCACCCTACGCCGGGCGCGGGCGAAGTGCCCGGCAGTGGCCCGCAGGAGAACCGGGGCGTCTCGTTCGGGCGCCCGGCAAACGGCGGCGTGGATCCGGCCGCCGTCGCGGACCAGATGACGCAGCTCGACGGCTCGGCCGTTCCGGGCCAGGCCGGACCGCCGGCCCAGCCGCCGGCACCGCCCGCGCAGCCGCCGGGCGGCGTCGACTACGCGGCGTACGCACCGACCGCGGCCGGCATCCCCGCCCAGGCCCCGCCGCCGCCGGGCGGTGCGCCGATCGGCCCGTACGACCCGGTGCCCGGCGGCTCGTCCGGCGCCGGCTACGCCACCCCTGACTACAACGCCGGCGGGTACAACTACCAGCAGCAGCCCGGGTACACCTACCCGGGTGCGCCGGCGCCCGCGCAGCGCAACCCCGTGATGCTGTGGGGCGGCGTCATCGGCGGTGTGCTGGTGGTCGCCATCGTGATCGCACTGGTCGTCCTGCTCAAGGGGAACCCCAAGCCCAACCCGGGGCCGGTGGCCGGCCCGGGCGGCACCACGACCAGCACCTCCAACAGCGGCAGCACCACCGTCGGCACCAGCGGGGACACCACGCCCGCCCCGGGCAAGGAGACGTTCAAGGTCGCCTGGAACGCCGCCAAGCCGCAGGACTCGGACACCAGTTCGCAGCTGCTCGGGGTCTGGGGCGCCGGTCAGACCGCCGTGCGCGCGGACAGCACCGGCATCACGGCCTACAACCTGTCGGACGGCAAGCAGGCCTGGAACATCCCGGTGCCGTCCGGCTCCAAGGAGCTGTGCACCGCCTCCTACTCGCACAACTCCAAGAACATCGTCGCGGTCTCCTTCAACACCGGTGACTACGACTGCTCCACCATCGGCGCCGTCGACATCTCCTCGGGCAAGCTGCTCTGGAGCGTCAAGGCCACCGCGGACCGGCTGTCCTCGCCGACGCTGAGCGTCACCGACAAGGTGGTCGCGGTCGGCCCGGTCGGCGCGCTGAACATCGACAACGGCCAGCCCGTCTGGCAGCTCAAGGGTCGCGGCAAGGACTGCACCGTGTACGGCGCCACGGCCGGCTCGCAGATCGCGATCACCGACCGCTGCTACGACGTCAGCCCGAAGTCGGTGCTGCAGATCGTCAACGCCGAGACCGGCCAGCCCACCAGCTCGCCGATCACCCTCACCGGCACCATCGAGCGCATCGACAAGGTCGTCAGCACCCAGCCCCTGGTGGTGCTGATGACCGGCGGCCCGAACGGCGACTACGTCCTGCCGTTCGACAAGGACAACAAGCCCGGCAACCAGATGTCGACCAAGGAGGCCGGCTCGGACAGCCTGCGCCTGTCCGGCCAGTCCGACGCCATCAGCAGCAACGTGGTCAGCGGCACCACGCTGTACGTCCAGACCACCGGCAGCAAGTCGGGCATCAACGCGTACGACCTGAACACCGGCAAGCGCCTCTGGTCCACCACCTCCTCGTCGGACAGCAACGACATGCGCCTGGTCTCCGGCACCACCAAGGACGGCAAGGTCCGGGCGATCGTCAGCCAGGGCTACGACAAGCCGGCCAAGCTGGTGACGCTGTCGCCGAACGACGGCTCGATGAGCGACATCGGCACCATGGCGATGCCGGACGGCATGGACATCGGGATGAGCATGTCGGAGTACTTCGTCACCGACGACAACAGCGCGATCATCGCCTACCGTCGCGGCAGCAGCTACACGTCGCCGATGACCAAGTGGTCGAAGTGACGGCTGCGGCGACACCGTTGGTGACGCCGGACGTGGTCCCGGGGGTCTGACCCGGGGCCGCGGGCACTCGTCCGGGCGGGGCGGGCACGGGCTTCGGCCCGGGTCCGCCCCGCCCGCGATTTTCCGGTAAGCCCGACCGTTGGGCATGCGAGGATTCGGTCCATCAGCCTGACAAAGGAGTGCAGCGAGTGCCCGGCACCAACCTGACCCGCGAGGAGGCCCGCACCCGGGCCGACCTCCTCCGGGTGGACGCGTACGACATCGAGCTCGACCTCGGCTCGGCCCGCGAGGGTGGCACCTTCCGGTCCACCACCGTGGTCCGGTTCACCGCCAACACGCCCGGCGCGGACAGCTTCATCGACCTGGTCGCCCCCAGCGTCGAGGAGATCACCCTCAACGGCGCCCCGCTCGACCCGGGCAGCTTCGCCGACAGCCGCATCCCGCTGCCGAACCTGGCCGCCGAGAACGAGCTGCGCGTGGTGGCCACCTGTGCCTACACCAACACCGGTGAGGGCCTGCACCGGTTCGTCGACCCGGTCGACGGCGAGACCTACCTGTACACCCAGTTCGAGGTGCCGGACGCCCGCCGGGTCTTCGCCAGCTTCGAACAGCCGGACCTGAAGGCCACGTTCGCGTTCACCGTGACCGCCCCCGAGGGCTGGGTCGTGGTCTCCAACGCGCCGACGCCGGAGCCGGTCGGCGAAGGTGCCACCCGGGTCTGGAAGTTCGAGCCCACCGGCCGGATCTCCACCTACATCACCGCGCTCATCGCCGGCCCGTACGTGGGCGTCTTCGACGCCTACGAGAACGGCGAGCAGCACGTCCCGCTGGGCGTCTACTGCCGCCCGTCGCTGCGCGAGTTCCTGGACGCCGAGGCGATCTTCGAGGTCACCAAGCAGGGCTTCGACTACTTCCAGGAGAAGTTCGACTACGCGTACCCCTTCCCCAAGTACGACCAGCTCTTTGTCCCGGAGTTCAACGCCGGCGCGATGGAGAACGCGGGCGCCGTCACCTTCCGCGACCAGTACGTGTTCCGCTCCAAGGTCACCGACGCCGCGTACGAGTCGCGCGCCGCGACGATCCTGCACGAGCTCGCCCACATGTGGTTCGGCAACCTCGTCACCATGGAGTGGTGGAACGACCTCTGGCTGAACGAGTCCTTCGCCACCTTCGCCGAGGCCGTCTGCCAGGCCGAGGCGCCCGGCTCCCGGTGGCCGCACTCCTGGACCACCTTCGCCAACCAGATGAAGACCTGGGCCTACCGGCAGGACCAGCTGCCGTCCACCCACCCGATCATGGCGGAGATCAACGACCTGGAGGACGTCCAGGTCAACTTCGACGGCATCACCTACGCCAAGGGCGCCTCGGTGCTCAAGCAGCTGGTGGCGTACGTCGGCCAGGACGCCTTCTTCCAGGGCGTGCAGGCGTACTTCAAGCGCCACGCCTGGGGCAACACGCGCTTGAGCGACCTGCTCGGGGCGCTGGAGGAGGCCAGCGGGCGCGACCTCAAGGCCTGGTCGAAGGCCTGGCTGGAGACGGCCGGCATCAACGTGCTGCGGCCGTCCGTCGTGTTGAACACGGACGGTGAGATCGAGTCGTTCGCGGTGTTGCAGGAGGCCCCCGCGCTGCCGGCCGGCGCCAAGGGCGAGGCCGTCCTGCGGCCGCACCGGATCGCGGTCGGCCTGTACGAGCTGGCGGACGGCGCGCTGGTGCGCACCGACCGGGTCGAGCTGGACGTCGACGGCCCGCGCACCGAGGTGCCGGAGCTGGTCGGGCGGCACCGGCCGGCCGTGGTGCTGCTCAACGACGACGACCTGTCGTACGCCAAGATCCGGCTGGACGAGGACTCGATGGCCGTCGTCACCGAGCACCTCGGCGGCTTCACCGAGTCGCTGCCGCGCGCGCTGTGCTGGGCCTCCGCCTGGGACATGACCCGCGACGGCGAGCTGGCCACCCGCGACTACCTGTCGCTGGCGCTGTCCGGCATCGGGCGGGAGAGCGACATCGGCGTGGTGCAGTCCGTGCAGCGCCAGGTCAAGCTGGCCCTGGACGCCTACGCCGACCCGGAGTGGCGCGAGCAGGGCCTCGCCCGCTGGGCCGCCGCCGCCGAGGAGCACCTGCGCGCCGCGGAGCCCGGCAGCGACCACCAGCTGGCCTGGGCCCGCAGTCTCGCCGCGGTCGCCCGTACGGACGGCCAGCTGGGCCTGCTCGCCGGGTTGCTGGACGGGTCGGTGGAGGTCAAGGGCCTGGCGGTGGACACCGAGCTGCGCTGGACGCTGCTGACCCGGCTCGCGGCCACCGGGCGCGCGGACGACTCCGCGATCGCCGCCGAGCTGGAGCGGGACAACACGGCGGCGGGCCAGGAGCACGCGGCCACCTGCCGCGCCGCCCGGCCGACCGCCGAGGCCAAGGCGGAGGCCTGGGCCTCGGTGGTGGAGTCGGACAAGCTGACCAACTACGTCCAGGAGGCCGTGATCGCCGGCTTCCAGCAGTCGGACCAGCGGGAGCTGCTGGCGCCGTACGCGGCGAAGTACTTCGCCGCCGTCAAGGGCATCTGGGAGACCCGCAGCCACGAGATCTCGCAGCAGATCATCGGCGGGCTGTACCCGTCGCTGCAGGTGTCGGCCGAGACGCTGGCCGCCACGGACGCCTGGCTGACCGAGGCCGAGCCGGCCCCGGCGCTGCGGCGCCAGGTGGTCGAGGCGCGGGCCGGGATCGAGCGCGCGCTCAAGGCCCAGGCGGTGGACCGGGCGGCGGGGGCTCGCTGACCGGGTGTCGGGAACGCCTGAAGGGGCGCCGGACGGGATCGTCCGGCGCCCCTTCGGGGTTGTGCGGGTCCTGGTGGACGCTGGGTCCTGGTGGACGCGACGGCTACTTCTTCTTCTTGCCGTACGGCATGCCCGCGAGGGCCGCGATGACGGCGAAGGCCACGAGCGGGATCAGCACGTACAGGCCGATGGTCTGGCCGACGCTCAGGCCAGGACCCGGGTCGTCACCGTCGTCCCTGGTGAGGGCCATGGCGGGCGACGACAGCAGCATCATCAGCGTGACCGTTGCGCAGACCGCGCCGGCTCGCAAAGCGTTCCTCTTGTCCACGTTTCCAACTTACCCGCCGCTTATGGGAGGGCGCGCGTCGGGGTCGGCCTTCCGCTCCGCGGGGCCCGTCCCGGTCAGCGGCCCTGGTCGCGCGGGCAGGGCGGGGCGAGGAGGTGGGCCAGCAGGCGGGCGGTCGGGACGGCGGCCAGACGGTCGAGGGTGACCGGGTCGCCGACGCCGTCGGCGACCGGCAGGCGCCAGTTCGGGTACTGGTCCCAGGTGCCGGGCAGGTTCTGCGGGCGCGGGTCGCCGACCAGGTCCGGCAGCCACACCCCGACCAGCTCCGCCGGGGTCGCCCGCAGGAAGCGGTACAGCACCGGCATCGACAGCGGCTCGCCCGGGGTGAGCAGCCCCAGCGCGGTCAGCTCCGCCCGCCAGTCCGCCAGCTCCGTCGCCGCCTCCTCCTGCTCCTCCCCCAGCGACCGGGCCAGCAGGCCCAGCCGGTGCCGCAGCTCGACGTGCTCGCCGGAGAGCCGGGCCGCGGTGCTCGGCAGGTCGTGGGTGGTGAGGGTGGCCAGACAGCCGGGCCGCCAGCGCTCCGGGGCGAGGATGCCGCCGTTCGACTGCCAGTCCCGCTCGAACCAGAGCACGGAGGTGCCGAGGATGCCGCGCGCCGCCAGCTCCTCCCGGACGCCCGGCTCGACCGTGCCCAGGTCCTCGCCGATCACCGGCGTCCCGGCCCGGTGCGCCTCCAGGGCCAGCACGCCGAGCATCGCCTCGGAGTCATAGCGCACGTACACGCCCTCGGTCGGCGGGTGCCCGGCCGGGACCCACCAGAGGCGGAACAGGCCCATCACGTGGTCGATGCGCAGCGCACCCGCGTGCCGGGTGGTCGCCCGCAGCAGCTCCGCGTACGGGGCGTAGCCGGCCGCGGCCAGCGCGTCCGGGCGCCAGGGCGGCAGGCCCCAGTCCTGGCCGTGGGCGTTGAAGGCGTCCGGCGGGGCGCCGACCGAGATGCCGCCGGCCAGGACGTCCTGGAGGGCCCAGGCGTCGGCGCCGTCGGGGTGGACGCCGACGGCCAGGTCGTGGATCAGGCCGACCGGCATGCCCGCCTCGCGGGCGCTGCGCTGGGCGTGGGCGAGCTGCTGGTCGACCTGCCAGGCGAGCCAGCGGTGGAATTCCACGCGTTCCTGGAGTTCCTTGGCGGCCTGCTCGACCTGTGGGCCGTCCGGGTGACGCAGGCCCTTCGGCCAGTGGTGCCAGTCGGGGCCGTGCGCCTCGGCCAGCGCGTTCCAGAGCGCGTGCCGGCGCAGCCACTCGCCCTCGCGCCGCTGGTACGCCTCGTACGCCGCCTGACGGCCTGGGCCGCGCGGCACCTCGTGCAGCAGCTCCAGGGCCTCCCGCTTGAGCGCCCAGACGGCGTCCCGGTCGATCAGACCGTCGTGGCCGAGCACCTCGTCGCGCAGCCGGGCGGCGCGGCGCGCCAGGTCGTCGGCCTGCTCCCGCTGTGCGGTGTTCAGGTAGGCGTACTCGGGGACGGCCTCGATCCGCAGGTGCACCGGGTCGGCGAAGCGGCGGGAGGACGGGCGGTACGGGGACGGGTCGGTGGGAGTGCCCGGGGCGCCCGGCAGCGCCTGGTGCAACGGGTTGATCTGCACGAAGCCCGCACCGAGCCCGGCACCTGCCCACTGGGCCAGCTCGGTGAGGTCGCCGAGGTCGCCCATGCCCCAGGAGCGGGAGGAGAGGACGGAGTACAGCTGGGCGAGGAAACCCCAGCTGCGGCCGGGGAGTTGGGGGAACTGCTGCGGAGCGACGATCAGCGGCGCTTCGGCCGTGTTGCCGTTGCTCTCCGCCTTGAGCGCGTGCCGCCCGAGCGGCAGGTCCGCGGGCAGCCAGTGCGAGTGACCGCGCGGCAGTTCCCAACTGCCCCCGCCCTCGAGCTCCACCCGCAGCCGGGCGTCGGCCGGCACGTCCAGCGCGGTGCGCCGCCCCTGCCGGACCACCACGCACGGCGGCAGCAACCGGCCCTGCTGGTCGGCCCGGTGACGCTCCAGCGCCTCCCGCACCTCCTCCGGCGTCCCGGCCGCCACCCCCAGTGCCGCCAGCACCGCCACCAGCGTCCGCGCCCCCACCGCCTGCCCACCCGGCCCCGGGTACCGCGCATCCACCCCGTACGCCTGCGCCAGCGCCACCAGTTCGGCCGGCGGTGGCGGCGCGTCCTGCGGCGGCACCTTCAGCCCGTCGGCTCCGTCACTGTCGTGGTAAGCGGCCACTCGCGGCTCCTGCGATGTCTCGGCAACGCCCGGTCAGGACTCCCAAGTCCTACCCGGGTGACGACCCGACCACGCTGCGCGACACGACCGTACGGGGCGGATCGCGCCGGACCGCCACGGTTCGATCGGTGCGGATGTCGGTCGCGCCCCTCTTCCCCCCTTCCCAGAGGTCCCGGCTGACGCATCGCCGCACGGTGTCGCCGATTCCGGCCGTCGCGGGCGCCCTCGGACCACGGGTTGGGGGGCCGGAGGAATCCGGGCAAATTCGACATAGCCGTCGACGACGTTGACACCGGGTTGGGTAGCTGGTGGGGTTGCTCGCGTTGTGGTCCAGGCCTGTCGAGGAGGCTCCTGTGCAAGCCCGTGTGTCCGTTGTGGCCGGGCGGCGGCTGCGGCTGCAGTTGGAGCAGAGTCCGGCGCTGCGGGAGGTGCTGCAGCATCCGGCGGCGCTGAGTGCGCGGCGGGCCACCGCGCGGACCTGTCGTCAGCTGGCGCCGAAGACCGCGGACCGGCTGATCGCCGATCTGAAGGGGACGGAGCCGCTGTTGGCATCGGTGCGGGCGGAGCGTGCGGCGGGGCGGCCGGGGCGGCGGGCGATGCAGATCGCGGCCGGCGTCGCGGCCGCGGCGGTGGTCGGCGGGCTGCTGGCCGGGCCGATGCCGTCGGCGGCGTACGCGGCGACGCCCGGGCCGGACGTGGTGAGCAGCGCGCCGCAGACGCCGCTGGGCAGCATGACGAACCCCCAGGTGTTCCCGCACCCGCAGGAGCAGACCGTGGCGGGCAAGGCCGTCACGGTGCCGGCCGCGGTCACGCTGGTGCCTGCGCCCAGGGTGGACCGGGGCGCCGTGGACGCCGTGCGCGAGGTGCTGGCGATCGCCGGGGCCACCTCGGTGACCCCGCAGCCGGACGGCGGGACGCCGGCCGCCGGCTCGCTGGTGGTGTACGTCGGTGGGGCCGCCGAGGACGCCGGCGGCGAGGTGGACCGGACGCTGCGCCAGCTGGCCGTCGCGGCCGGCTCCAAGGACGGCGCCGCGCCCTCGACCGAGGGCATGACGGACGGCGGCTACGTGCTGTCGGCCGGTCAGCTGCCCGCCCAGGGCGGCGGGACGTACGGCGCGGTGGTGCTGGCGGGCGTGGACGCGGCCGGCACCTTCTACGCCGCGCAGAGCCTGCGCCAGCTGCTCGCCGCCGTACCGGCCGGGCAGGGCCAGGGGCCGGGCGCGGCCGGGCTCGGACTGCCCGGGATCGCGCTGCGGGACTGGCCGAGCGGCGCGGCGGTGCGCGGCACCGCGGAGGCGTTCTACGGCACCCCGTGGACCGCCCAGCAGCGGCTCGACCAGGTCGACTTCCTGGGCCGCTCCAAGCAGAACTTCTACCTCTACGCCCCCGGTGACGACCCGTTCCGGCTGTCCCGCTGGCGCGACGCCTACCCCGCCGCGCAGCAGTCGGAGCTGCGCGAGCTCGGCGACCGGGCCCGGCAGAACCACGTCACCCTCGGCTACGCGATCGACCCGGGGCAGTCGCTCTGCTTCAGCTCCGACGAGGACGTCAACGCGCTGGTCTCGAAGCTGGACGGGCTGCGCAAGCTCGGCTTCACCGCCTTCCAGCTGCAGTTCCTGGACGTCAGCTACGACGAGTGGCACTGCGACGACGACCACGACGCCTACGGCAGCGGTCCGGCCGCGGCCGCCAAGGCGCAGGCCGCGCTGGTCAAGAAGGTGCAGGACCGGCTGATCGCCAAGAACCCGGGCCTGGCGCCGCTGTCCATCGTCCCCACCGAGTACCACAAGCAGGGCACCACGCCGTACCGCAAGGCGCTGGCCGACGCGCTGCCGAGCGGTGTGCAGGTGGCCTGGACCGGCGGCGGGGTGATCCCGGAGAAGATCACCGGCGCCCAGACCTCCGACACCGGCAGCCTGTACGGGCACCCGCTGGTCACCATGGACAACTACCCGGTCAACGACGCCAGCCCGGACCGGCTCTTCCTCGGCGCCTACACCGGCCGCGAGCCGGAGGTGGCCACCCGCTCGGCGGTGCTGCTGACCGGCGCGATGCAGCAGCCGGTGGCCTCCCGGATAGCGCTCGCCACGGCCGGCGACTTCGCCTGGAACCCGGTCGGCTACAAGCCCGACGACTCCTGGCAGGCCGCGGTGCGCTCGCTGGCCGGGCCGACCGGCGCCGCCGCCACGCCCGCCGGATCGGCGCTGTCCGCGGTGACCGCGCTGGCCGGCAACAGCACCTCCTCGCCCCTGTCCAAGCAGGAGTCCGGCTACCTGACGCCGCTGCTGGACCGGTTCTGGGCCGCCGCCGAGCCCACCTCCGGCGCCACCCCGGACCTCGCCAAGCTGATAGAGGCCGCGGCCCCGCTGCGGGACGCCTTCTCGGCGATGGACACCGCCCAGCAGACCCTGTCCGGCACCCAGGCCACCGCCCAGCTGGCCGCCGAGGCCGGACCGTGGCTGGGCCCGTTGCACGACTACGGGCTGGCCGGGCAGGCCGCGCTGGACATGCTGCTGGCCCAGAAGGGCGGCGACGGCGCGGCGGCCTGGAAGGCCCGGGTGCAGCTCAACCGGCTGCGCGCCCAGCTCTCCCAGTCCCCGGCGACCATCGGCGCGGGGGTGCTCGCGCCGTTCCTGGACCGCGCGGTGCGCGCCGCCGACAACTGGTCCGGCGTGGTCAGCGGCGGGGTCACCCCGACCACCACCATGGGCACCGCGCACGACCACCTGCCCGCACTGATGACCGACGGCCAGGCCGACACCTTCTACTGGAGCTCCGCTCCCCCGCAGCCCGGCGACTCGGTCGGCGTGGACCTGGGCGCCGGCCGGCCGATCACCGGTGTCACCGTGCTGATGGGCGGCTGGGGCAACGGCCCGGACGCGCAGACCGCCGTGGACGACTACATCCGCGACGGCGTGCTGGAGTACAGCACCGGCGAGGGCGGCTGGAAGCAGCTCACCGTGGTGAAGAACCAGAAGACGGTCAGCGCCCAGCTGCCGCCGGGCACGGTGGTACGGGCGGTACGGCTGCGGGCCACGGCCGCGCAGAAGACCGCCGTCGCGGTGCGCGAGTTCACCGTCACCGCCCCCGACGAGGCCCCGGCGAGCGTCTCCGGCGGGCCCGACGCGCTGCCCGGCTCCTCGGCCGCGGCCGTGCTGGACGGCAACCCGGACACCGCGTACCGCGCCGCCAATCCGCCCACCGCGCAGGACCAGCCGCTCACCGTCGAGCTCGGCAGCGCCCGTCCGCTGGACCGGCTGACCGTGCTCACCGACCCGACCGTGCACGCCACCGCCACCGTCGCGGTGCGCCGCTCCGACGGCACCTGGACGGACATCGGCACCGTGCAGCCCGGCTACAACGAACTGCCGGCCGGCGGACAGCTGGCCGATGCCTTCCGGCTGACCTGGAAGCCCGGCGGCGACCCGCCAGTGGTCAACCAGGTGATCCCCTGGTACGCGGACGTCCCCGCGGCGCGGCTCAGCCTGGCCGACCCGGCGCTGGACGTGATCACCGGCGCGGCCTCGCCCGCCAAGACCCAGGCCACCGTCGAGGCCGGCCGCCCCGAGGGCACCGCCGGCGAGCTGCGCGCCGAGGTGCCGGCCGCCGCCAAGGGCCTGACCGTGACCCCGGCCGGCCCGGTGACCGTGCCGCGCGGCGGCCGGGTGGGCGTGCCGCTGCTGGTCACCGCCGCGCCGGGGACGCCGTCCGGGACGTACCAGGTGCCGGTGTCGTACGTGGCGGGCGGCACCACCGTGAAGCAGGTGCTGCAGGTGCACGTGGTGCCGCCGACCAGCGGGCAAGACCTGGCGGTCGGCTCGACGGCGACCTCCTCGGGTGACGAGACGCCGTCCTTCCCGGCCTCGGCGGTCGCCGACGGCGACCCCAAGACCCGCTGGTCCTCGCCGGCCAAGGACGACGCCTGGGTGCAGCTGGCGCTGCCGCAGCCCGTCCACCTGGGCGCGGCGGTGCTGCACTGGCAGGCCGCGTACGCCTCCTCGTACAAGCTCCAGGTCTCGCCGGACGGCAGCACCTGGACGGACGCGGCGGCGGTCGACAACGGCAAGGGCGGGGACGAGACGGTGCGCTTCGACGCCTCGAACGTCCGGTTCGTCCGGATGCAGGGCGTGGCGCGGGCCACCAAGTTCGGCTACTCGCTGTACGGCATCGAGCTGTACGCCGTCACCGCGCCGGCCGTCCCGCCGCAGCCGCCGACCACCCCTCCGACCCAGCCGGGCCAACCCGGCCAGCCCGGCCAGCCCGGCCAGCCGGGCCCGGGGCAGCCGGGGGTCGCGGCCACCACGCCCCCGGCGGCGCCGCCGAAGCAGTAGCGGCCCGGCGAGCGGATCCGAAAGGCGAGCCGGGCCAAAAAAAGGGGGCGAAACGCGGCGGGCCGCCGGGCTCCCCAGTGTGGGGGGGCGCGGCGGCCCATGAGGCGCGTACCGACGCTATGACGGGCGGGCCCTTGTGGTGCTTCGGTCAGGCGGAGAGCGGTTCGGGCTGCTCGCCGCGGCGGACGGGGGCGGGGTGGGCGCCGTGCGCCCGGCCGATCGGGACGGAGTGGTTCGGCTCGGTATGGTCGTGGTGCTCGTACTCGCCCCACTGCGGGGCGCGCAGCTGGTCCGAGCCGCCGTAGGGCTCCAGGTAGGGCCGCCAGCGCGGGTCCTTGATCCCGGTGCCGATGATCCGCCAGGCGAGGCCGCTGGGCGGCGCGGGCGGGCGCTTCATCCGCCAGCCGAGTTCGGTGAGGTGGCGGTCGGCCTTGGTGTGGTTGCAGCGGCGGCAGGCTGCCACCACGTTGTCCCACCGGTGCTGGCCTCCCCGGCTGCGCGGGATGACGTGGTCGACGCTGGTGGCGGCGGCCCCGCAGTAGACGCAGCGGCCGTGGTCCCGGGCGAACAGCGCCCGGCGGGTGAGCGGGACGGGCCCGCAGAAGGGGACCCGCACGAAGCGGGTCAGTCGGACGACGGACGGCGCCGGAAGGGCGCTGGTGGCGCTGTGCAGAGTGACTCCCGAGTCCTCCAGGCTGACCGCCTTGTGGTTGAGGACCAGGATGAGTGCGCGGCGCATCGATACGACGCCGAGTGGCTCGTAGGACGCGTTGAGGACCAGGACATGCGGCACGGATGCCTCCTTGGACGCCTGCGGCGCGTGGCTCGCGCCGGGACGAGCGGTTGGATCGCACAACGAGTGCGCGATCTCCCCCAGTGTCGCCTTACGCCTTTGTACGGCGCCACCACTCCTGTGTAACGGACCCGACATGAACCCCGGGTGTGGCTTGTGTCATACCCGGTATGCCCTGGGAAAGGTCGGGTTGCACCACGGCGGCGCCGGGGTGCGGCACGGTGTCCCGCCCGGGGGACGGCTCGGCCGGTCGGAGCAGCGCCCTGGCCCGTACGGCGGCCTGCCTGGGCCGTTCGGGGTCGGTCCGGGTGGCGCGGGGGCGGTGCATAAGGGGAGCGCACCGGGGCGTTGACGGGGCGTCCGGGATCTTCCGTACGCCCTTCGGCGTGTCCGGGCGGGTGTTCGGCAACGGCTAGGCTGAGTCGCACGGTCCGCGGGCCGCTTGCGGCGGCGCGGGCCCGTCACGCCCCCAGCAAGGAAGGTCCCGCACGTGTTCCGCTCCGGCGCCACCGGTCTGACCGACGCGTCCTCGACGCTCTCCACCCCGACGCCGGCGCCCTCCCCCACCGCGCCGGAGCTGCCACAGCTGCACATCCCCACCAGTGCGCAGGAGGTCACCGACACCACCAAGCAGGCGGCCAGCTGGTTCGACACCCACTGGCAGAGCTGGCTGGCGGGCGGTCTGCGGATCGTCTTCATCGTCGTGCTGGCGATGGTCCTGCGGACCGTGGTGAACAAGCTGATCACCCAGCTGATCGCGCGGATGGCGCGCAGCCACGAGCACCGGGAAGAGAGCCGGCTCGGCGGGCTGCTGGCCAACCACGGGGTGGTGAACCCGGAGCGGCGTCAGCAGCGGTCGGAGGCGATCGGCTCGGTGCTGCGAAGCATGGCCTCGTTCAGCATCCTGGGCACGGCGGCGCTGATGGTGCTCTCCGCGCTCGGGGTGAACCTGGCGCCGCTGCTGGCGAGTGCCGGTGTGGCCGGTGTGGCGATCGGTTTCGGCGCCCGCAACCTGGTGACGGACTTCCTCTCCGGAGTCTTCATGATCATGGAGGACCAGTACGGCGTCGGCGACGACGTCGACACCGGGGTGGCCACCGGCACGGTGCTGGAGGTCGGGCTGCGGGTGACCAAGCTGCGCGGCGCCAACGGCGAGATCTGGTACATCCGCAACGGCGAGGTGAAGCGGATCGCCAACATGAGCCAGGGCTGGGCGACCGCCTCGGTGGACGTGCAGGTCGGGTACAAGGAGGACCTGCAGCGGGTCGAGGACCTGATCCAGGAGACCGCCGAGTCGCTGGCCAAGGAGGCGCCGTACGACGAGCTGGTCTGGGCGCCGGTGTCGATCCTGGGCGTGGAGTCGGTGGCGGCGGACTCGGTGATGGTGCGGGTCGAGGCCCGGACGGCCCCGGGCAAGGCGCCGGTGGTCTCCCGGGCGCTGCGCCAGCGGCTGAAGTCGGCCTTCGACCGGGCCGGGATCAAGGTCAAGGAGGAGGCCACGACGGTGGCCGCCGGGGTGGCGATCGCCGAGCCCTCGCCGCCGTCGGCGCTGTCCGATCCGACCTCGCCGCGCTACCGGGCGGCCGAGCCGATCCCGCTGCCGAAGCCGCCGGTGGACGACCCGACGATCGCCAAGCCGTAAGCGGGACGGGGGTACCGGATCGGCTGAACACACCTTCCCTACCGAGGGACCGGCGGGAGGTTCGTGAACGTGCGCAGAGCCTGATCACGCGCGCGGAAGCCGAAGCTGATGAGGGGGATGCTCCAGGTGGCGCGGATGCACGCGCTGGTGTGCGGTGAGCCCGTGCACAGCGTCCCGGAGGTTGGGGAAGTCCTCCGCCCACCGGGCCGGCGTCCGGGCTGTGGTGCGGGACCGGAGCCATGAGGTCCACTGACCGCTTCACCGGCGCAGCACCGCGCCGCCTGCCGCCGATGCGTCGGCCTGGCCGATCAGCATCTCCACCCGAGCGAGTGCGGCCTGCGTGGACTCGACCAGCCCGGCGTCCCCCTTGGCGATCCGCAGCCGCAGCGCTTCTTGGAGATGGGCCTGGGCATCCGCGAGGTCGCCGCGCTCCATGAGGTGCTTACCGGTGTGCTGAAGCGCGAAGTCAACCAGTTCCGGGTGCTGGCTTCGCGCGGTGTTCAGGGCACTGCGGTAGAGCGCGTCCGCAGTCTGCACGTCACCGGCGTAGCGGTGCGCGTCGCCGAGGTTGAGCCCGGTGGCGACGACGGCCCGGATGTTGCCAATCGCTGCGGCCAGGTCGAGCGACTGCCGGAGGAGCGTACGGGCCTCCTCGTGATGGCCCAGGCACATCTGGCCGATGCCGATCCACCTGGTCAGGACCCGAGCACGCGCGGGGTCGCTCTCCTCGGGCAAGGCCCGCAGTTCCTCGTGGAGTTGGCCGACCGCGGTGGTCAGCTCGTCGCGGTCTCTGGGGACCATACGCAGGTCGGCGTCTTGAGTGATGAGGTGCTGGAGCACCAGGACCCTCCCTCACTCGGTTCTGCTCAGCGTGGCACTACAGCTGGTCGGTGTGGTGACGCAGGTCGGCCAGCAGCTCCACCCCGTGCGGGGAGAAGTGCTCACGCAGGAGTTCGAGTTCGCGCATGAGGTAGCGGACGGCCGGCAGGCCCTCGTCGTACGCGCTCTGGAAGCTCGCGCGCTCGGTGGGCGTCAGGTCGTCGCGGCGCAGTTCGGTCCGGCGGAACCACAGCAGCTGGTTGTACGCGCAGGCGGCCCGGCCGAGGAGAATTACGTCGTCAGGTGGTCGAACTCGCCTTCCTTGATGCCGCGTAGGAGGGCGCGGAGTGTGTCAGGCGTGGTGGTGATGACAGTGTCGGGGTCGTCGCTCTCCCGGATCTTGATGTCACAGTCGACGGTTGTCGAGACGTATATGCAGTTGGCGGCGTCGCCGCTGTATGAGGACTTCTGCCAGTCCTGAACGGCCATGCGCGGTCCTCTCTCAGATGCTCTGGGCGATACGGCGGATGAGGTCACGGGATGCGTCGGGCTTGAGTGCACTTGCTGCCAACCGATCCATCACGGCTCGATATTTGATCAACTGCGGCTCGGTGTCGATGAACTCAGACCTGTCTCCGTCGACCTGAACACTGTCCAATCGCGCGACCTCGGCGTTGAAGTACACGATCCCGGCGCCGGAGCTCGGGTAGCTGCCGGTGCCGAACGGGATCACCCTCAGGTCGATGTGAGGTTGCTCGCTCGCGGTCAGCAGGTATTCCAACTGCTCCCGGGCAATCTCCGGGCCGCCGAAGCCCATTCGCAAAGCGGCCTCGTGAACGACGGCCGACAGCGGGATCGGCTGCTCGCCGTAGAGCACCGCCTGCCGTTTGATGCGATGGGAGACGAGGTGTTCCACTTCCGGCGGCGAGAAGGGTGGGACAACATCCCGGAAGAGCGCGCGAGCGTGTTCCGGGGTCTGGAGAAGTCCGGGGATGTGAATAGCTGAGGCGATCCGCAGCGACTGGGCGTGGTGTTCGAGTTCGGCCAGGTCGAGCGCTCCGGCCGGCAGGATCTCGCGGTACTCCTCCCACCAGCCCCGCGTGCGGCCACCGGTCATGCGGGCCAGCGCGTCGATCAGGGCTTCGTCCGCACAGCCGTAGAGGCGCGCCAGGGCTCGTACCCGATCCGCGCTCACCGGGTATCCCCCGGACTCGATGTTGCTGATCCGGGACTGCGGGGTGCCGTGCAGTTCCCCGGCTCGCGTGACCGACAGCCCTGCTTGCTCGCGCAGCCGACGCAGCTCAGCGCCGAGTCGCCGCTGCCGGATGCTCGGCGGAATCTTGCTGGGCGGCATCCGCTGTCTCCTCTCTCTCAACCGACGTCGTCGGTGCCGTCACCCTTTAGGGTGACAGTGATATGAATTCCTTGGCGGCGGTGGACTACATACTACCGACTGGCTATTTTTGATCCTGCGTCAGGGACGGTCGCTGCCCGTGGTGGCGGCAGCGTGGCGTCCAACTCCCGTTTACGTAGGAGACTTCCATGACCGCTACGCCCTCGCCAAACCCCCGCCCGGTCACGCCTGGGTTGGCGGCCAACCCGACCTTCGACCAGGAGCCGTGCGAGCTCGTGCTCGACACCGCACCCCGGCTGTTCGCCGTCGTGCAGGTGTGCGGCGACAGCCCTGCGGATGCCGACGGATGGGTCGCGGCCTGGGGGCTCGTCGACAATGACGGGCCTACACATGTGATCAGCATCGACGGGCGGGCGCGAATGACCCTCGCATCTCCCGAACGAGCCCTGCGGCACTTCGCCGGGCGACCGGGGATCACCTCTCGGCTGGTCTGGCTCGCGCAACCGGGTGCCGCTGGGTTGGACCGAGCCGAAGCCGCCTGACCTCCAGCCTGCTGACGCGCCTGTCGGCGGAGGAGCAGGTGCGAGGGGGGCGCGAGGGATCCGGCGGGCTCGGATCTTGGACGCGGGCCCGCCCGGTTCGCTCCGGTCACTTGCTTTCCCCTGGTTTCGGGCGGCCCGGCCACTGTCGGCCGGGCCGCCCACCCATCGCGCTGATTGCTGGGTCGGGCCGGGTGGGAACACTCCCTTGGCTGTGGGATGGGTGGGTGGGGCGCCCAACGACGCGGGCCCGCCCTTCTCATCCGTTCCCTATTCGCCCTGCATTGCGCTCCGTTCCGCCGCGATCGCGATCGCGGCGGAACGGAGAAGGAACTGTGATTGACCCACAGCCTTCCCGCCCTATGCGCAGG
>NZ_JBHTTU010000049.1:52868-55286 GCF_042794375.1 Kitasatospora sp. NPDC056531 | reverse complement strand
CTGCAGGGGGGACCCTGTGGGAGAGTAGGACGCCGCCGAACAATCATTCAGAGAAGGCCCCACCCGGTTTCCGGGTGGGGCCTTTTCGCGTTTCCCGGTCAGGAGTTGGCCGAAAGCTCATGCGGCGTTCGCCTGCGGACTGTGTTCGGCCTGCCTGTGGCCCCTATGTTCGAGCCTCCCCGGCCAACGCATGCATTCATGACGGGAAGGACCTCACATGGCCTCCATCGACCGGCGCCGATTCCTCCATCTGGGCGGCGCGTCCGTAGCCGCCGCAGGCCTCGGCGCGTTCCCGCCCGTGGTCAGCAAGGCTCTGGCCCTGCCCGCGATCAGCAGGACCCGTTCGATCGAGGACGTCGAACACGTCGTCATCCTGATGCAGGAGAATCGTTCCTTCGACCACTACTTCGGCACCCTCCGCGGCGTGCGCGGGTTCGACGACCCGCGCCCCACGCAGCTGCCGGACGGCAGGCCCAACTGGCACCAGCCCGCTGCCGCGGTGAAAACCGGTCGCTACCATGACCGCGGTCTGCCGGCCTCCGAGCAGGAGGTGTTGCCCTGGTACATCGACCCCAGGAACACCACCGAGCACCAGGCCGGTACCGACCACGGGTGGAGCAGCGGCCACCTCGCCTGGAACGAGGGGCGCCACGACCAGTGGGTGCACCAGAAGCAGGACGTCATGACGATGGGTCACCTCAAGCGTCAGGACCTGCAGTACCACTTCGCCCTGGCCGACGCCTTCACCGTCTGTGACTCGTACTTCTGCTCCGTCCACGCCGACACCGCCCCCAACCGCATCTATCTCTGGACCGGCACCAGCGACCCCCGCAACGTGTACGGGCGTAGGCCCAACGGCCCCGGCCTGTGGGAGCGCAACGGCACCAACGGCTACACCTGGACGACGTACCCCGAGCGACTGGAGTCGGCCGGCGTCAGCTGGAAGCTGTACCAGGGCGGTTCGGGCGAGCCGGGTACCCCGACGGACAACTACACCGACAACTCGCTGATGTTCTTCGAGCGGTACCAGGTCGCCGAGGGCGCGTCGGGTCCGCTCGTCGACAAGGGGGCGACCGACCACACGCTCAAGGAGTTCCGGGCCGACGTCGAACAGGGTCGGCTGCCCCAGGTCTCCTGGATCGTCCCGCCGTACAAGTACAGCGAGCACCCCTCCGCCACGCCCACCGACGGCGCGTACTACATCAATCTCGTGCTGGACGCGCTCACTTCGAATCCCGAGGTCTGGGGCAGGACCGTCTTCCTCATCAACTACGACGAGAACGACGGCCTGTTCGACCACGTAGTCCCGCCGATGCCGCCGGTGGTCAGCCGCGCGGGCGGCCAGGGCCTGGTCTCCTCCGACCTGGAGGCGAGCCTCGGTGACGAGCTGCTCGACCTCGCCAAGTACCCGGGTGAGATGAGTCCGCTGGTTCCCGGCGCCGACCGGGGCGGGCTGCAGCCGATCGGCCTCGGCCCGCGTGTGCCGCTGCTGGTCATCTCCCCGTGGTCGCGCGGCGGTTGGGTGTGCTCGGAGACCTTCGACCACACCTCGGTGCTGCGGTTCCTGGAGGCCCGGTTCGGGATCGAGGAGCCCAACGTCAGCGCCTGGCGCCGGTCGGTCTGCGGCGACCTGACCTCGGCGCTCGACTTCTCCGGCGCGGACGCGCGGCGGGTGTCGATCCCGGTGCCCGCGCCGATCGCCTCCCGGGGCAAGCCCTACCAGGTGCCGCTGCCCCAGCGGATGCCCACCCAGGAACCGGGCACCCGCCCGGCCCGCGCCCTCCCGTACGACCTGCGGGTCAACGAGGAGGAGACCGTCACCGCGGGGCGGTTCCAGCTCGAACTGGACAACCAGGGCTCGGCGGGCGCGTGGCTGTACGTCTATGACCGGACGGCGCCGACGGCGGCCCCTCGCCGCTACACGGTCTCGGCCGGCGACACCCTCGGTGACTACTGGCCGCTGACCGGCGCCGGTGGCTACCACCTCGTCGCCCACGGACCGAACGGCTCGGTGCAGGAGTTCGAGGGCACGGCCGAGGCCGAGCTGGTCGCGCGCTTCGAGCCGTCGAAGACGCAGGTGCGGGTCACGGTCTCCAACAACGGGTCGACGACCCGGACGGTGACCGCCGGGAACGCCTACGCGAAGGGCTCGCAGCAGAGCCGCACGCTCCGCTCCGGCGCCTCGGCCCGGTTCACCTTCGACCTGCGCGCCGAGAGCCGCTGGTACGACGTCACCGTCGAGGCCCCGGAAGGACCGGCGTTCCGCCGCCGCTGGGCCGGCCACCTGGAGAACGGCCGCCCGGGCACCAGCGACCCCGGCCCGCGCTGATCTCCACCCCGTGGTGGGAGGGGGGGGAGGGGGGCGCGGGTGGGCTGGCGGTCAGGCGAGGCCCCGACTCCCCACAACAAACCCGCGCA
>NZ_JBHTTU010000049.1:42882-52858 GCF_042794375.1 Kitasatospora sp. NPDC056531 | reverse complement strand
CACAAGCCCCCCCTCATGCTTGCTCCCCCCCGTTTTGGGGGGGGGGGTGATGTCCCTCCGGGGCCCCCCCCCCCCCCCCCCCACCGCTCCAACTCCCGCCAGGCTGACCCGGGCGTACGGCTAGGCTGACCCGGTGATCGAGGACGGCGCCACGGACAAGGGCAGCGTGACCACGGTACGGCGGATCGGCGACACGATCCGCCGGCCGGTCGGCGAGTGGACGCCGGCGGTGCACGCCCTGCTGACCCACCTGGAAACGGTGGGTTTCACCCGGGCCCCGCGACTTCACGGCATCGACGGCACCGATGAGGTGCTCTCCCTGCTGCACGGCGAACCCGCGTTCTCGCCCTGGCCGCCGGCTCTGCGCTCGACCGGCGGAATCAGCGAGCTGGGGCACTGGCTGCGCGAGTACCACGAGGCCGTCCGGGACTTCCGGCCACCGGCCGACGCGCGCTGGCAGGGCCAGGGGAACGAGTGGCGGCCCGGCATGGTCATCCGGCACGGCGACCTCGGCCCGTGGAACTCCATCTGGGACGGCGATCGGCTGGTCGGCTTCATCGACTGGGACTTCGCAGCACCCGGCCACGCCCTCGACGACCTCGCGCAGCTCGCCTGGTACGCGGTGCCGCTGCGGCCCGCCGATCAGCAGCGGAGAGCCGCGATCGTCGGCGAGCACACGCTGCGGGGCCGCCTCAACGCCCTCTGCGCCGCCTACGGCGCGCAGCCGGCCGCCGTGCTCGACGCGCTGGATGCCGTCCAGTCCCGCGAGGCCGAGCGCATCGAACGGCTCGGCGGGCGCGGCCAGGAGCCGTGGGCAAGCTTCCTCGCCCGCGGTGACGCGGCCGAGATGGCGGCCGAGCGGGCCTGGCTCCGCTCGAACCGCGCGGTCCTCCTCCTGGACGGCTCGGACAGCTCGGACAGCTCGGACAGCTCGGACGGCTGAACAACGGCGCCCCCCGGCAGCCGTGGTTCAGCCGGTCGGCTGCGCGGGCCGCCCCGGCACCCACAGCGGCACGGGCCCGCCGCGCGGCATGGCGCGCGCCGCGTCCTCCTCCAGCCACCCGTCCACCCGCTCCGGGTCGCCCTCGCCCAGGTCCACCAGCGCGGCGGCGGCGATCCGGGCGCAGCACAGCACGAGCGCGAGGGTGTCCTGGCGGCGGTGCCGCTCCCGCACGTAGGCCGCACCGCGCTCCTCGATGCGCCTGCCGTGGGACGGCCCGTCCTCGGCGGCCAGCGCCTGCACCCCGTGCCACACGAGGGTCAGCGCGCAGGGCTCGGCCGGGTGTGCCACGCCCTCCCGGTGCGCCTGCTCGCGAGCCTCGGCCGACCGCTGCCCGAGCCACTCCAGCGCCGCCGGGCCGTCGTCCCCACAGGACCGGAGGACCAGCTCGGCGGCCTGTTCCGCGACGGCCCGCAGCACGGCCGGCGCGGGCACCCGCAGGCCGGGCGCCGGTGCGTCGCCGAACGACAGCCACGCATCCGCGAACGAGGCCGCCCGTAGACCGCCCACCCAGGCCGGTGCCCCGCCGGTGGCGCCAAGCCACTCCCGCGCGCCCAGCCGGACCAGTCCCACCGCGACCAGTCGCGCCGCGTCCCCGTCCAGCCCCAGCAGCCGTCCACTGCGCACCACACACCCCCACCAGCACTCGTCACCCCGTGGGCACACATCCCACCACACCGGGAAGCGATCGAACTAGACAGGGTCACGTCACACCTCGGGACGGAGGGGTTCACACCTGCCGGGCGCGGTGGCGCGGCGACCGACCGGAGGAGGCCGAGGGGGGCCGGGGGCGGGGGGTCCCCGTGGCCGCGGCGGAGAACGGGACGGCCGTCCCGCGACACCGGACGGCCCCGCTCGCAGGCGCCCGCCCGTCGGCGCCCGATGCTCGTGCGGCGCCGGTGGCTCCTGGTCCGTCACGGCGAGGTGGGATGACGGACCGTCATGGCAGCTTTCGGACAAGCTGATCCCCGCCGCCGATTTCCTGGGATCTCCACTGAATCATCACGCCTTCACCACGCTAGGGTGACTCCCGTTCCGCTGCCGGATGCCCGGCGGTCGAAACGCTTCGCCGACTTCCAACTCGACTGGAGTGCCAGCATTATGAGTGTTCATCAGCTGTTGAGGCGTGCGAGGGCCGCGGTCGTCGGCAGGGGGATCGGGGCGGCCGCGGCGGCGTTCGCGCTGGTCGCAGCCGTCGTCCTGGGCGGCACGGTCTCCGGGATGTCCGTGGCGGAGGCCAAGCCGGCGTGGGGTGGTTCGGGCAAGTGGGCGTGCTCCGGGCAGCCGGTCGCGGCCGGGAACGTCATCACCGACTACGACAGCAAGGGCTGTGGCGGGTACGGCTCCTGGTACCAGCAGCCGGCGAAGGACGGGATCTGGACCTGTTCCGGCTCCCCGGTGGTCGCCGGTTACGTGATCACCGACCACACCACCTACGGCTGCCGGGGCATCGGCTCGTGGCGCCACAGCCTCGTCCACGACGGCATATGGACCTGTTCCGGTTCGCCGGTCGTGCCCGGGTACGTGATCAGCAACCACCTGCGGGCCGGTTGCGGCGGCATCGGAAGCTGGCAGCACAACCTGCCGCACGACGGGATCTGGACCTGCTCGGGTTCCCCGGTGGTGGCCGGTTACGTGATCACCGGCCACACCACCTACGGCTGCGACGGCGCCGGCTCATGGCGCCACAACACCGCCCGCGCGGGCCTGTGGGCCTGCCCGGGCTCGCCCGTCCCGCCCGGCTTCCGCTCCACCAGCTACAACGCCGGCGCCTGCGACGGCCTCGGCGGCTGGCTGCTCGCCCGGGCCTGACGACCAGCCCGGCCCCCTCCCCGCGGCCCGTCCACACCGGGTTGCGGGGAGGGTCCCGTCCGTCCTCAGATCCGTTCGGCGGACCAGTACGGGTCGCGGCCGGTGAGGGCCAGCAGTTGGTGCTGGGCGTCGGCGCCGGGGGGTGTGGTGAGCGGGGGGTCGAACAGGCCGGTGCCGGCCAGGTTGCGGTAGCCCTCGAACTCCGCGAGGGCGTAGCGGGCGGCGCCGGGCGGCATTCGGCCGTCCTCGCCGAGGGCCCGGGCCAGGTCCCAGCCGTGGACGACGGTTTCGGCGGTCAGTTCCCGGGCGTACCCGCCGACGTCGCGCAGGCCGTAGGGCAGGTGCACCAGGAGGTCGGGGGCGCCGGGCTGGTGGAGTGCGCGGACGGCGCTGTCGGCGGCCATGGCCCACACGCCGACGGGGTTGCGTCCCAGGACGTCGCCGCCGAAGCGGTGGCCGATCGCCTCGGGGGTGTAGCCGGCAACCGCCTGGCAGACCCAGAGGTGTTGCGCGGCTAGGTGGTTCACCAGGGCGCGGACGTCCCAGTCCCGGCAGGGTGTGGGCGCCGTCCACCGGTCCTCGGGGACGGCCCGGACCAGGCGGGTCACCTCCGCCGCGGCGGCGATGTAGCGTTCACGGACTTCGGCGTGGAACCCGGGTGGGTGCGGACATTCCATCGGAGGGCCTCCCTCCTGTCCTGCTCACTCCTGTCCTGCTCACTCTCAGTAAATCGCTACTGGGAGTGACCTGCCAGGTTTCCCGAGGCCGGGCCGCTTGCGAGGGCCGGACGGCCACCGGGCGATCGCCGTTGGTGACCGGCGGGTGGCCGTCCGGCCCGTCAGCGGTCCGGGTCCGCCAGGACGGCCTGCGCCGCGTTGTGCCCGGGGATGCCGCTGACCCCGCCGCCCCGGACGGCCCCCGCGCCGCACAGCAGGACGTTCGGGTGGGCGGTCGCCACGCCCCAGCGGGCGGCGGCGCTGCCCGGGTCCTCGTCCTCCTCCTCGACGGCGAACGGGAAGGCGAGGTCGCGGTGGAAGATGTGGCCGCCCGGCAGGCCGATCTCCCGCTCCAGCTCCGGCGGGGTCCTGGCTTCGACGCAGGGCCGGCCGTCGGCGTCCGTGGCCAGGCAGTCGGCGATCGGCTCGGCCAGCACCGCGTCCAGCTGCGCCAGGCTCGCGGCCAGCGCCCGTTCCTTGGCCGCCGGGTCGTCGAACAGCCGGGCGGGCATGTGCAGGCCGAACAGGGTGAGCGTCTGGAGCCCCTGCCGGAGGGCCTCCGGGCCGAGGATCGACGGGTCGGTGAGGGTGTGGCAGTAGATCTCCGACGGCGGCGCGGAGGGCATCCGGCCGGCCCGCGCCTCGGTGTACGCGGTCTCCAACTGGCGGTAGCCCTCGGCGATGTGGAAGGTCCCGGCGAAGGCCTCGCGCGGGTCGGCGGTGGTGTCCCGCAGGCGCGGCAGGCGGCGCAGCACCATGTTGACCTTCAGCTGGGCGCCCTCCGGCGCGGGCCCCGGGTCCTCGCCCAGCAGCCGGGCCAGGGCGGCCGGCGCGGCGTTCACCAGCACCCGGCGCGCCGCCGCCGTCGCCTCGCCGTCCCGGTGCCGGTAGGACACCTCGGCGTCGGCGCGGCCGTCGGTGGCGATCCCGGTGACCTCGCAGCCGGTCCGGATCTCCGCGCCGGCCGCCAGCGCCGCCTCGGCCAGTGCGCCGGTCACCGCGCCCATCCCGCCGACCGGGACGTCCCAGTCGCCCGTCCCGTTGCCGATCACGTGGTAGAGGAAGCAGCGGTTCTGCCGGAGCGAGGGGTCGTGGGCGTGGGTGAAGGTGCCGATCAGCGCGTCCGTCAGGACCACCCCGCGCACCAGGTCGTCGGCGAAGGCCCGCTCGACGGCCTCGCCGAGCGGCCGCTCGAACAGGTCCGTCCAGGCGGTCTCGTCCCCGATCCGTCGGCGCAGTTCGGCGCGTGAGGGCAGCGGCTCGGTGAGCGTCGGGAACACCCGTTCGGCGACCTGGCCGGTCATCCCGTAGAAGCGCTGCCAGGCCTGCCACTCCCGGTCGGTGCCGGTCAGCGCCCGGAACGAGTCCAGGGTGCGGCCGGGGTCGGCGGCGTCCACCAGCAGTCCGGTGGGCTTCCCGTCCCGAACGGTGGGGGTGTAGGAGGCGATCCGGCGCCGTCGCAGGTCGAGCCGCAGCCCGAGGTCCCGGACCACCTTCCGCGGCAGCAGGCTGACCAGGTAGGAGTAGCGCGACAGCTGGGCGTCCACGCCCGGGAACGCCTGGGTGGAGACCGCGGCCCCGCCCACCCCGGGCAGTCGTTCGAGGACCAGCACCCGCCGCCCGGCGCGCGCCAGGTAGGCGGCCGCGACCAGGCCGTTGTGTCCGCCGCCGACGATCACGGCGTCGTACCGGGGGAACGGGTGGGTGCTCATGGAGCCACGCTACGGCGTTTCGCGGGGCTGGGGAACAGTCCTGCACGGGGCGGCCGGCGGCCACCTCGGACCGGGGGCGGCCGCCGGACCCGTCCCGCCGGACCGGCTGTCGGTGCCGCTGACTAGGGTCTGCGGCATGGCGACAGTGACCTTCGTCGACGAGACGACATCGGGGCTGCGGCGGGACGCCTGGCGGCTGTGGCTCCCCGCCGACGAGGAGCGGTTGACGCTGCGCGAGCTGATCCGCCGCCGGGTGCTCCAGGAGGTGGCCGAGCACAACGCCCGCCGCCCCGAGATCTACCACGGCCTGGTGCAGCCGACCGAGACCGAGCGAACCCTGAACGGGTTCCGGCTGCGGGTGCCGGGCCAGGCGATCGATCCCGAGCGGCAGTTCCTGAGCGCGGTCGAGGCGTTCGGCCGCAACGGGTTCCTGGTGCTGGTCGGCGACCGCCAGGTCGAGGACCTGGACGCCGAGTTGGACCTGCGCACCGACACCGAGGTGTGCTTCCTGAAACTTGTACCGCTGGTAGGTGGCTGAATGACAACGACCGATCTGCTCGACCCCGCCGTCGGGCGGCTGCTCGACGCGCTCGACACCGGGCACGTGGACGCGATCGGCGCGGCGCTCGTGGAGGTCGACACCGCGGTCGGCGGCGACTGGTCCGCCGAGCGCGTGGCGCCGGTCCGCGAGCGGGTGCTGGAGCTGCACCGCAACACCCGGGCCGCGTTGGTGGCGAGCCTGGTGCGCTGGATGCTGATGCTCTGGCGGCCCGTGGAGACCGATGAGGCGGCGCAGCGGCGCGACGCGCTGATCCGGCTGGCCTCGATGGTCTCCCAGGGCTTTCCGCAGGGGCCGGCCCGCGAGCTCCGCGAGGACTGGTTGCACCTGATGGGCCGCCAGTGGCACCTCGCCGAACTGCACACGGCCGAGCGACTGATCAGCGACGAACTGGAGGCGGGCCGCCCGATCGACGGTGCGGTGGTCGCCGCCGTGCGCCGATCGGCGCAGATGGTCCGGCCTCACCACAGCCTCGTCATCGACCTCGCGGCCGCGTTGCCCGAGCCCCTGCTCAGCCCCGGCGAGGCCTGGGCGGACCAGGTCCTGGCCGCGCTCGACGAGCCCGGTTCGCCCGCAGGCACCGATCGGCCGTGGGCGGACCTGGTCAAGCACGCCGTCGAGGCCAAGTCCGCCAAACCGACCGCCCGTTGGGAAGGGACCGGGCGCGCCCTGATCGACGCGGTCGGCCCCGAGCGGGCCCGCGAGCGGATCACCGAGTGGCTTTCGCTGGTCGGTCGTCCGCGCACCCTCGACCTGGTCGCGGAGGCGCGCGGCGAGGGAGTCGACCAGTTCGACCCCCACAACCTGGACGCGCTGCGCGGACTCGCCCTGCTGCTGGCCCTGACCCCGGCCCATCCCGACAGCGCCCGGGTGCTGGCCCGGCTGGTCGAGTCCGCGCTGCGCAAGGCACCCGGCATCGGCCCCCGGGCGCCCAAGGTGGCCAACGCCGCCGTGCACTCCCTCGCCCGTCTGGACGGCGAGGACGGCCTCGCCCAACTGGCCATCCTCACCACCCGGGTGACGTACAAGGGCACCGTCAAGGAGTTGGACAAGGCGCTCCGGGACCGGGCTGCCGCACTCGGTCTCAGCCGGGCCGAGATCGAGGAACTCTCGGTCCCTTCCTACGGGTTGACCGAGATCGGCCGACGCGTCGAACGCTTCGGCGGCGAGGCCCGGGTGGAGCTGGTGGTGGAGGGCTTCCGGGCCCGCCAGACCTGGTACAACGAGGCCGGCCGTGCGGTGAAGACCCCGCCCGCCGCGGTGCGCCGTGAACACGCCGATCGGCTCAAGGAGTTCAAGGCCACGGTCAAGGACCTGGAGAAGATGCTGACCGCCCAGTCCGAGCGGCTGGAGCGGCAGTTCCTGGCGCGGCGCAGCTGGCGGTACGGCCCCTGGCGGCAGCGCCTCCTGGACCACCCGCTGGTCGGCACCGTGGCCCGCCGGCTGATCTGGACCGTGGACGGCACCGCCTGTGCCTGGCTGGACGGCGCCCTGCGCACCGCGACCGGCGACGAACTCGCGCCCGCCGCGGACGCCTCCGTCGAGCTGTGGCACCCGGTCGCCTGCCCGCCCGAGAGCGTGCTCGCCTGGCGCGCCGTGCTGGAACGCCAGGGCCTCGTCCAGCCGTTCAAGCAGGCGCACCGGGAGGTGTACCTGCTCACCGCCGCCGAGGAGCACACCCGGGTGTACTCCAACCGCTTCGCCGCGCACGTCCTGCGCCAGCACCGGTTCCACGCCCTGGCCACCGCCCGGGGCTGGCACAGTCAGCTGCAACTCGCGGTGGACAACTCCTTCGCCGCCCCGAAGCGGCTGCTGCCCGAGTGGGGGCTGCGCGCCGAGTTCCGGGTGCACGGCATGGATGCCGACTTGTGGGCAAACTTCGAGCACCTGGGTACCGACCAGGTGCGCTTCTACCCGATCGACGCGCCGGAGAACGCCACCCACGCGGGCAGCGGCCAGTACGGTCCGGTGATGCGGCCCGGAGTGCAACTCGTCGAGCCGGTGCCGCTCGCCGAGGTGCCGCCGCTGGTGCTGAGCGAAGTGCTGCGTGACGTCGACCTGTTCGTGGGCGTGACCAGCGTCGGCAACGACCCGGCCTGGTCGGACGGCGGGCCGGACGGCCGGTACCGCGACTACTGGCAGTCGTACAGCTTCGGCGAACTGTCGCAGAGCGCCCGTGAGCGCGGCGAGTTGCTGGCCCGGCTGCTGCCCCGGCTCGCGGTGGGGGAGCGCTGCACGGTGGACGGGCGCTTCCTGGAGGTCCGCGGCGAGCTGCGGACGTACCGGATCCACCTGGGCTCGGGCAACATCCTGATGTCGCCGAACGACACCTATCTGTGCATCGTGCCCGGCACCGACGGGCCGGCCGACGGACAGCCTCAACTGCCGTTCGAGGGTGACCACATGCTGGCGGTCATCCTCAGCAAGGCGCTGCTGCTGGCCCGTGACGGCGCGATCACCGATCCGACCATCACCAGCCAGATCGCCCCGCGCTGACCAGTTGGGACGTGGGCGGGCCCCGCCGACCGGACGGTGCGCCGGGCGGCGGGGCTTCGGCAGGGGCCCGTGGGCAGGGGGCTTCGGAAGCGGCGGTTGTGGGAATCCCGTCCGGGAGCCGGAGGCAACGGCGGTGCCGACGGCTCGCTACCCTCAACCCGCTTCCATCCGGAGGAGATCAGCCGTGCACGCACGTCCACGTCGCGCCACGCTCAGATCCCTGATAGCCGGCCTCTGTGCCGGGGTCACCGCCCTCGCTCTCGCGGTGGGACCGGCGCAGGCAGCGCCGGTCGACACCCCCAGCTCCGTCCAGTCCGCCGAGTCCGTCCAGCCGAGTGAGCACCAGAACCACTCCGCCGGGCTGAACGCGGCCTACGCGATCAGCACCCCCATGAACATCTCGGCCGCCTGCACGGGGCAGAACGCCGAGACCATCCAGGCCGTCGATCCGACGGTGAACGCCGTGTACGACACGTGGATGGGCTGCAAGGGCATCGGATTCGCGGACTCGCTGGACGGCGGGGCGAGCTTCGGCACGCCGGTCATGCTGCCGGGCAGCGTCGGCCAGAAGGGCAGCCGCACCTGGGACCCGGCGATCACCGTCGCGCCGGACGGCACGGTCTACGTGGCGTTCATGGTCTCCCGCTCCGGCCTGACCTACCCCGTCGTCGACGTCAGCTCCGACCACGGCGCCAGCTTCAAGACCGTCAGCGCGATCGTCCCGCCGGACGCGAACAACTGGGGTGACCGGGACTTCATCACCGCCGGCCCGGACGGGACGCTGTACCTGACCTGGGACTACGGGCCGAGCGCGGCCGCGGTGACCTTCGTCTGCGCGCCGAGCGGCAGTTGCTCCTTCGCCACCGGCGACGTCAACGCGGTGATGCAGAAGTCCACCGACGGCGGCCGGACCTGGAGCCGGATGTCGCACATCAGCCCCGGCTACCCGAACAGCGGGGCCGACAGCGCGCCCGTCACGGTCGAGCCGGACGGTTCGCTCGACGTGCTCTACCAGGGCTACGTCGTCACCAACGTCCCGACCGACGACCTGACTGTTGCCTACACCTACGCGACCCGCTCCACCGACGGCGGCGCGACCTGGTCGCAGCCGGTGCGGATCGGCGGCGACGCCGGGTCGATGAACAACGGCGAGTGGTGGATCGACGGCAGCGAGGCGCTCGGCCCGGACGGCACGCTGTACGCGACCTGGGACACCCAGGGTTCGAACAGCGACACCGGATGGCTGTCCTACTCGCAGGACCACGGTGCGACCTGGTCCGCGCCGGTGCAGGTGCCCGCGGACACCCTGAACGTCCCCCACATCATGCAGGTGGTCGCCGGGCCGCCCGGGATCGTGTACGTGGGCTGGCTGTCGAGCAGTGACCCGCGCGGCTACGCCCAGTACCTCCGGACCTACTCGACGACGAAGGGGTGGCTGTCCGCCCCGGTCCAGGTCTCACATGACTTCGGGACGGGCTCGGTGTGGCCCGGGGACACCTTCGGCTTCTCCGCGCTGTCGCCCACCCGGCTGGTACTGGCCTGGGGCAGCGCCGTCGCACCCGCGGCCTCGAACGACAACATCTGGACCGCGACCGTCGGGGTGACCCTGACGTAAGGCCCTTGAACGACCTGCGGCGGGGGGGGAGGGGGGGGGGGGCAGGGAGAGGAGGGAGCGGGAAGA